>JBBQRU010000004.1:0-70123 GCA_038214545.1 Cyanophyceae cyanobacterium | reverse complement strand
TGGTAGTTGGTCAGCATTAGCGCTTTGCGGCGCAGTGGCGCACACCCGATGTCTTCTTGGGTGCGTCTGAACCAGTTTTGGACACGATAGTTATATTTTGATAGCAGTAGCGCTACGACAATGATGACGACGCAGATGAACCAAGCTAGCATTGGGATTTCCTGGGGGGTTTATGTTTAGGGTTCCCGGAATTTTGAGGATGCTATCAAGGAGGGGGTTTTGAAACGCGGAGTTCTTCGCGGAGGGGGCGCGGAGGTTCGCGGAGTTGCTCTGCGGATCTCGGCGTTACCTTGGCGTTCTCTGCGTTTTATAAAAGAAAAGCGCTCGGGAGTGTTGCCGTGTTTCCACCCCAAGCGCTTTTCTTATTGAACTTACTCCTCACACACCCCTATAAATTAGCAGGTGTTTTTGGATCTGGCAAGTATTTTGTGTGACAGTTTTAGGAGTGGCATATCTTTGTGGGTCTAAAACAAAAAGCGCCTGGGAGTGTTGCCGTGTTTCCACCCCAAGCGCTTTTCGTATTAAACTTACTCCTCACACACTCCTATAAGGTAGCAGGTGTTTATGGATATGGCAAGTATTTTGTGTGGCAGTTTTGGGAGTGGCACATGGGATTAATGCAGGAAGTGGCGGACTCCGGTGAGTAGCATCAGTAAACCTTGTTCGTTGGCGGCTTTGATTGAGTCAGGGTCGCGCAGGCTTCCTCCGGGTTGGACTATGGCGGTGATTCCGGCGGCGGCGGCTGTTTTGACTGAGTCGTCAAAAGGGAAGAAGCCGTCACTGGCTAAGTATCCGTTTTCGGCTTTGATACCGGCTTGTTCTAGGGCGATTTTGACGGAACCGACTCGGTTCATTTGTCCAGCGCCAACTCCAGCAGTTGTGCGATCGCGGGTGACAACTATGGCGTTAGACTTAACATGTTTACAAATTTTCCAGGCAAATAGCAATTCGGCTAATTCGGTTTCCGTGGGTTGTCTATCGGTGACTACTTGCCATAAGGTTGGGTCGGTAACTATATCGTCGGCGGCTTGCATTAAAAATCCACCAGCGATCGCTTTGATTGTTTCTTTGGGTCCGGTGTTGAAGTCAGGTAAGATTAATATCCGGAGATTTGTTTTGGCGGCTAAGATTTCTTGGGCTGCTGGTTCGCAACCTGGGGCAATAATGCATTCTAAGAAGGTTTTAGTGAGTTCGGTGGCTGTTTGGGCGTCAATCGGCTGATTCAGGGCGACAATTCCCCCAAAGGCTGAGACTGAGTCAGCTTGAAAAGCGTTTGTATATGCTTCGGTGAGATTGTTTCCTAAGGCTGCACCGCAGGGGTTTGTGTGTTTGAGGATGACGGCGGCGGGATGATTCGGAAATTCGGCGATGATTCTTCGAGCAGCTTCTAAATCAACTAAGTTGTTATAACTGAGTTCTTTGCCTTGCAATTTTGTCGCACTTGTCCAGCCAGTGGGTGTATTACCTGTTTGATACCAGGCGGCGCTTTGATGCGGGTTTTCGCCATAGCGCAAGGGTTGCAGTTGTTGACCAGAGAGGGTGTATTGTGGTGTTGCGGTGGGTGATTGACTGGTTAAATAGTCAGCGATCGCGCGATCGTAACTACTGGTATGAGTATATGCTGCTAACGCGCAACTTTGGCGAAATTCTAACGATACCTCACCTTGCTGTAATTGTTGCAAGTAGACTTCATAATTACTCGGATCGCACAATACAGTCAAATGAGCGAAATTCTTAGCCGCAGCGCGAATCATCGCTGGTCCACCAATATCAATTTGTTCAATCGCCTCTGCTAATGTCGCCCCCGCTGCAACTGTTTCCGTAAAAGGATATAAATTCACCACAACTAAATCAAACGGATGAATCTCATTCGCGGCCAAATCAGCCAAATCTTCTGGTACATCTCGCCGCGCCAAAATTCCGCCATGAATTCGCGGATGCAAAGTTTTGACTCGACCACCTAAAATTTCCGGCGACCCTGTGTAATCAGACACCTTAGTAACTGGAATCCCAGCCTCTTTCAAAGCCTTCGCCGTACCGCCACTACTAATTAAATCAAATTCAAATTCTGTAACTAATCTCCGAGCAAAATCAATTAAACCAGTCTTATTAGATACACTAATCAAAGCAAGACGCGCCATAATTCCCAAGTTCCTTCCTGCGACAAAATTTTAGACAGAAGAATATTGTATATATCGCTTTGGGTATTAGTGGGTGAATCTAACCGCAACGCGAGCGCTAATGCGTCCTTTGTGGTTCGTTTATGACTAAAATTGAGGCGACATCCTAAAATCCTTCAGGAGAAAAATTGTCTTTACAATTCATTACAGTTCCGTCCACAAGTCAACCACCGAAGGGATTAATTATCGCTTTACACGGATGGGGGGCAAATGCCGACGATTTAGCAGGTTTAGTACCGTTTCTGAATTTACCTGAGTTCCAGTTTATCTTTCCGAATGCTCCTTTTCCTTACCCTCATTTAGTAAATGCGAGAGCATGGTATGACCTGAGTAATAATTCTTATGAGGGAGTGGGCAAAAGTCGGGAATTACTTAGCGAATTCATCCACAATCAAGTAAATAGCACAGGTATACCTTTGTCACGCACAATTTTGGCGGGATTTTCCCAAGGTGGAGCGATGACACTAGATGTGGGCTTAAAATTTCCATTAGCTGGTTTGGTTTCATTAAGTGGGTATTTACATCCACAGGTCGGGGTTGGATTAATTGCTTCACCACCACCAGTTTTAATCGCGCATGGAACAAAAGATACTGTAGTCCCACTAAGCGCTGCACACAAGGCGCGGGAGACTTTACAGTCGCTTGGTGTCACCGTCAAATATCAAGAATTTGATATGGGTCACGAAATTCGACCGGAAACAATCGTCTTGCTACGAGAGTTTATTTCGGAGGTCTTACCATCTCAAGAGCAAAATTCTTTGTAATAATACGAATAAAACATTAAAATTTCATTCTCCGGACACGGTGAAGTGGGTATTATAGATGGGGTGGCTGCAATAATGGCAACACATCTAATTTTGACTGCGAAAACTGCTCAACGGAGGCGCGAGGCATAATGCAAACTCTCAGCATTTCTAGAAAGGAAATTACTGCCATGACTGCCGCAGACGTGGAACAATTAGCAACACGTTTAGAGCAGGATAATTATAGTAATGCTTTTGATGGGTTGAATGATTGGCATTTACTACGAGCGATCGCGTTTCAACGTCCAGAGTTGGTAGAGTCCTACATCCATCTCTTGGATTTAGAACCCTATGACGAAGCCTAGCAATAATTAAGTCGTAAAGGCGCGGAAACTCGCGTCTCTACTTTCTTTATGTCTAACCCAAAATCGGCAAGAGTTTTAGTTGGTGTAGGCGGCGGTATCGCCGCTTATAAAATTTGCGAGGTAGTCTCAACACTATTTAAAAGCGGAATCGAAGTCCGAGTCATCCTCACCCGCGCCGCAACAGAATTTATCACCCCCCTCACCCTCGCCACCCTATCGCGCCATCCCGCCTACACAGACACCGACTTTTGGCAACCAACTCATCACCGTCCGCTACATATAGATTTAGGTGAATGGGCAGATTTACTAGTGATTGCCCCGCTAACTGCCAACACACTCGCCAAATTAACTCATGGCATCGCCGATAACTTACTAACAAACACAGTACTCGCCTCCACTTGCCCCATCTTATTAGCCCCAGCCATGAACACCGACATGTGGGAGCAAGTGACAGTCCAACGCAATTGGCGGCAATTATTCACAGATCCAAGATATCATCAAACCGGCACAGCCTCAGGTCTCCTCGCTTGCGATCGCGTCGGCACAGGACGCATGGCAGAACCCGCCGAAATTGTCACATATATTCACTCATTAATCCAAACCAGAGGTCAACGCGACTTAGCCGGCACACGAGTATTAATTAGTGCTGGCGGCACCAGAGAATACCTCGACCCAGTCAGATTCATTGGCAACCCCTCAACCGGAAAAATGGGATTAGCCCTAGCCCAAGCAGCCCACCACAGAGGCGCAACAGTCACCCTCATCCACACCCTCACCCAAGATATCCCCCTAGGCATCCAAGGTATCAGTGTAACTACTGCCGCAGAAATGCAACAAAAAATGCTCCAACACTTCCCCCAAGCCGACATCATCATCATGTCCGCAGCCGTAGCCGATGTCAAACCCAAAGAATATAGTCCTCAAAAACTACCCAAAAAATCTCTACCTGAAAACCTACCCCTAACACCAGTACCAGATATCCTCGCCGAATTAGGCAACCGTAAGCAACCCCACCAATACCTCATCGGCTTCGCTGCCCAAACCGGAGATATAATTACCCCAGCCTGGGAAAAACTGCAAAACAAAAAACTAGACGCGATCGTCGCCAATCCTATTGATCAACCTAATAGTGGCTTTGGTAGTGATAATAATACAGCTGTCTTCCTTGATCGCCAAGGGAGGAAGGAGGAAATCGCTAATTGCTCAAAATTGGAAATGGCGCATAGACTATGGGAATTTGTGAAACGCGGAGGAAGAGAATGAGGTAACGCGGAGGTACGCGGAGACACCTCTGCGCCCCTCTGCGTTACCTTTGCGAACCTCCGCGTTTCCTACTTACGCCATTTGAACATATCGAGAAAACTCGGAATTATCAGGTTACTAAAATCGCCTTCAATCCGGTCGTAACTTGGGGTTGTTGGTGCGTAGAGGTTATCGGGTCCTTCTTCGGATTTCGGTTCGTTTGTGCGTTGTCCGACGAAAGCTGTTAGTAGTAGCAGTGCATCTACTAATTCTGGCGAAATTCTTTGTAGCACATCTAGTACTCTGCCAACATCTCCAGCGATAAAATCACGGGTTGGATGTTCGGCGCAGTGGATAATGGCATTAGTGACAATACTGGGTTGATAGTAAGGAGGGATACCTGTAGGTTTGACTCCTAATTTAGTTTTGGCTTTGTTGTAGAAAGGTGTGTTAATTACAGAAGGTAAAATGGAGGTGACACTAATCGGCCAACCTTCGTGTTTCAACTCGACGCGCAAGGCTTCTAAGAAACCTTCTAAACCGTGTTTAGCCGAAGAATAAGGACTTTGTAAAGGTAAAGCCCGCCGACCTTCCATTGAAGAAATATGAATTAAAGCGCCCCGACCCTCATTTTTGAGATGCGGTAATGCAGCCATTGCACCATGCACTTGTCCCATAAGTACAACATTCACCACACGCTGAAACTCTTCAGGAGTAATCTTCTCAAAAGGTCCAATCACACCTGTCGCCGCCGCATGAACCCAAGTATCTAAACGTCCATATTGGGCTACAGTTTTGTCAGCGATCGCTTTCACCTGTTCAAACTCACTCACATCAGCAATCACCGAGATCGCTTGTCCACCCGTCGCCTGAATCTCATTCACCAAAGAGTTCAGACCTGGTTCACTCCGAGCCGCAACCGTAACCTTAGCACCCAGAGAAGCAAACTTCAACGCCGTCTCCCGCCCAATCCCACTACTAGCCCCGACAACAGCCACTACCTGCTGACTAATTGGCTTTAATTGCATAAAAAATACCCCTTATTTATAAAAAATAGTCAAGAGTTTTTGCCCTTGACCAGCTACTCCTTGCTTTTGTCTATATCCACACCCTTAACTAATTAATAATTTTTATAAAGCTTTCATACATCCTTCAAAAGAAGGAAACGCCGAGGATCTCAGAGTTTCTCCGCGTACCTCCGCGTTACCTCATTGTCTTCCTCCGCGTTTCTCTCTTACCCTCACTCCACAGCGACTCTCATCCTCTTAAACATCGCCTCTCTCCCCTTAATTGCCAACTCATCCTCTAACGGTGCAAGGGTTAGCGGCTGTTCATATTTCCGCCGCAGCGCTGTTTGAATCAGCCAGTCAGCGACAAAAGGATTTTTGGGTAACAATGGACCATGTGAATAGGTAGCGATCGCGTTCCCATGAAATGCGCCTTCTGTTCCATCTTCGCCATTGTTACCTAAGCCTTGGACGACTTTTCCTAATGCTTGGACTTTACCTAGTTTGGTGCGTCCGCCATGATTTTCAAAGCCAATTAGGTAGGGTGTGGTACCTGTGATTTCTTTGAGTTCTGCTGCTAAGGGTATGGCTGTAACTTCAATGACTAAGTTACCTATACAACGTCGCGCATTTTCGCCTGGATGGATGGAAACTAAATCGAGGATGCCTAGTCCGTCAATTCGTTCGCCAATGGCTGGTTCATAGTAGTGTCCGAATAGTTGCGGTGCGCCGCAGGTAAATACTCCTGGCGTTCCTTGGTCGATTTTGGCGCGGAGGGTGTCGGCTTTTGCACCACGCAAGTCTCGCATGACTATTTCTTGTTGTCGGTCTTGTGCGCCACCACCAACTATTATGTCTACTGATTCGATGTCGGCGGCTGTGGAGTTTTCATCTAAGGCGATAATTTCGACTGTGTATCCTCGCCATTGGCTACGTCGTTGGATGCAAATTACATTCCCGCGATCGCCATAGGTACTCATTAGTGTCGGATATAACCAGCCAATTTTTAATTCAATATCCATAGTAATATTACTCTAATTACAAAATTTTCCGTCCGGTGAGTATTTCTCGCACTTCCAACATGGCTGAATAAGTTGGTAAGATATGTAAAGTTTCACCGATGGCTGTTTTTTCTAGTGCTGTCGCGATCGCTTGTTGAAGATTGGGTTCAACAATTAAATTTAGCGGTTCATGAATATCTGGTTGACTGTAGCGTAGACGCAATGCCATATCATAGACGCGATCGCCACTGACGATTAAGGTTCCGCCTCTTTGCACGATTGTTTCTGTATCGACATCCCAAATCCAAGAGACATCGGTGCCATCAGGTGTCCGGTCGTTTAAAACGAAGAGTGTAGTCTTCCCACCCATTTGATTTACCGCCCGAATCGTCTCGTTTGTCCCGACTGGATTTTTGGAGAGGAGAATCCGGACTTTTTTCCCATCCACTTCCAATTCCTCTGCTCTCCCAAAGGCTGCTTGGAAGTTGGGAATGGTGGCGCGAATTCTCGTTTCATCTAGTCCTAATTCTAGGGCTGTGGTGACGGCGGCTAGGGTATTATATTTGTTATACAAGCCAATCAGGATTTGTGGCCACTGTCGGCTATCGAGAGTAGGCTTGCTTTTAGTGAAGCCGCATTGGGGACATTCATAATCCCCTAAGTGGGATAAGTAGACGCCTTGATAATCAAGGGAGTGTCCGCATTTGGGACAGTAGATTGAGTCTACTGCGTGGGGAATTTCTTCGAGATATTGTTCTGGTTCGCTTAAACCAAAGAAGGATACTCGTTGTGACAATTGTTGACCGAGATTGCACAGGGTGGGATCGTCGGCGTTCGGGATGACTACGGTGTCGAGTGGGAGAGTCGCGATCGCTGTTCCCCAACGTTTGCTAATTGTATCGACTTCGCCATATCTATCGAGTTGGTCGCGAAATAAATTTAAGCAGAGAATAATCCGTGGTTTGATTGGTGCCAAGATTCTGGGTAAGATATTCTCATCCACTTCTAAGATGGCGTAATCGATATTCAAATTGCCGATTAAGTTAGTATCTTCCAGCAGTGCAGTCATGAGACCGTTTTCTAAATTTGCCCCGGTCTCGTTGTGTGTCACCTTGTAACCCTGGCGTTCCAGCATTGTGCGTAACAGCAGCGCTGTGGTGGTTTTGCCATTCGTACCCGCAATTAGAATTACTCCTCGCTTCACCTGAGCGCTTAATAACTCTAATAGCTGGGGTTGAAGACGACGGGCGATTTCACCAGGTAATACACTAGCTGCTCCCAATCGCAGCGTTTTCACACTGAATGTCACGGTCTTAGCGACTGCTACAGCTAAACCAAGTTGCAGTCGATCGATAAGTTGAATTTTTTCTGCCACATCTTTAACCTAGTTTTCTGCCTGGTCTTCAGTCTCAATGGAGTTTACCGAATCGCTGCTAAAAAAGCCAGTCAATAAGTTGCAGATTTTTGAAGTGTGAATGAGAACGAACTGGCATAGTCCCAGAGGTCAGGTCAGGGGCAGAACCCCTACAATATGATTCTGTGGATTGCGCGTAAGATTAAAAATAAAAACGCTGTCACGAGGCTCAGTCTGTAGCGACAAAGCCTACAATATGATTTTGTCACCAACTGGGATTGCTACTTTAGACTTCCCCACAGGGCGATCTTGTTACATCAAAATCCAAATTCTCAGGTTGCTGTTCATGGCTTTTTTGTTTTTACATTCACATCTTCGTAAATTACACACATTCTTATCCCGATGCTTATTACTGGTGATTTGTCTGTTGCTTGTGAATATGCATCCAGCGATCGCCGGGATTAATGATGACAATTACGAAGGCAATATCTTTGTGTTGTATGCCGGTAACGGTTCGATGGTGCCGCCTAAATCGACTTTAGCTCAATCTTTCGACAATCATAAACCTGTAGTGGTGGTATTTTACGTGGATGATAGCAGCGATTGCAAGCAATACGCTTCCGTAGTTTCACGGTTTCAAGAGTTTTACGGTCGAGCTACGGAGATTATGCCGATAAATGTAGATTCCATCACATTACCTACTTACACTTCGCGAGAAGTCGGTTATTACTATAAAGGTTACGTTCCCCAAGTTGTTGTATTTAATCAAGCCGGAGAAGTAGTTTTGAACGAAAAGGGACAAGTAGCATATGAGAAGGTGGACGACTCTTTGCGAAAAGTGTTTAATTTGTTACCGCGTGAAGTCTCAACGGAATTAAAACGCCGACCAATAAATGAATTCAGCGGCGAATTAACTCAGTAATTTTTAACAGGGAGATGTAAAGTAATTTTACTCGCTCCCTAACTCTATCTTTAGACATAAATTTAGGAGAAGTGTTGTAAATGTCTATCTAGTGACAAAAAATGTGAAGTAAACAGTTAAAAGTTAAAAGTGGAGAGTCTTTCATCTCTCATTTGTTTTTCTGTCTCGCAATACATGCTAACTCCTAACTTGAGTGTATTCTATGTCAAACATTTACACCCCCCTGGAGCTAATTCAAATATTGGCAACTGAGCGTCAAGCTTGTCTCAAGGGACACCGATTGAAGCTGGCGGTCAAGGCAACTGGGAATCCGTTAATTGATATGCTGATTAAAACCGAAGGGTTGCAAAAGTTTACAGCATATCAAGATTTTAAGTCGGCTGTGCATAACTATCAAAAGGAATATCAAGTTTCGGGAATTATTTGGCGACAACTAACTGTCAAAAATAAGACACTCAAATATCCGGAAGTAGATACGCACTTAATTTCTTTACCTAGTGACTTAGAGACTTTAAAAGCCGCGAAAAATTCCGTAATTGAATTTTGGAATGAAGTTACAGATGGGATGGATTTATACTTAAGTTTTAATAATTGTAAAGATCACCAACTTATTCAAAAAGTTGATGTAGAAAGAATTGCTCAAAGAACAGAGTGGGCAAATCTGTTAAAGTGGGAAAATAGCAAAATGTTAGAAATCATTTTACAAATGGGATGGGGTAAGCCAGAAGACGCAACTTATAAAAGAGGATGGCCCGCTTCTGGTAGTGAATACATGCATGCCGTAAATCCTGGCAATTATCCTATAGGCTGATAATTATTTACGCCCGCAGCATCCGCGTCTCAATTACCTCCCAGGTTTCGCTTAGTAGGCGGACTGCTGATTGCCGACACTTTATGAGTAACAAGCTGGTATAAAAGTAATTGTCTAAGGCTTCAGCTTCTTCTGGTGATAAATTCAGGAGGAGTGGATCGAGATGGAGGGCTTTAATCCAAGTGAGTTGCAGCAAATCGATAAATTGGCGGCGAATTTCTACTGGTTCGTCGTCATTAGGAACTCCTGATTTCAGGGCTTTGAGTCTGCCGATGACCATTTCCCAGTCTACATTATTAAAAATTTGGCTGCTGTCAAAGACGCTGGCGATCGCGATCGCGTTGTCGGTGGTGGTGATATTGTCAAAGGCTGTGGCTAAGGCGTTGGTATAAGCGTCCATGTAAGGATTGGCGATTCCATAAGCTGCGGCGATGGCGTTGGCTGTACTGGAAACTTGGCGACGGGTGATGGCGTTAGCTTTGGCGTTAGCTTCGGCGTTAGTTTTGACGATGTCGTAAGCATTGAGAACATCGTGAGGTTTGGCAATAGTTTCGGCATTAGCGTTCACAATTGAGTGAGCGTTACCAATAGCAATAGTATAAGCGATGGCATTGGCAGCAGCGCGTTTAGCGACTCCGGGAAAGTTGCCTTCACTTCCTCTTGTAGCTCGGTCTGCCCAAGTTAGTAGAGCTTGGAGTTTAGGGCTGGTAATATAATTTTGCGCGGCGAGTTCGAGTAGCAATAATAACTCGTCTGCACCACCTTTCATGAAACCAGCTAATAACACGAATACTGGTCGCCAGCGTTCGTCTGTGAGGTGCGAAGTGACAGTTTTTTCGATCCACTCGCTGTCATCTATGTATTGGGCTGTTAAGTATTCTTGCAGTGGTGCGTAGGCAAAAGAATATACACCAGGAGAACGCTCGACTATGACACCAGATTGGATGGCTAATGATTTGACGATATTTATACTATTGATTACCTCTGGCTGTGGGGAGGTTTCTCTCAAGTAGGTTTCGATTTTCGCGGCGATTTCTGATTGCGGTAAAAACAAGCGGTCATCGTCAAAAGCTTCATAAGCAATTTCGGCAAGGATTTTTTGCTCTTGTTGAGGAGAAAGTCGCCCAGATGATTCTATTGGTCTGGATGTTAATAGTAACTCTAAGGCTTTTTGGTAAAAGATGGCTTGGTTTGTGGGAAATTCTGGTGAGTGTTGATAAAGTGAGCACGCTAATGTCAGTAATAATGGTGTTTGTGTGAATTTGCTTACTACTGATTTTGGGCGATTGATTTCTTGCCAGCATCTACTTATTTCGGCTTCGCTGGTAAACCAATTACTCATAAAATTTTGGACTTGTACTTCATTAAAGTTAGCGATCGCTACTTCTGTAAACCGCCGAAAGTTATGCCGATAAGCGGTAATCCGACAAGAAACTATAAAGCGATTTTTGCGAAAACGCTCAACAAATTCTTGAATGTGATTAATTACATGATAAATTTGCGTAGTCGGTACTTCATCTACACCATCTAATAAAATTAGTAATTTTCCTTGCTCTAATGCTTGATTTGTCAACTTTTCGGCTTCAGGAAAACCAGCAATTTGAAACTCAGTAATAATTTGGTCTTGAATATTAATTTTTGTAAAATCTAGTTTTTTCAACTCGATAAATACAGGAATATAGTTCTGCTTGAATCCGTTATTTTTACCTTTAAGCGCTTGTAATCCCATCCAGCGCAAAAATGTAGTTTTTCCGGCACCAAAAACACCTAATACCATCAAGTATTGCTTTTGAGTGGCAATTTTCAAACTGTCATACAGTTGGCAACCCTTGGCTTTTTGATAGATTTCTTCTATATTTGAAAACTCATAACCCAGGATATCCCGCATCTCAAAAAATTGCAGTGGCGTATAAATAGATTCGAGTAAGACAGGCTCTGGGATACTTAATCTTTTAACGATGCCATGACACTCTTTATACCTCAGTTCATATTGCTGAGAGACAAGTTTGATTTGCTGGATTTGTTCATCCTGGTTTGCACGAAATAAACTGAAACCTTTTCTACCCCAAATAGATTGGAAGATCGGCACGGTGATACTGCTGACGGAGTCAGAGGGGATTAAATGTTCAGATCCTGTCATAAAAATATTGGTAGAGCGTAACGATCTGATTTATGCTATCGCTCCAACAGTTTTTCCTCAAGTGTTCAGGCGCTTCGCGCGGGTGTTAGGGGTAGAACACCCTACACCCCACACCCTATACTGCTTCTACAGCCGCCTTGAGTTCAAAAATCTTCGCAATCACATCTTCTACAGCTTTGTCGGGAGTCGAAGCACCAGAAGTAATTCCCACAACGATTGTCCCTTTTGGTAGCCAGTTTTCCGAAATCTCTAATTTGTCATTTAACTGACGGTGTTCAATCGCGGTACCGCTGTGAATCCTCTCAACACTATCAATGTGATAAGAAGGGATACTGCGATCAATCGCAATCTCTTGTAAATGTGTGGTATTGGAAGAATTAAATCCCCCAATTACCAACATTAAATCCAGTTTTTGGTCAACTAACTCAAACATTGCATCTTGTCGTTCTTGAGTAGCATCGCAAATAGTATTAAAGCTTTGGAAGTGCTGATTCAACTCAGATGGCCCATACTTTCGCATCATCGTCCGCTCAAATAACTTGCCGATTTGTTCAGTTTCGCCTTTGAGCATGGTTGTTTGATTCGCAATCCCGACAAATTCTAAATCTGTATCTGGATCGAAGCCCTCAGAAAAACAATGGGTGAATTTTGCCATGAATTCGTCACGGTTGCCGCCATTCAAGATATAGTCAGCCACATACTCCGCTTGCTGCAAATTCAGTACGATTAGATATTTGCCAGCAAAAGAACTGGTGGCGATTGTTTCTTCATGTTGATATTTTCCGTGAATTATCGAAGTGCAATCACCTTTTTTGTGCTTTTCGACAGTATTCCAAACTTTAGACACCCAAGGGCATGTAGTATCGACAATTTTGCAGCCTTTTTCATTCAGCAATTGCATTTCTTGAACGCTAGCCCCAAATGCCGGTAAAATCACGACATCTCCGGCTCCAATACCGGAAAAGTCCTTGTTGCTGTCAATCACAGGAATAAATGCAACTTGCATTTCCCGCAGGCGCTGGTTTACTGAAGGATTATGAATAATTTCGTTAGTGATCCAGATTTGCTCGTTCGGAAAATGCTGACGGGTTTCATACGCCATTGCTACAGCTCGTTCCACACCCCAGCAAAAACCAAATGCTTGCGCCAAGCGGATAGTTACATCGCCTTGTTGCAAGGTATAGTTTTGTTCGCGAATTTGTTGAATTAAGTTGCTTTGATACTCAGTTTGTAATTGAGTAGTAACTTCGGCTGCATGACCAAATCCTTTGCGATGGTAATTCTCCGAATGTTGAAGTGCTCTTTTAAAAGCTTTGGTATCCATTGAAATTCTCCTATTCTCTCTCATTATTAACTTTAAATTAAACCTACTCCATAAGTAGGGCTGAACGCCAAACCAGATAGCCGCGATCGCTCAAGTGCAAGCCATCGGTAGTAAAATCAGGTCGGAGATTACCGCGCTCGTCCGTGAATAATGGATAGAGATGAAGGTAGTTGACACCTTCTTTGGTAGCGATCGCCTGTAATTGTTGATTCAATTGTCTAATTCTTTGATTAGAAATAGCCAATAATTTTTCTCGTCCTTCCCAGGTAGATTTGGCTCCAGCGTGGGGCAAGATAGATTGAACCACTATTTGCGTCTGGGGATGAACCTGGCGTAAATAGTGGAGAATCTGCCGCTGGTTATTTAAGATTGTCTCATCACTGACTCCTCTAATTAAGTCATTAATGCCAATCATTAGCAAGATTTTTCGCGGTCGAGTCTGGTCTAAAAGAGCCACTCTTTGCAATAAGCCGGCGCTGGTTTCACCGGAAATACCTTGATTGAGCCAATTTCTGTCAGTGGGTAACAACTCTTGCGGGAACCACATACTCAGAGAATCTCCCAGCAAAACAGTTAAATGTTCCGGGTGTTTGCTAGCGGCGATTTTGGCTTCGGTAGAGAGGATATTTAACCATTGTTGGTAATTCAGTTTGTGACGCGGTCCTAGTAGAGGCGTCGCTACAGGGGTTACTTGGGGGTACGCTGCGAGAGATGTCTGGGCGGAAATTTTACCAAAAAAAGAAATCACCCCCTGCTGCCGTAGCAACAGTAGGATGACCGCTACCATCAATATGATGTTGGTTGCGAAAGAGAGAAATACCCAAAGTGGAAATTTTTTTGTGTTTTGCCACACCTGATTAGATTGACTATATCAACGAGTCTGATTTTAAACTGTCAACACGGAAGGTCAAGTTATTTACGTAACTCTGATGGATTAGTCACGCGTTCACCAAATTCTTCGTTGTAACCGGCTTCACCATGTTCGTTGATATCCATACCTCGGTATTCTTGCTCAGCCGGAACACGCAAACTAACTGTTGCATCTAAAATCTTTAAAATGATGAAA
Source organism: Cyanophyceae cyanobacterium (assembly GCA_038214545.1). Lineage (GTDB taxonomy): Bacteria > Cyanobacteriota > Cyanobacteriia > Cyanobacteriales > Nostocaceae > JBBQRU01. Next base: position 55,968 of record JBBQRU010000004.1, on the reverse strand, counting down.
GTGCCTACCCCTGCAACCACATAGGCGATCGCCACAGCGATGATTTGTGTCACCACTTGCTTCGGATTGCCATAAAGTAAGCCATTCGCACCGCCAGAGTTGACTGTTGTGGTCGCAAATATTCCCGTGAGAATCGCCCCGACAGTTCCACCGACACCGTGTATAGGGAAGGTATCTAAAGAATCATCAATTTGCAGCTTATGTTTAAGGCTGATAGCGTAAAAGCAGACTAAGGCTGTAATGCTGCCAATCAATAATGCTGCCAGAGGAGTTACAAATCCGGCGGCGGGTGTAATCCCGACTAATCCAGCCACAGCACCTGTAGCTGCACCAACAGCGGTGGGTTTGCTACGCAAGACTCTTTCTAAGATTAACCAGGTTAAGGCGGCGGCAGCGGCGGCGGAGTTAGTCGCGACAAAGGCAGCAGTTGCCAGTCCACCGCCTGCAGCTAAAGCACTACCAGCATTAAACCCAAACCAGCCAAACCACAATAACCCTGCACCTAATAAAATGAAAGGCACATTATGAGGCGGTGGTACTTGGTCGGGATAAGTTCGCCGAGGTCCAAGAACCATAGCGGCGACAAGCGCTGACACCCCAGAACTAATGTGGACGACTGTACCACCAGCAAAATCGAGTGCGCCTAATCCTCCGGCTAAGCCCAGGAATCCGGCTTTTGCCCAAACCATATGCGCTAGTGGTGAGTAAATGAATGTTGACCACAGCAAGACAAACAAAGAATAGGCGGTAAAGCTAATTCGCTCCACGATCGCACCACTAATCAGCGCCGGAGTGATAATAGCAAACATGGCTTGATAAATCATGAATGCCTGGTGCGGAATTGTCGAGGCGTAAGAGTTTAAAACCTTATCGCTTGCCAATCCAGCCTCATAAGCCATTCGCGGCAGATAACCAGTTGGATTCAAGCCGACGTTGTTTAAAAACAGCCAATCAAATCCGCCAATGAATTGCGACCCAGGCGCAAAGGCAAGACTATATCCCCATAAAATCCAGGTAACGCCGACTATTGCCATGAGCAAGAAGCTCATCATCAGCGTGTTGAGGACATTCCGCGATCGCACAAATCCGCCATAAAAAAAAGCTAGTCCCGGCGTCATCAGTAACACCAAAGCGGAGCAAATCAGCATAAATGCCGTATCTCCAGTATCTGGAACCGCCGGATTTGGCGCACTAGCGGCTTGGGCAAGGGCGTTACCCATCAGAGGACCACACAAAAAACTCAGGGCTATTGCCCCGACACACAAGAATTTCTTTAGCACTTTTTCTGGTTCCACAGCACTAATAATGATATTTCGATTACTGTTATTTAACAATTACGATTAGTGTATTCTGTAGCAGAAATTACTTATTTGTAAATAGGTTGTTAACTTTTATTCAGATATATACGCATTATCGCAGTTGTATTTTTAGCCCGATCATGATACGTAAACAAACTTATTCACTATGAGCACAAATTTTGCTAGTACCTAATTAATTTTAGAAATTTTCTGATACTGAAGTAATTGCTGTGCTCGAAAAATCTCTTCTTTTGTCCCTTCTAAAATTAGCAAAAACTGACCCAAAGATACACGCTGCGCGTACTGAGTTGCTTGTGTCGATGTCAGCCCCAAACCAATTAAAACGCCAATTATCCCCCCAGCCGCCGTACACACGCCTCCACTCAGCAATGTAAAAGCGATCGCATTCACTAAAGCAACTTGCCCCACTCCCGGCAAAGCCAAAATACCCAAACCTAATAACAACCCCGTCGTTCCTCCCAAGATATTCCCCAAAAACAATCCTTTTTTCAATCCTGTCGCTGTACCCGTAATCTCCCCTCTTTGTGATTGCAGGCGTTGAGTCCCATTTTGACCAACCAAAAAAACTTTATTTAAAGAAAAGCCTGACAAAATCAAGTGGTCAAAAGCTTTGGCTGCTGTATCGCCGCTAGGATAAATCCCAATCACATCTCTTTTTTGATTCAAAATCATTTTTCTATCCTCTTGATCCAGATATTTAAAATACATTCTGTAGCATAAGCTACTTTTTAGTATTCTAAATCACGAACTTTCAATTGGCATTAGCCAAGAGGAAGAAAGTTTAGCAGCTCCTCATCGTTGAGACAAAAAAACGCCGCAGCTATTCAGCCACGGCGAGAAACCAAAGTTAAATTTTTGTAACGGTCTTAACCAGCAGTCACAGCTTCTTCTACAGCCAAAGCAATCTCACCCTCTTCACTGGTACGAATCCGGACTGCCCTAGCTACAGGTAAAACAAAGACTTTGCCATCACCAATATTGCCGGTTTTAGCTGTGGCGACAATTGTGTCTACAACTGCATCAGTTATCTCGTCGGTCACAACCATCTCAATTTTGACCTTAGGCAAAAAGTCTACTGTGAAACTTAGCTTTTCACTGCTTCGTTGCGGTTGGCTGCACCTACGTCGGCGTAGGGATTGAGAATGGGATGGGTACTGATAGCTGCAGGTGCAGGTGCGACTTGTAACTGTAAAGAAAGAGCTTGTAGTAATTTGTCTTGCTCTGTGCGGAGACCTGAGACATTAGTACCACGATTGAGAATTGCAAACCAAACTAAACCGCGATCGCGTGTTGGCATGACACCAGCTAGAGAACTGACATCATTTAGAGTGCCAGTTTTGACAACCGATTCCTTGGGAATGTGTCTAGCGTATGTTGTGCCGCGATGGTCTACGCCAACTACAGGAAACAAATCCGCCACAGTCATTTGATAGGAACCCAAATAGCGTTGAATTGCCATGAACATGGCACAAACAGCCCGTGGAGAAATGCGGTTTTGCAATCCTAATCCAGAACCGTTAACCAATTGAATTTCTGATAACGGCACTCTCGCTTCGGTCGCGGCGATAGAACGGACTGCTTGTGCGCCTCCTACAGACTGCGCTAGCATTTCTGCCATCTCGTTATTACTATAAATATTCATTTCCTTAACGATTCGCCCTAGAGGTAGGGACAAATGACGGATGAGTAAGCGACCAGATGGCAGGTTTGCGGAGGCTTGGGCTTTATCCATACCAGGGATAGGTACACCTGGATTGGGCGCAAGGTTAGGGGCGGGAATGCGCGGCATTGGGGAAAAGCCTAGCCCAACGACTTGAACTTTACCCGCAACCGTTAATTGCGGTTTTGGTGTTCCTTTGGCCATAAAGGTGTACTGAATTGCGGCGTCTCTCGGCCAAGTGGCGGAATTGAGGGCTAGTTTGAACATGTCTCCCGCCAATTTAGGGTCGAGTTGGTAATTCATGGCAAAATTGCCACTCACGATGATATTACCTGTTACGTGCTTGATGCCTAGTTGGTTGAGACTGTTAGCTAAAGCGATCGCTTCCTCCCAAATAAAGAAAGGATCGTTACCTCCCTGAATAATTAAATCTCCTTGTAATATGCCATTCTGTACCGGACCTGTCGCACTGACTAAGGTTTCAAATTGATGACTAGGTCCCCAAGTTTTTAAAGCTGCGAGGGTAGTCGCAATTTTACTGAGACTCGCTGCTGGTAAAGGGACATTCCCTTGATTATTAGCCATTAACATTGGTCCCGACTGAATCCAGACCCCTTGATCTGCTGGTGGGAGTTTCGCGGCTTGCAGTCCTTTAAGATATTGATCGACGATCGTCGCCCAGGCTGGATTTGGATCAGGGGCAATCACCAAGCCAGGGCTGCTTTGCCAAGACAGCACATCTAATGCATCGAGTGTATTGACGTGTACCCCAGCCATATCCAGCCACAGCGAAATCAAACCTGAACCAAACAATTCCAGCATTCTTTACTCCGTTAGATAATTTCGTACTGAGATAATATAGGATTTATGCTGATACCAGCCAATGAGTCATAATAACTGGTACTTTGGGGATTTGAAAGTATCATGCAACAACTTCCTGCACAAAATTGTGCTCTTTGATGAACTTTACTTGTCATCATTTCATGACAAAGAGCAGCGCCGCGCACGATTTTTGAGCAAAATATTTTTTCTTTCTTCAAAATAATCTAAAGTGAAAGATAATTTATCTGACATGCGTAGGGCTAAATCAAAGGTTAAACGGCGATTTGCATATGAATGTGAGGTAAAAGGCACGAGCTAACGAGCGGCATGAGATATAACTTGATTGTGAAAGCCCCAATTTTTGGTTGAAGGCTTCTGGTAAAATTTTTAAGGTTTCTAGGTAGCTCTGAGCAATGAGATCGACGTGCGTACAGATCGCAATTGACGCAATGGGTGGGGATCACGCACCTGGGGAAATCGTGGCTGGCGCACTGCGGGCACGAGAAGAATTGGGTGTGGAGATTTTATTGGTAGGAGATCCGCAGCAAATCGAGGCTGCCTTACCACCAAACACGAAATTAGGGCAGTTGGAGATCGTTCCGGCGGCGGATGCGATCGCAATGGATGAGGAGCCAGTCAGCGCCATCAGACGCAAACCTCAGGCTTCAATCAATGTGGCGATGGATTTGGTCAAGCACAAAAAAGCCCAAGCTGTAGTTTCCGCTGGACATTCAGGGGCAGTTATGGCAGCAGGTTTACTGCGATTGGGCAGATTGCCAGGAATTGATCGCCCAGCAATTGGGGCGGTGTTTCCGACGCTGAAAGCTAGCTCGCAAGTGCTGATCCTGGATGTCGGCGCGAATATGGATTGCCGTCCGAAATATTTAGAGCAGTTTGCCGTCATGGGTTCGGTTTATAGCCAGTACGTGCTGGGTACTGCCGAACCGAAGGTGGGATTGTTGAATATCGGAGAGGAGGACTGTAAAGGCAACGAACAAGCCATCCGCGCTTATCAATTGCTGGAAAAAAATCCGGATATTTCATTTATTGGCAATGCCGAAGGGCGCGATGTGCTTTCCGGTAATTTTGATGTCATCGTTTGCGATGGCTTTGTCGGGAATGTCTTGTTAAAGTTTGCTGAAGGTGTCGGGGAAATCTTGCTGCAAATTCTGCGGGAAGAATTACCCCAGGGATTGCGCGGTCAACTAGGTTCGGCAATATTAAAACCAAACCTGAGGCGGATCAAGCAGCGGATTGACCATGCCGAACACGGCGGCGGCTTACTGTTAGGTGTGGGTGGAATTTGTATTATTAGTCACGGTAGTTCTCAAGCCCCTTCGATTTTTAATGCGATTCGCATGGCGAAGGAAGCTGTAGATCACCAAGTACTAGAGCGAATTCAGTCTCAATATCAAGGCAGCAAAGCCAAAAATAGTGCTGAGTAGTGAGTCCTGAGTGCTGAGTAGTAATTAAGTAATTATAGCTACTTAGCACTTTCAGACTTTATTGTGGAGAATAATCTTGCAAAATTTAGGGATAGCAATTACAGGAAGTGGATCGGCAACACCAGCAACTTCCCTAGACAATCAAGCACTGACACAACTGGTGGAAACATCGGATGAGTGGATTGCCTCCAGAACAGGCATCCGTTCGCGCCGCTTAGCAGGAGCTACTGAGTCTTTAACATCTCTAGCTACTATTGCCGCAACCAAAGCGCTGGCGATGGCAGGAATAACACCACTAGACGTGGATATGATTATTCTTGCTAGTTCGACTCCTGATGACATGTATGGTAGTGCTTGTCAAATTCAAGCTCAGTTAGGAGCCACAAATGCTGTCGCTTTTGACTTGACAGCCGCTTGTTCTGGCTTTGTGTTTGGACTGGTAACTGCGGCTCAATATATTAGAACTGGGGCTTATGAAAATATCCTGCTCATCGGCGGGGATATTCATTCTCGCTGGGTAGATTGGGAGGATCGCGGAACTTGTGTCTTATTTGGCGATGGTGCTGGAGCCATAGTCATGCAGGTAAATGAGCGCGATCGCTTACTTGGATTTGAACTCAGAAGCGACGGGACTCAAAATAACTCCTTGAATCTCGCTTATCAAGGTAAAGCTAAAGAATTAGTTAATGGCGTTAGTGTCAGCCAAGGTATATATCAACCCTTGACAATGAACGGTAAAGAAGTATACCGCTTTGCTGTGCAACGCGTACCAGAAGTTATTGACAAGGCTTTGTTTAAAGCGAAACTCAGTATTGACCAAATCGATTGGCTGTTATTGCATCAAGCAAATCAGCGGATTCTGGACGCCGTTGCCGATCGCTTACACATCCCTCAACATAAAGTGATTAGTAATCTCGCGCAGTACGGCAATACCTCCGCCGCCTCGATCCCCCTTGCCTTAGATGAAGCAGTTAATGAAGGTAAAATTCAGCCCAATCACATCATTGTCGCCTCCGGCTTTGGTGCTGGTCTGAGTTGGGGTGCAGCTGTTTTTCAATGGGGAAGGTGATGACTAAAACTGCATGGGTATTCCCTGGACAAGGTTCTCAATCGCTGATGATGGGACTAGATTTATTAGACTTGCCAGATGCGAAAGCAAAGTTTGCCGAAGCAGAAGAAATTTTAGGCTGGTCTGTAATCGATATTTGCCAAAGCGATCCCGATACATTGTCGCGCACGCTCTACACGCAACCGTGTTTGTACGTAGTTGAAAGCATTTTAGCTGATGTACTTCGGCAAACTTCCCAGCCAGATTTAGTTGCAGGTCACAGTTTAGGAGAATACATTGCCTTGTATGTCGCGGGCGTCTTCGACTGGTCGGCGGGTTTGCACCTGGTCAAACGTCGGGCGGAAATTATGGATCAGGTCTCTGGCGGGATGATGGCGGCTTTAATTAACTTTGACCGACTCCAACTCGAAAAGTTAATCGCCGAAACTCCCAATGTCGTCATCGCCAATGACAACAGTCCCGCACAGGCGGTGATTTCTGGGACAAAAGGCGCAGTCGAAATTGTGATGTCTCTAGTCAAAACCAAGCGGGCGATTCCGCTAAATGTTTCTGGCGCTTTCCATTCACCCCTGATGGTAGATGCGGCGGCAGAATTTGCCGAAGTTTTAGCAGATGTATCTTTTAATCCGGCTGCATTTCCCGTTTTATCTAACGTCGATCCACTCCCTAGTGTAGATGCAGAAGTTTTAAAACAGCGCTTGATTGAACAGATGACGGGTTCGGTTCGCTGGCGTGAAATCTCTTTGCAGCTACCAATTGAAGGAATTGAGCGCGTGGTAGAAGTCGGACCAGGTAAAGTGCTAACTGGTTTGATTAAACGGACTTGTGACGATCTGGTTTTGCAAAATGTCAGTTGCTTCAAAGATATTCAGGAGTAAATGAGCCGCGATCGCGTATGCTAAAAATCAGTCCGATTTGCAGAATTTTTTGTGGGCACTAGCCGCGAACCGTTTGTCAGTCTGTTACTTTACCACACCTTTAAGTGGTCGATTGTCAGCCCAATGCTGCATGGTTACTTTCAGGGTCGGATTTATGGTGTGGAAAACGTCCCCCAATCTGGCCCTCTGATTGTCGTCAGTAATCATGCTAGTTACTTTGACCCGCCAATTATCTCCAATTGCGTCCGCCGTCCCGTGGCGTATATGGCGAAAGAAGAATTATTTAAGGTACCAGTATTGGCACAGGCGATTCAGTTATATGGTGCTTATCCAGTTAGTCGCGGTGCTGCCGATCGCACGGCGATCCGGGCGGCGCTGAAGTATCTTGATAGTGGTTGGGCTGTCGGGGTATTTTTGGAAGGTACCCGCACCCCAGATGGACGAATTGCCGATCCTAAACGCGGTGCAGCATTGTTAGCCGCGAAGGCGCAAGCTCCAATCTTACCTGTATGTTTATGGGGATCGCATCAAATATTACAACCAGGCTTAGGAATCCCTCGCAGTGTGCCGTTGACTATCCGCATTGGCAAATTGATTGATACTCCGACTTCTACGGATAAGTACGAGTTAGAGGCGGTAACGCAAACGTGTACGAAGGTAATTAATGCTATGCACGATTTGGGAAGATAAACAATGACTGAACAGCAAGATTTAAAAGCCCAATTAACCGAAAATCTGGAAGTTGCTGAATGGGAGTGGTTGATCCCTCATGCGAAACGGGATGCTGTGATTGTTGTGGCGGATTCTGTGGATTTGCTCGATGTGGGAACGAAGAGTGTTAGCGACGATCTCTTGGAAATGAAAAAATGGGTAGAAAAGGAATTAATTGCCAAACCATCAGCCCAGCAGATAAGTGAATGGAATAGCGATCGCACAAAACGATTTCGGACACTAATTGTCCAGCCTTATGTATTTGTGCAAGAAATCAACCCCAAGTAATTTAACGTCGATTTTTAGCATCATGGGCACCAGTATAGCCAGTGATCACCCAAAGTAAAGATCTGGCTCCATCGCGGACAGTTTTTTGAATTGGTTCTGGGGATTGTTCCGAAGGTACAGCCACGGCTTTAAATTCAATTCCTCGGCTACCTAAAACAATTTCACCGATTACACTGGCGCGGCGCATATGGTAATCAGCAGTGATTAAATAAACGCTCTTGATTCCACCGTCGCGCAATTTATCTACTAAGGTGGTGAAGTTTGTCACCGTGTCTACTGCTTGATAGTCTAGATGTAATCGCTTGGGATCGACCCCGGCTTTGATAAACACCTGCTGAGTCACACTTTTTGGACTACCCCCACTAATCCAAATCGGTAAATCGGGATGTTGGCGAGCAAATTTTGCGGCGAACTTCTCGCGTTCTAAATGCGAACTTGAACCACCCAACACAAGGAGTGCGTCAGGTTGCTCTAACTGGCTTTTAATCTCCTTGTAGCTCAACCAGACGGCAATGGGTAGAACTAGTATGAGAGATCGAAAAGGGTTGCTTTTAGATCTTTGCTTTTTCAAGGGTAAGAAATTTTTTTGGCGCTGCAATTGAAATATACCAACTATTCTTTCGTTTACCAGCACGATTTTGTAGAGTACCAGGCTACGAGACGCGCGAATATCTCGCAAATCATAGCAATTAGGAGTGCAAATTTATCACACTCCTTCTCAGTTTATTTAACGGGACTGGCGCGGTTCGAACGCGCGGCCTGACGCTTCAGATTTGTGTAAGTTTCCTTACTCTCTGGACTATATCTTCACCCTAGGTTAAAAACCCTTAGGTGGTGACCGTTTAGTCTCTACACCTTCCTAAATCAAATTCTAAATCTGTAAAGTAACAGATCCGATCTAGGCTTGGCTCGGTATTGCCATGTGGTTGACTAACCTTTTAGGTTTCACCGAGTTTGATCACATTCACTCACAGAGTTTCCTCTATGGTGCCCGACTCTCCAGGAGGCGTCCGCTCTATCCAGCTGAGCTACAGCCCCAGATACGTAACACTGATTATAATAGCAGTTTTAGGAAGATTTCCAAGATTCGTACCAAGATTCGCCGCCGGTTTCTAAACCACACAAGGAACTGTGCGCCTGGATAATTCTTTCTCCCTTGTGTCGTAACTCCAAACTTAACTCGCCTTGCATGGTGTCACGACAACAGAAGAGTAAACCATTTTGGGTCGGTGCCCGCAATGCGGTACCTTGTTTATTGGTTGTTCCGGTCAACTCAATTTCATATTCATTGTTCTTGCCTTGAAGATGCCATCTACCCCAAGGCTGAATATCCCAGGTAACTTTGGAATTCCAAGGCACAAACTCGTAAAATTTACCTTGATAATGCACACCAATCATTGCTACCGATTCCATCCACCACAGCACACCGCGTCGTCCACCACCGGCTGTTAAGGCAAGATCTGCATGATCAAAAGAATTACAATTTAGCCAAAACCATTTTTGCGGAAAAGCACCACCCCAATTTTTTTCTCCATAAGCTGGCGCGTTGGTGAATTCGTAGCGCTTACCATTCCAATCAATCCAACCTGTTGCCCAACCATGAGCCATCAAGATTTGCCATCCCGGTTCAAAAATCGGGAAAGATGACAACCAGCCTGCAGTTGACTGCTGCATTTTACCGCGATCGCCCCACCCATACACGGGCTGAATTTCGTATTGCCAACGGCAATAGTTACCTGTAGCTGGATCGCGAAATGAGCCTTGATTCAAGGTGGCTGTTGCTTGATAGCCAGATTGAATATGACGTTCAAATTCGGCTGGCGGGAGGTAACTGGGTGAAATATTTAAGTCAGTTTTTCCCCAATGACCAAAAGCTAGTTCATCCTTTTTTGCCCAGAATTTGTTCACATCGGGAAATGTCCGCCAGAGGTACTCATCATCAGCACCGAGAATTTGGACTGCGCCGCCACTATGAGGCTTACCACCACAAGGGTCTTCGATGGAGTACATAAAAGCGAAAGTTTGGCCGCATTCGGGTAAGGTGACGCGGTAATACCAACCTTCAAAGAAGCGACGGCTACTATTGTCCCACTGATAACCGCTGTGAGGCGTTTGGGTTAATAAGAGCGGATTTTTGGGAAAACTTAACATTTGTTTATTGTCTGACTGTTTTGAAGCTGAGCGATCCGCCGGAAAAGCGACAACGCTGTGCTCGTTCGCACTTGGTGTCAGGATATAGGGCACGCGATCGCCAACAAAATTGATAATACAGATATTTCCGGCGATCGCTTAAATCTTACCCAGAGATTTTTCCTTATATATTCTTCACAATCATCTTTATATATATGACCTATTCCTCCTTAAGAGGGATGATCAAATCCATTCTGCAGATAGAGCCGTTTGCTATGACAAGGGGGTTACTATGTAATCAAGCTGAACAAAAGTATAAAATAAAACTTCTGCTCGCTAGCAAGTGATTTGAATAAAATCGCGAAAACCGTTTCTAATTTCAAGTTTCAAGTTTTTCTACTTTTAATAGAGGAGTGAAATTACTGATATGTCTAATCCAAACGATCCTACAAATTACAACAGTGAAGTTAAAAAAGATTCTTATACTGACGCTAACGGTAACACTGAAAGCCATGTAACGAAATCCACGGAAACAGGCAATTCTAACTCTTACCGCGATGGTTATGTAGACGGTAGAGTTACGGAAAGTGGTTACAAAGAAGAGAATCTGGTTGAGCGCGATGAGAATAATTCGGCGCGTGGTATGCTATTCGGCATTCTTCTTGCCTCTCTAGCGGCTTTAGGTGCTGGTGTTTGGTACTTTAACCAGCCGAAGGTGGTTGATAATACTCCAACAACGGTAGTGGTTCCGGTACCGACTAATACCAATCCTTCTCCGCAGCCTATTCAAACTCCCCAACCGCAGCAGACCACAATTATTGAAAGAACGAAAGAAGTTCCAGTTCCTGTCCTAGTTCCACAACAGCAGGCTGCGCCACCAGTAGTACAGCAAAAACCACAGATTAATATTACTGTTCCACCTCAGCAGGCTCCAACCAAGACAGCGCCAGCGACAAAGAGTGACACTACTTCCCAGCCAGCGACAAAGAGTGATAATACTTCAGAAAAAGTGACAAAAACTAACACTACAACGACAACTACTTCGCCCACGACAAAGAGTGACACTACTTCCCCCAATACGCAGAGTGATACTTCTACTCCTCTCAAGAAAAGCACAACTAAATCCAATAGCACATCTACTCTTCCTTCTGATAGCTCTAGTCCCGACGGTTCGACTAAATAACGATTTTTGAATTTCTGTATCTGATACCAATTGCTAGTTAATCCTCTCCGAATATGGGGAGGATTTTTGTTGTTTGCTGGTATAAATTAATTCAAATAAATAACCCGCCGCAGGCTGTTGATCATCAACTGTGGTAGCTGGGCGGGTAGTTGATTTATCGCTCTCTACTGCTCAAACCAGGATTCTAAATCTGCTAATTGGGAGAAGTCCAGCAATGCTTCGCCTAAAGTCTCCAACTGATTCACTGAGAGCAAATTGAGGCGTGATTGTAAAGCTTCGGGTAAATTACCAACCCGACGAGTTAATAGTCGCAGAACGAGGGATCTCGCTTCTTCAAGCCTGCCTTCGACCTTACCTTCGACCTTACCTTCTTGAAGAATATCCTGATAAATGACTGATTCTCGCATCATCCCCTCTCTAAATATTTGTTGAATTAATGTCTTCTCAAATTTTAACCCAGCTAAGATCTGAGTATAGCCGGACACTTCACTCCGGATTTGTGGATCGAGCTGTGTCACCCTTTGAGCAACATCTCGTAATAAAGTTTCTGAAGCCGTTGATGCTGCTAGTGGTGCTAATGGTAGCAATGCTGGATCGTTTAATAATGGAGCTGGGTCCTCCTCCCACAATCGGATAACTCGATACTCATGACGCGTAGACTCGACTTCAAAAGCTGTCTCGATTATCTGTCCTTTACTGGGTTTTAACAGCAAAACAACAACTTGAGTTACTGGTAAGCGATACAAACGATACAACCTTACCCAATAATCAAGCATTCGCAGAGGTAAAGGCGGTTCTGATTTGATCTCTGTCTGAAACTCCAGGTGTAAAATGCGTCCTTGTAATCGGAGAAACGTGACATAATCTGCCCGAATTGGCTCGATACTGAGTTCTCTGTTAAGCACTCTTACGCTTGACTGTTCGCTACCCAATACCCACTTTGCATAGCGGTTGGGGTATTTTTCTGACAATATTTTACACAAATTATCGAATGACATTTAACATTCATTTAACGGCTACAAATCTAATATAATATATCTGCACTATAACAGTCAAAATATTTAAATTAATTAATATAATTATGCAACAAAAGAGCTTTTTATGTATAGGATATTAGTATTCTTTCATATTAATTATCCATTTGACAATGATGATTGAAAGCGATGACGACAGCCGTTTGAGTAAGAGCGATAGCACAGCACGCCTTACGGTACGCGCCCAAGACAAGATGAAAATCCTCATTTGCGAGGATGATAATTTCATTGATATCGCTGTCAGTGAGTGGACTTCTGCTAGTTTACCTACTCCCAGGATTTTGCATTTAGAAATTTCAGTTCAGTCGCATGGCTTTTCGGGTCAAGGTCAAGCTTGGACAGAAACTCCCAGTTTGAGATATTTTATCGCTCAACTGAAACAGCTAAAAGCTAATAGAGAAGGTAGTGCAGAAATTGCATCTATATTACCAGGTCAATTGTGGCTGCGAATCTCAGTCATAGATAGTTTTGGTCAAACAGAGTTGACTGGAAAATTATCGCAGTTAGAACACACGTTAGAATTCAGCTTTTTATTTTGCCCGAGCAATCTGGCAAATGTAATTGACAGTTTCCAGGCATTTTTACTTAGGTAATAAGAGCGTTAGACTGACTACCAAATCTCAATTTTTTAAGTTCCTATCTAAGAGAGGCTTGATTTAGGAAAATCAACAGCGACAAGTCCAACAACAATCGGAGGACAAAATTTGATTTCTTCAAATTTGGGCTTTGGATTCTTACCAGGAGTGGTGCCTTTATCAGACGCTGTTAAACCTCCAGAAATGCTGCTGGCTTCCTCACCAGATAGTGGCTGGATATCGTTACGCCGCGCTATGGCATTTGCTACAGCATCACCAATCAGGTCATCAATCTCAATTTTGTGGTTAGTACTCATTGCCGATGTTCCTATTACTTGTTAGACATACTGAATTTAGCTAAACAGTGAAAAATGATGTTGCCATTTTGCCGTTTAGAAAAAATGGTACTAAAAGTAACAATGCCACATTCAGCAATGAAGTTGAGTTTTGCTCGTAATTAATCTCAGCTAATTTAAAGTAATAATAGTTACTTCTGGTGGGCAAAATAAACGTCCCGGCAGATAAGTTCCGAGACCGCGATTGACATATAGTTGATTTGTTCCTACTCGATGAAATCCTTGCGCCCATTCCCAATGATCGATAACTTTGCTGTGTTTTTTAAATAAAGGTACGTATGGGAGAATCTTTTTAGGAATCCGGTTACGGATGGGTAGGTAATATTGGGCTATAGGACCAATACCAGGGAGGAGAATTTGACCGCCGTGGGTATGACCAGATAACTGTAAATCTACCCGCCAGACTTGTAATACTTCCGCAGTATCTGGATTATGGGATAAAACAAGGCGCGGAGTTGCGGGATCGAGTTGACTCATGACTAGGTGAGGATTAAATTCTCGCGACCAGTAGTCAGCTAGTCCAACAATAGGTAATTCTTGACCAAAAGGATAAGCAATTTCGTTCCACAGGACGTGAATTCCAATTCCGGTCAAAGCATTGGTAACTTCTTCTTTGGAATGGTAGCGATGCCAATTATCATGATTACCTAAAATAGCATAAATACCGACACGACTCTGGAGATGTTTGAGTTTTAACACCAACTTGTGAATCGGCTTGGGGTCATCTGTGATGTAGTCGCCAGTCAAAACAATGATATCGGCTTGTGCTTCATTACTGACAGCGATCGCTTGTTCTAACATTTCGTCAGACAATCGTAAACCATCATAGTGAAAATCCGACATTTGTACCAGCTTTGTTCCCTGTAACGAGGGCGTTAAACCAGGAAGCGTTACTGTCAATTTTTCGACACTTAACTGTCCAGATAATAACCAGTGCATAGCGCTGACACAATCCTCCTCCCAGCGCTTCCAGCTTAACAAAGCTGATCCGCATAACCGGATTAACGGCGATAACTTTGCGAAAAAATCATCAAAATTACTGGTTTATGAATAAGGTATTTATACAATCTCTTAATAACTTACCGAGAAAACCGAGTTGAGGTTCTTTAAACAGATTGCTGTGAGTTCCGGGAATGATCTGAGTCTTGAATTCTCCTGTGACGACACTAGCTAACTTATCTGAGTTTATTAACAACCATTCACTCGACAAAAATAAATTAACCTGACCTGAATAAGCTTGCGGTACATAATTAGATGCAGCTTGCTCGTAAGCTTTTAACACCTTAATATCTTGAGAAGAACGCGGTAATTTAGAACCCATGCGTGAGTAAAAACTACCAATAAGATTTTTGATGCCAAAGCCGATGCCTTCATGGACAGTTTCTAGCCGATTTTTGATCTTATCCCAAAGGTAGCCAAATCCAAATTGACGCAAATTATGTAAATAAAATTGTAGGTTAAGAGGGTGAGGCTCCCAAATCACATCAATCAATGCGAGCATAGCTACTTGTTCACCTTGTGCTTGGAGTTGTTGTGCCATTTCAAAGGCTATATAAGCATCGCGACAGTAAGCACTTAAAAGATAAGGACCATGCGGCTGAATCTGACGCATATCTTGGATAAATTGCGTGGCAATATTTTCAATTCGGAGTTCAGAAAGCTGTTGATTGTCCATATCCGGTAGCCCAAAAATGCTGAGTCCGTAAAATGGTTGTTCCGAACCCAAATAAGATATCAGCCTTTTAGCATAAGTGATGGAATTAATAAAGAATAAAGGCTGATTGACTCCTGAAGGCTGCAACGGGACTATCGTTGATTGAGGTGATGTTGATTGCGTGCGGATGATTAGAGCTGATTTTTCAATAGTTGGATTTTGAAAAAAGCTAGCTAAGGGTAGATTTATGCCTAATTTCTTCTGGATTTGTGTTTGCAGGCGTACAGCGTGTAAAGACTGTCCTCCTAAATCAAAGAAGTTATCCGTAATGCCAATCGGCTGAATACCTAAAACCTGTTGCCAAATCTCGGCTAATTGGAGTTCAATTGTATTGCGTGGCGCAACAAAGGCTTTTTCGAGATCGGGTCTTGCGGAGTCAGGCGCTTTCAGGGCGCGACGGTCTACCTTACCATTAACTGTGAGTGGGATCTGATCGATCGCAATGAAAACAGAAGGTACCATATATTCTGGCAATCTAGCTTGCAAAAACCGCCGTAATTCACTCGTCGCACATTCAGAAGAGAGCACGACATACGCCACCAGCCGTTTATGTCCGAGATTATCGTCCTGGACTAAGATAACAGTGTCGGCAACAGATTGATGTTGAGCAAGTACACTCTCAATTTCTCCCAACTCAATGCGGAATCCGCGAACTTTAACTTGATGGTCTATCCGACCAAGAAATTCAATATTGCCATCTGAAAAATAGCGGGCTAAATCTCCAGTCTTATAGAGACGGGCTGCGGGATTATCGCTAAAAGGATTAGGAATGAACTTTTGTGCTGTCAATTCCTCGGCGTGCAAATAGCCAGAAGCAAGACAAACTCCACCAATATACAACTCCCCAGTCACTCCAATGGGGCAAGGATTGAGGTAGGAGTCCAAAATGTAATATTCAGCATTTTGGATTGGTTTGCCATAAGGAATACTCTTCCACTCTGGCTCGACTTTGGCAATAGGATAATAATTAGACCAAACTGTTGCTTCTGTCGCTCCACCAAGGCTAATTACTTTCACTCCAGGAAATGTGTTTTTCAGCACATCTGGTAGGGTGACAGGTATCCAATCACCACTCATAAACACTAAGCGTAGTTGAGATTGACTGCTACTCTCAAAGCCTTTCGTGAACAAAGTTGCTAGTTGCTGTAGTGCTGGCGGGGCTGAATCCCAAAAGGTGATTGGTTCAGTACAAAGGATTTTGAATAAAGCTGCGGGATCGCGGACGTCAACGCTTGATACAACCCGAATTGAGCCACCCACTGCTAAAAGTCCGAAAATGTCATATACTGACAGGTCAAAACACAAGGATGTGATAAATAAAACTCTGTCATCCGCATTGACATCAAAAGTTTTGTTTACCCACTCGATGAGATTAATCACTGGTTGATGACGCACCACGACTCCCTTTGGTGTGCCTGTGGAACCAGAGGTAAAAATTACATAAGCAATATCGTCTTCTGTCGCCGATGGGGGCAGATTTTCGCGACCGAGGAGGTCAAGTGAGTCACGACTCCATACTTGTCCTGGTATCTCAACAGCACGATCTAAACAAATTAAGTGTTGTAGTGCGTTCAGTTGCGGTGCTAACTCTTGAATCTTCGGTAGCAAACTATTCTGTGTCACTACACAGTTAATTTGGAGAGAAGAAAGGAGTAATTCAATGCGTGAAGCTGGAAAACTCGGTTCTAGTGGTACATATGTACCTCCGGCTTTCAAAATCCCCAGCACAGCCGGAATCATCTCTAATGAACGCTCTAAATACACCGCCACCAGCACCCCTGGTTTGACTCCTAGTTTCTTTATGTGATGTGCTAGCTGATTTGCTCTGATATTCAGTTCATAGTAGGTAAGTTGCTCTTTTTCAAAAACAACAGCAACAGCATCCGGTGTTCTTAATACCTGCTCCTCAAACAAGTGATGGATACATTTTTGCTGGGAGAAATCTGCTTGTGTCTGATTCCACTCCCATAATTGCATTTGTTCTTGTACCGTCAATAATGGTAATTCTCCCAAGCACTGCGTCGGATTGGTCGCCATACTCGACAACAATGTTTCCAGATGTCCGAGCATTCGAGCAATCTTAGCGTCGTTAAAGCTGTGCTGGTCGTATTTGAGTTTGAGTGATAGTTCAGATGAACCACAGCCAATTAATGTCAGTGGGAAGTTGGTTTGTTCTTCTAGCTGAAGATGCAGATTTTTGTATCTGTCACCTTGAGATTGAATTACTGTATTCAAGTCGGTATTTTCAAATACTACAAGACTATTAAATAAGGATGTGCCTTTGGGAACATCACTCCAACTTTGAATGTTGACTAGTGGTGTGTGTTCGTAGTCTCGCATCGCTACCCATTGCGATCGCAGTTCTTTCAGCCATGTCAAGAGTGCTTTTGAACCAGACACGTTGACTCGAACTGGCACAGTGTTAATCAACAGTCCGACCATCGACTCCGCGCCAGCTACAGATGAATGCCGACAGGCTCTGGTGGCACCAAATACAACATCGTTTTCCCGGCTATAACGACTGAGCAACAATGCCCAAGCCCCCTGTACTAGGGTATTCAGGGTGAGTTGATTTTCTTGGGCTAAGGCTTGTAATATCGCAGTGGAATGTTTGGATAAGCGGATTTCTTGGGTACCAAAACCGTCTTTCTGGCTGGGTATTGGGTCTACTAATAACGGTGTTGGGGTGTTAAAGCCGTGTAATAACTGCTGCCAAAAGCTTTGTGATGTTGACCAATCCTGTTGCTGTAACCATTGGATGTGGTCTCGATAAGGGCGAATCCCAGTGAGTTGCAAGTCTTCACCTTGAAGAATCGCGTCATAAAAGGCGAAAACTTCTGTGAGAATTACTGACATTGACCGACCATCTAGTATGGCATGGTGGAAAGTCCAAACTAATTGGTAAGTAGATTCTTGTAGACGAAACAGGGCCAGACGCATTAATGGTGCAATATTGAGTTGGAAACCAACTACGCGATCGCTTTGCAGATAGGCTTGCAACTGGGTCGATTGTTCTAGTTGTGACAAGTCACGCCAATCTTGCTCTATAAGCGGAATCGTCATCTGCTGATGTACGCATTGCAGCGGTTCGTCCTGGGTTTCCCAATCGAAGCTGGTTCTTAAAATTGGATGTCTAGCAACAACTTTCTGCCATGCTTGTGTAAATGCCGATACCTCCAGTTGTTCTGGTACTAGACAAACCATCTGCTCAATATCTACTCCCGATTGAGCCACTAGGTGATGAAACAGCATTCCTTGCTGCATCGGGGAAAGAGGATATGAATCTTCGCTGATTGCTGTTTTCAAGTCGCGATTTTTGACGCTTTGGCTAATAATATTCCCATCGCTGTTGACTTTGATGCGCTCAAGCTTGCCTAGATTTTGGCAATTATCGATTAATTTTGCGGGAACTGTTTGAAGATTTGTCTCTAAGTATAAATTTTCGCTTTTGATGTTCATTATTTTGTTGCTAAGAAAAATAATTTTAAATTTAAATACAGGTAACTGTTATATTTCTCTAACCGCTTAAAGTCTTTGTACTATTTACTCTAAGTAACGCCGCTGTAAATAAGGCTGATGATGGAATATAGCTGAGGCTCAGCTATATTCTCAGTATTTTTTCTATCTTGTTTGTACTTATTTTCATATAAATTCTAAGGGTAAATAAGTAAGTAATATTTAAAGTTATGTATTAATTATTTAAATTTTGGATGAAGAAATATTTAGAGGATTTAGTCACCTCCTAGTAGGGCTTCAGGCATTTTTGAATCAAGAGTACATTTGTACTGTATAGTCCGGAAAGTTAAGGGTGGTAACAGTACTTAAATTTATTGGCGGCGATAGCTTCGCGATCCCTCGCGGTACACGAGAGAAGGTAAGAATGAAGAAGTGTGTCGAAAGACAATTTACCATAGCTTAATACGGTCTATCTGCAAATTGATGAATGGAAAACCCAGCCGCCACCGTCCAAATCCTGCAACGCGCCTGTGCGTCTCTGTTGTTGTACCAATCTGTACTCGATGGCTTTGTGGGTCAAGCCTTTCTTGATCTGTTGCAAGCTATACGCTACACTGACGCCGATGGCAGGGGTTGTCTCCAAGCTTATGGTAGTTATTTCCAAGCCTTAGCTGCTCAAAATCAAAATTGGGAGGATTACCTGATTACTCAAATTCTCAGAGCCGATAATCCTTTGACACGTCAAGCAATGCAAGGAGAAATGGCGATGCCAACCGCCTTACGGGCAGCTGCACAGCATGATTTACAAGCGTTGCATCGTCTCTACAAATGTAGCAGCGCTCATTTAAGCCAATGGGTACAAATGGCAGCCCATCTGTCAGTGGCTTCAGTAGTATGGTACAAAGAGCCAACTAGCGGGGCACCTGAATTGCCTATACGACAGCGACTGGAACAATCGGAAAATTGGGCGGAAGCAATCGACGATTTATGGGCGTATTACCATGAGTTTGGCACTGGTATATTTGCTCAATACCAGGCTTTACGTTATGAAAAAGGAAAATTTTTCGGTGTCTCTCATCCCGATCCCATTACATTTAGTGAGTTAGTCGGTTATGAGTTACAGCGAGATGCAATAGTTAAAAATACGAAATTTCTGCTCGCTGGATACCCGGCACTGCATGTCTTGTTGTATGGTAGTCGCGGTTCGGGAAAATCTTCCCTGGTAAAGGCATTGTTAAATGAGTATAGCTCTAGCCAATTGCGTTTGATTGAAGTCGCCAAATCGGAGTTACAAGACTTACCACAAATTACAGAACAATTGCGGGGAGTGCCACAGAAATTTATCATTTTTGTTGATGACTTGTCTTTTGAAGCCGACGATGATGCTTTTAAAGCTCTGAAAGTCGTTTTAGAAGGGAATGTCACCGCTAGACCACAAAATGTGGTAGTTTATGCAACTTCTAACCGTCGCCACTTGATTCGCGAATTTTTTAGCGATCGCCCCCGTCCTCAGAACGAAGAAGTCCACAATTGGGATACAGTGCAAGAAAAGCTCTCCTTTAGCGATCGCTTTGGTCTAACATTAACCTTTGAGCCTGCCGATCAGCAAACTTATTTAACAATTGTGCGACATTTGGCGGTGGTAGAGGGTATAAATATCAGTCCTGAAGAATTAGAATATCAGGCTTTACAGTGGGCTACCCGCCACAATGGAAGGTCTGGGAGAACAGCGCGACAATTTATTAATTTTTTCCGAGCCGAGAGAGCGTTGGAAGTATAAACACTAACCGTTAAGATCAAGTTAGCTCGTGTGTACTGACTCTATTAGCATATAAGCAATGGCAAACAGCAATGCTAAGTAATCGAATTTTTCTCTTAGGTTTAGTCGCCTTTGGTGTGAGTTTTGGCTTTATGCTCGTCACAACCGGAGATCTCAAACATGCATTGATCACAGGTTTCGTGACTGTACCAGCTACCTACATCGGCGCGATCGTTGTCGATAAGCGGCGGCGAAATTATGAAATGCTGGTGTTAAATTCTTTACACAAGCATATTCAAGAATTAGAGCTTGAGGAAACTGGTTTGCATCAATCTCTTGCGGCTGCGAGAGGGAAAAAACAAGAATTAGTCACGAATGTTAATATTTTACAAACAGAAATTACCAACCTGCGATCGCAAGTTTCGGAACGACGCAACCAAAGAGAAGATTTAAACCGAGATTTAACCAATCTAAGAGGACAAATAGAGCAATTAGGACTCCGCTACGACCAGATAGAAGCGGAAACCCAAGAACTAGAAAAGTCCAAAGGAAAAATCCATCAATCCCTCTCTTTGGCAATTTCTGAACAACGACGGGTGGAAACAAATATCGGTTCGTTGCGATTGCAGTTAACGCAACTGGAAATTCAGATTGACCAACAACAGTCTTTAAAACAAGAACTCGAAAGTAATATCACCCTCCTAAACCGCATCAAGCCGCAATTAGAAGAAAAGTTACATACTTTGCGGCTGGAACTTCAGGATATGGAAACTCGACACAGCGAAAAGCAACTGCTGGAAAAAGATGTAAATAATTTACGGACAGAACTAGCTGAACTGCAAAATCAAGTAGTAGCTACACAAGAAAATCAAGCAGTGCTGAATCAGGAGTTAATCAAACTTAACGAGAGCAAACACGAAACAGAATTAAACTTACAACACTTACAACAGCAAATTAAAAATCTAGAATCTGCGAAACTTGCCAGCACTCAGTCTGAGCAGCAAAAACAGCAGTTAGAATCATCTTTATTAGTTTTACAAGCAGAATTAGAGCAAACAAAAGAACAAGTTTTATCTTTGTATGAAGAACGCGACCAATTACAAAGTCCCAATTGGTCAGCATCTTTGGATGAGCGCGAAAGTGAATTAGAAGATGAGGACTTTCCTTTTGCTGACTTACTTGATACACTAGAACCTTTATCAAATCAGTCGCAATCGCCAGAATGGACGGAATTTATGGAACAATTACCAAACCATGAAAAGCAGGTATTGAAAGCGATCGCCCTGACCGAAAACCCGAATGCTACAATTAAAAAGATTGCCGAAGAATATGTGACAATGCCGGCACTATTAATTGACGCTATCAATGAACTGGCTCATCAAACTGTGGGTGATTTAATTATTGAGCCTGGGTCTGAACCGCCGCAAATCGTCATGGAGTATGCTAACACAGTCAGAGAGTTAATGTCGGAGTGATAGCTAACCATAAATTTCATTGACAGTCTACAGTATAATTTATAAAAATTCATTTCAAGTGCATGGCAAAGCTGAAAATTTCTAAAAAAGTATCTACTGCTTTGATCAATTCTCTCGGTGCTGGAGTTGTACCCAGAGTTGGACTTGAACATATTGCCGTAGGTCGAGAAAACGAACTCAAAACCCTCCTCAAAGACCTTGAAGATATCACAGAGGGTGTAGCGGCATTTCGCTTTATCGTGGGTAATTATGGCTCAGGTAAAAGCTTTATGCTGCAATTGATCCGCAATCAGGCGATGGAACAAGGTTTTGTCGTCGCTGATGCTGATTTATCCACTGAACACCGATTAGCTGGAACTAATAATGAAGGCTTAGCCACTTATCGAGAACTGATGACTCACTTGGCCACCAGAACACGTCCTGAAGGTGGTGCTTTAGTTTCAATTTTAGAAGGTTGGATTAATAAAATTCAGCAAGAAGTGGCGAAAGATAGTGGTTTACGTCCTAACGAAGATGGTTTTGATAACCAAGTTGAGGCGAAAATTCGCGAAGTAGTGCAAGATATTGAAGGCTTAGTCCACGGATTTGATTTTGGTAATGTCATCGCCGCATATTGGCGTGGCTATCGTTTGGATGATGAAAATTTAAAAAATTCGGCACTGCGCTGGTTGCGCGGAGAATTCACAACTAAAAGTGATGCTAAAGCTGCATTAGGAGTCCGAGTAATCATTGATGACGATAGTTGGTATGACTATATCAAATTGTTTGCTAAGTTTGTTTATGAAATTGGTTATAAAGGTTTTTTAGTCTTACTTGATGAAGCGGTTCATTTATACCAGATTCCGGCGACAGTATCACGAGAAAAAAACTATAGCCGACTTCTTGCCATGTTTAACGACACCCTGCAATGCAAGGCTGAATATTTGGCAATTTTTGTTGGCGGAACAACTAAATTTATCGAAGATCCCAATCGCGGACTTTTTAGCAATCCAGCCTGGAGAAGGAGAACAAAAGAAAGTCGTTTCGTCAAAGAAGCAGGAATTCAAGAAAGTATGGGACCAGTAATTCGCCTGAATCCATTAACTGAGGCAGAAATCCTCTCTCTGTTACAACGCTTAGCTGATGTACATGCGACTAATTATGCTTATGATAAAGCACTTTTGACAAATCGCGAATTCAAAGAATTTGTCCACGAGATTGTCAACCGCTTGGGTGCAGATGCTTTAATGACGCCAGGAGAAATAGTCCGCGATTTAATCAGCGTCCTGCATATCCTGCACCAAAAACCAGAAATTTCTTTTGCGAAATTAATCCACGGAAGTGAGTTTAAACCGACTGTAGTTGGTGGTACAGAAGCTGAAGAGGATGGTGCAGTACTTAGTATTTAAAAATAAACAAATACGCTCGTTTTTCCTAACAAAATTACATCTCTCTTTCTTTCTTTCTTTCTTTCTTTCTTTCTTTCTTTGTGTTCTAACGCCTAACGGCTAACGCCAAGGGCTTCGCTTCGCTAGCGCTTCGCTAATGCGTCCTTTGTGGTTCGTTTATATGAGTAATTCCACATTCAACAAACTTGCGCCTTTTATTCAAGAGTATATTTATCAACAGAATTGGACTGAGTTACGTCCGGTTCAAGAAGCTGCTTGTGAAGTAATTTTTAATACTGATGCTCATTTGCTGATTACAGCGGGGACGGCTTCGGGAAAAACGGAAGCAGCTTTTTTGCCAGTTTTGACTTTGTTACATACGAGTCCAGTGAAGAGTATTGGTGTATTGTATATTGGTCCAATTAAAGCTTTAATTAACGATCAGTTTGCGCGGTTAAATGACTTAGTTAAAGAAGCGGAAATTCCCGTTGTACCTTGGCATGGTGATGTTTCTCAGAGTCGGAAGAATCAACTACTCAAGAATCCGCAAGGGATATTGCAAATTACGCCAGAATCTTTAGAAAGCTTATTGATTAATAAACATACAGACATTAAACGCTTGTTTGGCGATTTGCGCTTTGTGATTATTGATGAAATTCATGCGTTTATGGGTTCGGAAAGAGGTTGTCAAATTTTGTGTCAATTGGCGCGATTAGCAAATTTGACGCAAAATCAACCGCGTCGCATTGGTTTATCGGCGACCCTAGGTGATTACTCTTTGGCTGAGGAATGGCTGAAATCAGGTACTAATAGACCTGTAATTACACCAGCGGTTGAGGCGGGGAAGCGGCTGTTAAAGCTGGCTGTAGAGCATTTTTATGTTGGTGAGGCTGATGTCAAACGGGATCTTGATGGTGAGATTACAGATTACGATCGCTATGTTTTCAATCTTAGCAAAGCACGTAAATGTCTAATCTTCGCGAATAATCGATCGCAGACCGAATCTGTAATCTCATCCCTCAGACAGATTGCCTCAACCGCCACCTTACCTGACATTTACCATGTGCATCATGGAAGTATCTCGGCGCAATTACGAGAAGTAGCGGAAAAGGCGATGCGAGAACCGAATCAGCCAGCAGTGACAGCCGCGACATTAACCTTGGAATTAGGAATCGATATTGGTCAACTAGAGAGAGTGATTCAATTAGATGCGCCGCTGTCAGTCGCTAGCTTTTTACAAAGATTAGGACGTACTGGGAGGCGAGGCGAAGCTGCGGATATGCGCTTTGTTTGCGCCGAAGACAAATTTTTACCAGAAGCACCACCACCAGAACAGATTCCTTGGCAACTTTTGCAATGTATTGCGATTATTCAACTCTATTTAGAAGAAAATTGGATTGAACCGATTCAGGGTGTGCGATATCCCTTGAGTTTGTTGTACCACCAGACTATGAGTATTTTAAAAGCTCAAGGAGAAGTTTCACCAATGGCATTGGCGAGGCTTGTTTTAGGTTTACCAAGTTTCGCCGCGATTTCTCTAGATGATTTTAAAGTCTTACTTCGCTATATGATCGATATCGATCACATTCATAAAACTGAAGCGGGAAAGTTAATTATTGGTTTAGCGGGTGAACGAATAGTTGGGAAATTTCAATTTTATGCAGTTTTTCCTGATACTGAGGAATATGCTGTGAGAGATAACGCTGCTGAGATTGGAAGTATTGCCAAACCGCCACTTGTCGGGAATCAATTTTCTTTAGCTGGGAGAACTTGGGAAGTTGTCGATGTCAACTTTCACAAACGGACTGTCGCGGTAAAGCGAGTTGAAGGTAAGGCGAGTATTAATTGGCGTGGTGGGAGAGGTAATATCCACAGTAAAATTTTGACTCGGATGCGCCAAGTTTTACTAGAAAATGTAGAATATCCTTACTTGCAGAAAAATGCCCTCCAAAGGTTGCAGGTTGCACGCCAACTGGCGGAGAATATTGGCTTAGCTGAACACAATATTTTGAAATTGACATCCGGTAGTTGCTGCATTTTTCCGTGGATGGGTACAGTCGCTTATAGCACACTGCAAAGATTACTCAATTCCTATTGTCGGGAATCTTTGGCAATTCAAAGTATCGGTGGTGTGAATCCTTATTTTTTGAATATTAAATTGGCGAAAGACAAATTACCGCATTTGTACTCAGAGATTGTGTCTTTATGTCAACAAAGAATGACTAATGAAGATTTATTAAGTTCAGCAGAAGCACCGGAATTGCAAAAATATGATGAATTTATTCCTCATGCGTTGTTGCGGAAAGCATTCGCGATCGATTCTTTAGATTTAGGCGAACTTAGGCAGCAAGTAACGCAGTGGCAAAATTAAAATCTACTGAATATTTTTTTAAGATACTTTATGGTAAAATCTGCATCAGTAATAATACTGAAGTTGTGAGGAGCGATCCCAATGGCATCTCTGTTAGACCGATTGGGTACAGAGCGACATCGCCGATTTGTGGGACGTAATAGGGAGATCGAGTTATTTCAAAACGCGATCGCTGCGTCAATATTACCGTTCCACATTTTGCATATTTTTGGACCTGGTGGCGTCGGCAAAACAAGCTTACTCAATCAGTTTGAGCGAATCTGCCGACAGATGAAGATTTCTGTTACTTGTATAGAATCACGTAACGTCGAGCCAGCACCAGAATCTTTCCTCGGCACCTTGCGTGAGGTGATGAATTTGTCGCCCGCAGATTCTCCCCTACAAGTATTAGGAAAACAAGTAGAACGTCAGGTAATCTTCATCGATACCTATGAAAAAATCTCCTCCTTAGACGAATGGTTACGAGAAGTTTTCTTACCTCAACTACCGGAAAACACCCTCATTGTCATTGCTGGACGCAATTCTCCCGGCGCTGCTTGGCGTAGCGATCCTGGTTGGCAAGCTTTGATGCAGACAGTACCTTTACGCAATCTCAGTCCAGTCGAAAGTTTAACTTACTTGACAAAAAGAGAAGTGCCGACAGCACAACATCAGGCAATCCTGGATTTTACCCACGGACATCCTCTTGCCTTATCTTTAGTTGCTGATACCATAACTGCTGGACAGGAAATAATTCCCACATCAGCACCAGATGTAATTAAGACACTGCTCGAGAGATTTATCCAAGAAGTGCCAACAACCTCTCACCGCAAGGCTTTGGAGGCTTGCGCCTTAGTGCGGATCACCACAGAAACATTACTCTCGCAGATGCTAGATTTGCCAGATGTTCACGAGTTATTCCTCTGGTTGCGCGGACTGTCATTTATTGAATCAGGACAACAGGGTTTATTTCCCCACGACATCGCCCGTGAAGTCTTGATTGCTGACTTACGGTGGCGCAACCCTGACTTGTATACAGAATTCCATCACCGCGCCCGGAATTACTACACCACCCATCTACAGCACCAAGGGCAAGAAAAGCATCGCCTCTTATTTGATTACATGTTCTTACACCGGGACAACCCAGCGATCCGGATGCGTTTTACCTGGCAAGAGCATAACAGTTTATTAACAGACACGCTGCGGGAGAGTGACAAAACTCTGCTACTGGCGATGGTAAAGCAGCATGAAGGAGAAGAATCAACTAAAATCGCCGCTCGCTGGTTCCGAAGCCAACCAGAGAATGTAGTAGTATTTCGCTCTTCGACAGAACCGATCGGATTTGCCATGATGGTGTCTTTACATACTGCCAGCCTGGAAGATATCCGTGCCGATCCAGCGGCAATGGTATGTTGGCGATATTTACAAACTTATGCGCCGTTACGACCGAATGAAGGAGCAACAATTTTTCGCTTTTGGATGGCGCGAGATACTTACCAAGCAGTCTCTCCAACACAAAGTCTGATTTTTATCAACTTTGTCCAATTCTTTCAGCAAACACCGGCTTTAGCTTACACCTTTCTCCCCTGTGCTGACCCCGAAGCTTGGAGTCAAATGTTAGCCTATTTTGACTTGGCGCAACTCACCGAGGCTGACTTTGAGGTTGGGGGAAGACGTTATGGTGTTTACGGACATGATTGGCGAGTAGTTTCACCAATAGTATGGCAACAACTTTTAGCCCAAAGAGAGATTGCCGCTACAACAGACACTACCATATTACCCCCTGCCAGTGGCGCAGTGCAATCATTATTAGTGCTGAGTCAGCCAGAATTTGTGGAAGCTGTACAAGATGCTTTGCGTAACTTCTTACGAGTTGATGCTTTACAAAATAATTTGTTATTGCGATCGCGTTTGATTGAGGAAGTTATGACTACTTCTAGCGATCGCCTTGCAACTTTGCAGAATCTAGTCAGAAATGCTGCCGAATCCTTGCAATCCACGCCGCGCGATGAGAAATTATACCGTGCTTTATATCGCACTTATCTCAATCCTGCCCCGACACAAGAACAAGCCGCTGAATTACTCGATTTACCCTTCAGTACCTATCGCCGCCATTTGAAAGCAGGAGTCATGCGACTCTCAGATATTCTTTGGCAACGGGAAATAAGCTGATCACCCAATACCAAGAAAGATTAGCCAAAAAATATTTATACAAAGGTTCGTAGTTGCGCTTCAGCGCACTAGATAAGCCAGCGCTGAAGCGCAACTACAAACCAATACAAAAATTTATATGGAGATGTTTTTATCTTCTCATCTACTTAGTGGATAGAAAGTGAGCAGTTTTTGGGCTGGAAACTGAACAGTTGGCTACGGCAAACTACTTTTAGTTTCCGCAGACAGGGTGTTCATAAATCATAGGTTCAGACAAGACCTCCATCACTCAACCTCCCGATCAACGGGAAGGCTAGTTATTCCTGCTTTTGAGGAGGCTGAGTGTTCCTTTGTTGATATGTCACCGTCTGACTACGCATTTTTACTGACAATTATGCTATTTGTTGACTCATTACCATTTACTTATTGCTCATAACTTATGAATCTCAAACAAATCATCGGCTTGAGTTTACTGGCGTTAGTTGCAACTGTAGCGATCGCTCCAAAACATGTTGATGCTTCTGACCATGATGATGGCGAAGTTGATACCAAGGGTCGCAATGTCAACTTGACTGATTTATATGCGTTTCGCGAACAAGACCAGAACAAGAGTGCGGGAAAGGACGACTTGATTTTGGTCATGAACACTAACCCGCGATCAATAGCTCGTCAGCAGTATTACTTCAGCAACAATGCTCTGTATGAATTCAAAATCAGCCGTGTTGCTGATAAGAACGTCGCTCCTAACGGTCGTGAAGATGTAGTACTGTCATTTCAATTCAGCCCCCCAAATGCCAATGGTCAACAGGAATTTCAACTAAATGCTCGCGCTGATGGTTACACAAAAACAGGTAAAGGCAAAACCACCCCACTGAATCCTGAGCCTAATGCTAGTCCGGTAGTTAACAACTTATCTTTAGGTAATTCTAAAGTCTCCGTGTTTGCTGGATTAAGAGAAGATCCATTCTTCTTTGATGTGGAACAATTTTTCCGCGTGCGTGCAGGTGCTTTAGGTACTGGTCCCAAAGTTGGCTTCCGGACTCCTGACAAAGCGGTTGACTTTGCTAAAGGTTATAACGTAAATGCTATTGTCGTCCGTATCCCCCGCTCGTTCTTACGTGGTTCTACTGCTGCGAGTACTTTTGATATCTGGGAAACGATCTCAGTTAAAGACCCACACACTGGTAAATACAATCAAGTCGAACGCTTGGCTAGACCAGCTGTGAATGAAGGTTTGATTGTAACCAATGATTACCTCAATGCATTTAATAGCATTCCGCCAACTGCAGACTTGAGTTCTGCCGCTGCACCCGTAGGCGCTGAGGCGAAAAAGACACTTAAAGCTCTCGGTAATGACGACAAGCGAGCTGATGCTCTCCTCAAAGCTTTTTTACCTGATGTGATGCGAATTGATACTACTCAGCATAGTGGATATCTCAACGCTACAAACACCATAGGTAGTCCAATTACTGGTCGTTTGCTCATGGATGATGTCATCTCTCAGACATTAACTGTGCTGACCAATGGGGCAATAACTACAGAAAATGTTACCTACAATGGTGTCCCAGGTAATCCTAGCCAAGGTCATCATCCTTTGGTAAGTAACTTCCCTTATCTGGCATTGCCGAATTAGTTAGACACCCTGTAAGGGTGTCGCTATACATACGAAGCCCACCTGCGTGGGCTTTGTTAAATCAATAGTTTTATAACCCATGCAGGCTTGACAAAATATGAAAAACATCACAATTTTCAACCCTGAGGTGAAGGTAAAGATTCAGAATTGGCTTTGGATACTACTGCCAATGGTGTTGTTACCGACAATCTTACCCAGACCGGAGTCAACATCATCGACTCTTCAACCACCTTATAGTTACCCTTTTGCTTCTTCCTTACCGGGAACGAATGACCGCCGCAGTAGTTTGCAGAGGGAAATCGCTTTTTATCAAACACGGGTTAGCCAAGATCCTCAAAGTGGCATGAACCCAGCGGCTTTAGCGAGAGTTTACTTGAAGATGGCGAAGGCTACTGGGGAAAGTAGTTGGTATTTACTTGCGGAACAATCAGCAACGCGATCGCTCGCCAATCTCGCTTTCAATAATCATAATGCCATTTTGACGCTTGCGCGGATAGCTCAAGCTAGACATGATTTTCCTGAGGCTATGCGCTTGTCGCAACAAGTACTCAAAACCCAACGTGGTAGTGAGGATGCTCAGGCGATTATGGTGACATCACATCTAGCTATGGGTCAGTTGACAGTTGCTAATCAAGAAATTACGGCTTTAGCTAGCCAAAATCCGAATCAAGGAACTTTAACTTTAGAATCTTTGGTACAGGTGGCACAAGGGCATGACAAAGAAGCAACTGATACCTTTAAATTAGCTTTAGCGGCGGAAGAACCTGGAGAGACAGGTAGTTCAGCTTGGACACGGACGTTACTTGGTCAATTTAATTACCGCCGAGGACATTTAACTGAGGCGGGTACACTTTACCGCGAAGCCTTACGGATTTTGCCACGCTATCCCCAAGCACTGCTACATTTAGCAGAATTAGAAACAAGACTGGGAGACTACAAGGCGGCGGAAAGTCATTATGACCAAGTTAATCTTTCTTCTCAAACAGCTACAACAATTTACGATCACGTTGTCTTGCGCGGTAAAGCCAGACTCTATCATTTACAAGGTGAAGAAACAGCAGCGCGTGACCTGTTAAATCAAG
Organism: Cyanophyceae cyanobacterium; assembly: GCA_038214545.1. Classification (GTDB taxonomy): domain Bacteria; phylum Cyanobacteriota; class Cyanobacteriia; order Cyanobacteriales; family Nostocaceae; genus JBBQRU01. The sequence continues at coordinate 25,511 of JBBQRU010000004.1, read as the reverse complement.
CCCAAAAACTGCTGCGCCAACAAACTGCGGCGGGACAGAATACTGGTGCTTTTGGTCATCGGCGCGAGTTAGCACGGTTGTTATTAGAAAGCGATCGCCGGTCGGATGCAGAGGATGCTTTATCTTTGATGCGAGATGAAGTCAAGATCCGCCGCGACGCGCAAACCCTTGATACCTTGGCTTGGGCGTTGTTTCGCACGGGTAATGTGACAGCAGCTCAACAGACGATCACCGCAGCGCTACAACTCGGCACGCGGGAAGCACCAGTATTTTACCGGGCTGGGACGATCGCACAAGCACTCGGTCATGAGCAACAGGCTCAGGCTTATTTCCAGCAAGTAAAAGTAATTGACCCGACTTTCGATCAACAAGCGCGACAAGCGTTGGGAATGGGTTTAGATAATTTTGGCTTTTAGATAATTGAGGTAAGTAGATGAAAGTTAAATTGATTGTCTCATTTTTGGCAGCTCTAGTGCTTTCTATCGGCTTTGCTACTCCGAGTTTGGCACATTGGGCAGATTTGGCAGTAGCTGAGGTGATGGTGGAATCGACAAGAACGCAAATTAATCTTACCTTTCCCACAGGTTTGGTAGCATTTGCTGATGATAGTCGGGATGGACAAATTTCTGAGGATGAATTTTCCCGCCACAAATCAGAAATTCAACAATTTCTCGGTAATGGTATCCGTTTGACTAATGACAAGGGGGAAAGGGGACAACTAGCGATCACTCCATCTAATTCAACCAAGCTACCACTAAATCTAAAAGTCAATACAAATACCCACACTACTTGGCAATTGGCTTACACTTGGCAACAACCTGTGCTTTCCTTGCGGATGCATTACGATTTGTTTCTAAAAGAAGCCCCAGCGGCGCACTGCTTAGCAACAATCTTCCATTTGGGAAAAGTGCAAAATTTTATTTTTAGCCGCCAAAGTCGAGATTTTTGGTTAATGTCTGGTTCCTGGTTCCAAGGTAGCGCCATCGCCGCGATCGCTTTGGCAATGGTTTGGGGTGCCATGCACGCCATGACACCTGGACACGGTAAAACAATTGTGGGTGCATATTTAGTGGGTTCTCGCGCCAACCCGCGACAGGCGGTAATTTTAGGCTTGATCACAACTCTGACTCATACAATTGGCGTTTTCGCTTTGGGTTTAATCGCGCTATTTGCGTCACGTTACTTTTTACCAGAGCAAATTTTACCTTGGTTGAGTATTGTGGCTGGTGTCATGGTTGTAGTTATTGGTTTAAACCTGTTCTTCAACCGTTTACGCATTCAGCGACATCACCACCATCACGATCATACTCACGATCATCATCACCACCATCACGACGATCACCACCATTCACACTTACCACCTGAAGATGCGCCGATAACTTGGCGCAGTCTGTTAGCATTAGGAATTTCTGGTGGACTTGTTCCCTGTCCTTCAGCTTTGGTTTTATTACTGAGTGCAATTGCTACAGGACGGATTGCTTTTGGACTTGTACTGGTGTTAGCGTTTAGCTTAGGTTTAGCTGGGGTGCTGACGGGATTAGGATTGTTAGTTGTTTATGGTCAGCAGCGATTTGCACAGTTCCCAAAACCAGCCCGACTGATGCGAGTTTTACCATATGCGACTGCGTTGTTTATCTCCGCATTAGGCGTAGGAATGACTACACAGGCATTGATGGAAATTGGCATCCTTAGAATCTAATGCGTAAATATTTTAGCCTTCAAAATTACTTTATTCTTTGCGTCTAACGGCTTCGCCTTTGCTAACGCTGATGCGTCTTTGCGTGAGACATAAAGGTCTAATTACCTGAAAATAGCTGTAAACCCAATCAGATGAGGGAAGTAGCGATCGCTACTCCCTCTGTCTAATCTTCTACAATGCTACACCCGGTTTTGGTTGAGCACCCATACCGAATGCTGTAGTCCGAGAGAATTCTAGGCGCTGCTCAAAGTCTAGACCTGTAACCATATCGACAAATTCTTTGGTATTATCAGGTAATTTGTAATCTTCTGGCACTTGAATCACTGTTCCGCGATCCATTGCTTGAGCCAACCGCAGCCACACATCTAACTTGGCGCTAGGATCTAAAGAACCATAAGCGCGGCTGATAGGAGTATCTGCACAGCTGGCAATATCGCGCTGTGCTTGTAGCTGTTCTTCTTTGGATAATGGCTCGATTTGGTGAAAAACTGCTTCAGCCATTGTCTGGGAACTCGCCGCGTTTGTGGGTGTGAGTTGGTCTTTGATGTCTTTGTAGCCGAACCAGAACAAGCCTAACTGAGTATCGACATCAAATTTCCGAAAAGCTTCTACACATTGTTTAGTTTTGTTGTCAGTTGCGAAAGCCATAAAAATCTCCAAGCTATTTTATTAACTTCCCCTGTCTTTGGGGAATTATAGTTTGCTTTTTCAAGCAACTAGTGTGAGGAGCGCTTACCTCTAAAACAACATTTAATAGATTTCCCTATCAAGATTAACCCTGCTATAGGTATAAATGGGGATCACTGCTACAGACAGATGCATTGCAAATTGGCTAAAATTCATTGGGTAGCGCAAGTAAACTTTGTTACCTAGAGCACACTTGCTAGCTGGTAGTCTCCATGTTCGATGTTTTTATTGTTTGGCGCTGGTTAATACTCATCATTAGTGGTGTCGGTCTGTTCTTGAGTTCTTGGATTTTGCTCAGCGCCCCTACACTCTCATTACTAACATTAGGGGTAGCAGCACCGGAGGTGAGTCCTTGGTTGCTGGTTTTGAATGCTGGAGTTTTTCTGCTATCGCTGATTAATCTTCGGCGCTTTTGGCAACAAAAATTTGCTTTTGCGGCTAGCTTGATCGGATTACTGATTAGTGTGTTACCACTAGCGAATTTACCGCCAACTCAGATGCACATGGAAGCGGCGATGCGTCAGGGTTTAGGGGAAAATTATCTTTCTCAGATTTCAGTTGACGCTAAAAGTAAGATGCGATCGCGTCCATTTATCCTCGCTGATACTTTTTTCGGCATTCATCACAGTGATAACCGCCATTTAACGGGTATTAATGTTAACTCAGCAACAATCCCCTTAAACATGGAAATTTACCAACCGCCACAAGCGGGGAAATATCCAGCAATTGTCGCTATTTACGGTGGTGCGTGGGAACGAGGAAGTCCGGCTGAGAATGCTAAATTTAATCAGTACATGGCGGCGCGGGGATATGTGATATTTGCGATTGATTACCGTCATGCGCCAGCGTACCGCTTTCCCACCCAGCTAGAGGATGTGCGGACAGCACTAGCTTTTATCCACGCCCATGCAACCGAATATGAAGCCGATCCGCAGCGCATAGCATTAATGGGACGTTCATCAGGCGCACATTTAGCGATGTTAGCGGCTTTTCAACCAGATGCACTCCCAATTCGAGCCGTGGTGGATTATTATGGTCCAATTAACCTCAAGGCTGGATACTATGAGCCGCCACACCCAGACCCCATCGATTCTCGGGCTGTTTTAACAGCATTTATCGGTGGTTCACCAGTAGAATTTCCTAGTCTGTATGACAGTGCTTCACCCATAAATTATGTTAAGCCAGCTCTACCGCCAACACTGTTAATTTACGGTGGTCGCGATCATGTGGTACAAGCGCGATTTGGGAAACAAATGTTTGACCGTTTACATCAATCTGGTAACACGGCTGTTTTTCTAGAAATTCCTTGGGCGGAACATGCTTTTGATGCTGTTTTTTCTGGGGTGAGTAACCAACTAGCACTTTATTATACTGAGCGATTTCTGGCTTGGGCTTTGGGGAATTAGCTTCTGGATATTTATATGTAAGATAATTTTCAGTTCAATTCTTCGTATACAGTAGTATGGCGGACTTTCAAATAAATCCAATTTTTCCTTACTGCTGATTTTAATTTAAGTAATAACACTGAAGGATAAATATATCCCTGTATGTATTATCGAAATACGAAAGATTTTTAATTGATAGACTGTATAAATATTTTAGAAACAGACAGGCATATTGAGAGGTAATAATTTAGTGTTTCCAATCGTAAAACCTGTTGATGAAGGGGTACAAAGACCTTTTTGGTCAGTAATGATTCCGACCTATAACGGAGCAAAATACTTAGAGAAGACGCTTTTAAGTGTTCTTGCTCAAGATCCTGGTGCGGAAGTGATGCAGATAGAGGTGGTGGATGATTGCTCAACAGAAGTGGGGATTGAGGAAATTGTTCAGGAAATAGGTCAAGGTAGGGTGTCGTTTTATCGAAACTCAAAGAATCTTGGCTTGATTGGTAATTGGAATGCTTGTATTCAGCGTGCGCGGGGTCATTGGATTCATATACTACATCAAGATGATTTAGTCAAGCCTAATTTTTATGCTAAATTACAAGCAGGCATTGAAAACAACACGGATATCGGAGCCGCTTTCTGTCGTCACATCTTCATGAATGAAGAAGGTAATAAGATCCGATCGTCACCGCTAGAGAGACAAACACCAGGTATTATTGACAACTGGTTGGAACGTATTGCTGTAGAGCAACTAGTTCAATGTGCTTCGATAGTAGTCAAACGTAGTGTTTATGAAGATGTGGGTAGTTATTTTCCCGAAGTAGGTTATGCTGCTGACTGGGAGATGTATAAGCGAATCGCTGCTAGCTATAAATTTTGGTATGAGCCGGAAATCCTCGCCTGTTACCGATGGCATCCTCTATCAGCAACCTCTGGTTATATTGTATCCGGTGGGAATATTGTTGATACGCGCAAAGCGATCAAGATTTCTGAGTCGTATTTACCGAAAAGTCTTGTTAAACAAATATCTCGTAAATCCAAAAAGCATTACGCACGTTATGCTTTTATTTTAGCGGATGAAATGCTAGATTCAGGTCACTTAAAAGTAGCGCTCACACAGATTCGAGAAGGACTTAAGTGCAGTCAATCTCCGAGAATCATTGCTTCGTTAGGAAAGAGACTGATTTATCGAATAATCAAGAGGTTATCCTTTAGATTATCGTAAATATGCAGGACTATTTAGTTCTCTCTAATACCGCTAGATGAGGATAAAATAGCCCTGCATGAATATGAAAGCTAAAAAAATAATTCTCCATGTTTACTTATTACCGGACTGTGCGATTTCAAGATACTGATGCGGCTGGAGTTGTTTATTTTGCTAATGTGTTGTCTATGTGTCATGAAGCTTACGAAGCATCTCTCGCTTCTGTAGGTATCAATCTTCAAGCCTTTTTTAGCAATTCAATTGTCGCTTATCCGATTGTACATGCAAATGTAACATTTTTTCATCCGCTGTTTTGTGGCGATCGCATAGCGATTGTCGTGACAACACAGGAGTTAGATAACAGCAAGTTTGAAATAAATTATGAAGTAATGGTGGCTGAGGTAGTAGCTGCAAAAGCCATCACTCGTCATGTTTGTATTGACACAAATAGTCGCGCCAAAAGAGATTTGACTCAGGACATACGCCAATGGATTGAGAGTGAGGGAGGGGAAGAGGGGAGGAATTATAAATTATGAAGGAAAAATTTTTAACATTCCACATTCCCCCACTCCCCCACTATCTTTCGCAATTCCTGGCGATTAATTTTACCTTGGGAGTTACGCGGTAAGGCGAGGAGGGAAATCCAGTATTTAGGGATTTTGAATTTGCTTAATTGCGCTTTTAATAGCGTAGCAATAGCGTCTGTACTGGTATAACATTGGCTAGGAACATAAAAAGCTGTGACTGCTTGTCCCCAATATTTGTCGGTAATTCCGATGACGCTGACATCAGTAACCATTTGTGTCGATCTGATTGCTGATTCTATTTCTGCGGGATAAACATTTTCACCGCCGGTAATAATTTTGTCACTACTGCGACCGATTATGTGTAAATAGCCATGATTATCAAAATAGCCTAAGTCATCTAATTGTAAATAATCTTGAGAGTGCCAGTGTGGGTAATAACCTAAAGTAAGAGATTCGCTTTGAATCGTCAGATTTCCAACAAGATTCGGATTTAAAATTTCGCCTTGAATATTACGAATTGTAACTTTTGCATGGGGTAGAATTTGACCGCAACTCAATTGACCATTGAGAAAGTCATCCGGTTTAAGAATAGCGATTCCGGATGCGGTTTCGGTCATCCCGTAGGTTGGTGCTAAGCGAATTTTGCAAGATGCGGCTTGTTCCAGAAGTTCTGTCCATGCTGGCGCACCTCCTAATAAAACTGTCGAAAATTGGGACAACCAGTTTTGACTGTTAGATTGTAATAATTGTTGTAATTGAGTCGGTACGAGAGAAATCACAAACTCGGAAATATCGAGATCTGGTTTTGGATTGTGATGTATATCTTTAAATGGCGCGATCGCTAATTTGCCACCCGTCAACAAAGATCGCATAAATTGCATTAACCCGCTGACATGATATAGCGGCAATACACAAAATGAGTTAATTTGCGTTTTTTGAATAAATGTGGCAAATCCTCGAACTGAAGCTGTGAGAGTTTCCCAAGTATGGATAGCGAACTTAATCTCTCCCGATGAACCACCCGTAGGAATCATGATTAGAGGGGAGGGGGAAAGGGGGACAGGGGGGGAAGGGGACAGGGGGGGAGAGGGATTGGTAAGGACACTCCCCCACTCTCCCCTTCCCCAAATTAGATCCGGCTGTACTAATTCCAAAACCTGTCGCCATTCGCTTTTTCCCCAGTCGGGGTTGGCGAGGAAGATGGGACATTTGGCGGCGCAAGCGGCGATGAAAGCAGCGAAAAATCTCACTGGTTCTCGTTCCGCAAGCAGGATTTTCGCCGGTTTCCGGATGATTAAGGCTAAATATAGCTGTTCGGCAATTTCTGTTAACTGTCGGCTATCGTAACCAATGAGCCAATCGTCTTGGCGGAGGAGATCAATTAGAGATTTTGCCATATTTGTTCTGGTGATTGCTCATAATCAAACCAGTGGTCAACACCGAAACCAATGGCTCGCTTGGGGTGAGATAATTCTGCGGCTAGTTTTAGGGCAGCAATTCTGCCAATATTGGTTTCAAAGACTGAGGAAAAAACCGCATCGATTTGCTTGGTTTGACAAAATTGGCGTAGCTTTGATGGAGAACCGGCGATCGCTGGCTTAATCACAAATACAGAACGCCAACCCAATTCGTAACAATTCTCCATCTGTGCAAGTGTTGCTACTGACTCATCTAATGCCAACTGAGTTTGATATTGCTGACTTAATGCCAACATCGTACTGAATTGATCTAGAGCTAGTGGTTGCTCGATAAATTCCACGACTCCAGATTGGTCTGCAGCTTCTAACCATGCGATCGCTCCAGCCTCATCTAATCCACCATTTGCATCCAATCGCAGTTTCGCTGGAGATGGCAATACCTGCAGCAGTTTGTCAAAAATCTTCAATTCCGCATCCACATCGCCGACACCAATTTTCCACTTAAAAGTCTGATATCCCTGCTGTAATAGCACCATAATCCGATCTAACGCCGCTGCGCCTGCGGGTATTAAGGCGCTGTAGGATAGAGTGTCGCCAGCGTTGTTTCCTGCACTCAGCATATCCTTCGCTGACTCAACGGCGAATTCACAAGCAGGTAACTCATCGGGAACCGTGGGAATTATCTCTTTTGTGATTAACTGGTGGCAAAAATCCTCAGCTTGTTCGAGGGTTTCGGAACCAAACCAGCTGATCGGGGCAATTTCTCCCCAACCGACGCGTCCAGAGTGTTCTAGTCGTAAGATGATTCCTTCCCGGACACTCCAGACGCCGTGGCTGGTGTGCAGAGGGTATTTAAAGGGACGATGGTAAAGACGGAATTGCCAACGGTAGCTCATTAGATGGCTGCTAGCAGAAATCCTAATCCCAATAGCAAACCACTCCAAAAATGTAAAGCAACGGCAATAAATTTACAATTACTAACTTTGTCTGGTTGATGGTGATGTTGATCTACATGGCTAACTAATTTGAGAGTAAACGGTAAACTCGCCCAGGTCAGCAACGTCCATCCGGGGAAAATTCCCAAAATCACAAATAGTGTTGGCAAAGCATAGATGCAACCGCCGATCCAGGGTAAAAGCTGCGCGGCTTTTTTTGTTCCTAGGCGGACAATCGGCGAAGTCTTACCTGCTGCTATGTCATCCTTGACTTGGTGGAAATGGGAGCAAAACAAAATCAAGCTGGTAGTGATGCCCAGGATGACCGAAGCTGCTAAGCTGGTGAAGGACCAAGCTTGGGTTTGACTGTAATATGCGGCGGAAACAGCTAGAGGACCGAAGGCAAAAAAGCAAATTATCTCACCTAGACCCTGATATCCCAGACGGAAGGGTGGTCCTTGGTAAATGTAGCCTAAAGCACAGCACAACAAAATTATACCGATCACCGTTAAGTCTTGTTGCCACCAGGCGATCGCGAGGATTGCCAACAAGCCCAAACCCAAACATAAATTTCCCAGCCAGAATACGAATTGTTTATTACCAGTTAAATTAACCAGAGAATGTGCTTTATTTTGATCTATACCTGTTTCCGAATCAAACACATCATTACTAACGTTTTCCCAAGCTAGAATTAAAATTGCTCCAGCTAAAAAAGCCGAGAATACTGCTCCGTGAAAAATCTTAGTTTCCGCAAAAGCCACTGCCGTTCCCAACCAAATCGGCATAATGGCAACACTGTACATTGGAGGCTTAATTGCTGCCATCCATAACTTGGAGTTGGGATATGAAATGAGCTTTGTCGTCATCAGAAAAACCCTAACTTGGGAAGAGCGGTGAGTGCGTTATCTATAAAAATACAATACGATTATTTAGACTTTAAGAACGTAACTTCAAAAAAATTTACTATTGTTAGATCCATGACAGTTTCACCCTGTGGTACTGACTTCGATGTCGAATACAAACAAGTACAACAATTTGTTTCCGTTTGTCACGAAAAATGCCAGACAAAAAATTGCTCACAAATTCTCAGTATTTCCTTGGAAATAGATTTTCTCGATCCGTTAATTATATTCCAAGAATTTGCCCAGGCTAATCAATTAAGTTTATACTTTGAAAACCGCGTGACAAAAGAAGCGATCGCGGCGATTGATGCTGTGGCTAAATTAGAAATTGCGGGTAAACAGCGGTTTGCGGAAGTTGAAGATTTTATCAAGACAAGCCTCGTCAACACAAGTTGTTTTGGGCATACTCAGAAATTCTCTGGCCCCCACTTTTTTTGTAGTTTTAGCTTTTTTGATGAAATCGCTCAAGCAGATTATCCCTTTGCCGCTGCAACTGTATTTTTACCGAGATTACAAGTAACACGTTTAGGCGATCGCTGTATATTAGTTTTTAATAAAATTATTCACTCTTCTACAAATCAGACAGAAACTTGGCAAGAATTGGCACAAACACTCCAAAAAGTACGCTGTTTAAAAAAATCCGTGAATCGAGTCACATATCTACAAACGTCGCCAAGTAACTTCAATAATGCCGATGATTTCAAACGCTCAATTGTCGCCGCATTAAAAACAATCAACAATCACCATTTGCATAAAATTGTTTTAGCAAATGTCCTAGATATCAGTGCCAATCATCCATTTGATTTATACAACTCCTTAAATAACTTACGACAGCTATATCCTAGTTGTTATGTATTCTCGCTGAGTAACGGGAGACAAAACTTCATTGGTGCTAGTCCCGAACGTTTAATTAGTATTCGCGATCGTCAATTAGTAGTTGATGCTTTAGCTGGTTCCGCACCACGAGGAAAAACACCAACACAAGACGCGCAACAAGCAAACCGCTTACTCCACAATGAGAAAGAAAGACACGAACATCAGTTAGTAATTGACTTTATTACTCAAAGTTTATCAGCACTGGGTTTACAAGCGCACCTGCTATCACCACGCCTGCGACAATTAGCAAATATCCAACATTTGTGGACACCAATCAGCGCTGAAGTTCCGCTGGAGATTCATCCGTTAAAAATTGTTGCACAACTGCATCCTACACCTGCAGTTGCTGGTGTAAATCGCGACATTGCATGTGAAGAAATTCGCCGCTACGAAAATTTTGAGCGAGGTTTATATGCTGCACCGCTTGGCTGGGTAGACTTTCAAGGCAATAGTGAATTTGTTGTCGGTATTAGATCAGCGTTAATTGATGGCTCTAGGGCAAGACTTTACGCGGGTGTGGGAATTGTCGCCGGATCGAAGCCACAGAAAGAGCTTGCAGAGATTCAACTCAAATTACAGGCACTGTTAAAAGCACTTAGTTAAACGGTATTCTACGGCACTTAATATTTACTTGAAATCAAAAGTTTACCAATTCAACAACTATCTAAAGATAGATTTAGCTAATTACTTACATCCATCTTTCGACGGGTCTAACTTGTTTGAAGTCGTGTGTATACTTACGCATACTGATTCCGGCTGCATTTTAACCAGTAATTCTCAGCAATCCTTGATTTACTTGTATATTTTCAGTCTAGATTTCAGTCAAAAATTCAGAACATTACCTAGCATATAAATCGGTAACGCTCTGCAAAATTGCCAGCATTTACAGGAGTAGGGATATGATGGAGACTAAGAGTTTTTCCGCAAACACTGCGAGCGATTTGAATACAAGTATTACACCACTTCCGAGTCTTTTAGACTCAACTCAGCAGGGGACATCAAATTTTACTCTTCGTACCTCAACATCTTCTTCAGATACAGGGACATCAAGTACTTCTGTTAGTTCCTCATCATCATCTTCAAATACGGGAACACCAACTACTTCTGCCACCTCAACATCTTTAAGCACTCCATTTACTGTAAATTTTGGTAATTCTAGTACTAGAGCAGGTATAAATCCAATTTCCGAAGCTGTAGCGGATTTAAACGGCGACGGTAAGCAGGATTTGGTAGTAGTGAATCAAGGCAACAATAACGTCTCGATATTTTTAGGTAAAGGTGATGGCACCTTTGGCACACTGCAAAATTTTGCTGTCAATAGCCTGCCTGAGTCTGTCGCAGTCGGAGATGTAAACGGTGACGGCAAGCTGGATTTGGTGGTCAGTAACCGCCAGTCTAGTGATATTTCTGTCCTCGTAGGAACTGGTGATGGGACTTTTGGGACTGCGAAAAACTTCAACGTTGGCTCAAATCCCTATTCTGTCGTTCTCGGAGACTTCAACGGCGACAAAAAGCTGGATGCGGCAGTAGCAAACTATAGCAGCGATACTGTCTCGGTAGTTTTGGGTAGCGGTGATGGCAACTTTGGGACTCCAACTACCTTCACAGTCGGAGCGAGTCCGCGATCGCTCATCGTGGGAGATTTCAACGGTGATGGCAAACTAGATTTAGTCGCAGCGAATCAAGGCTCCAATAGCGTTTCTCTACTGACAGGAGTAGGTGATGGCACCTTCGCGGCAAAAAGCGATTTTGCTGTCGGCACAAAACCTTATGCCGTCACAGCGGCAGACTTCAACGGCGATGGCAAAACCGACTTAGCCGTAACAAATTATGACAGTAGCAGCGTTTCCATTCTTTTAAATAACAATGGTACCTTCGGTACTGCCAGCAGCGCCAACGTCGGTGCAGGTCCCTACTCCATCACCTCAGGAGATTTCAACGGTGATGGCAAAACCGACTTAGCCGTAGCAAATCTGGGTGATGAAAGTGTTTCAGTCATAACCGGCGATGGAACTGGCAACTTTAGTACTCCCACTAACTTTTATGGAGTTAACCCTTATTACATTGTCGCCGGAGACTTCAACGGTAATGGCAGGTCAGGTTTAGCCGTAGCAAATGGCGCTTACAACACCGTGACAATCCTGGCTCCTGGTACAAATACGAGTACTAGTACTAGTACGAGTACCACTACTAGTACTAGTGCCACAACCATAAGTACTAATGCTTTTGGCAGTACCGTAGGAGTCGGCAAAAACATCCTGCTGACAACTACAATTGCGCCTGTAAATAACACTGGCGTCACCCCCGGAGGTACAGTTACTTACTCAAACGGCACTACCAACCTCGGAACTGCCACCCTCAACAATGGTGTAGCGACCTTAACTGTTTCTCAGCTACCAACGAGCACAAGTACAATCACTGAGAATTACTCTGGCGATGGCACCTTTGCCAGCAATACTGCTAGTAGTACCGTAACCCCAGGCGCACTCGCAGGCTTGTTCAACATTGAAAACTACCTGAATTCGCAAGTCGATAAAGGCAACGATCTGATTAACCTAGTATTTGATGAAAAATACTACCTCGCCAACAACGCTGATGTCGCAGCAGCAGTAGCGAAAGGTACATTCAAGAGTGGCTTAGACCACTTCCGCCAGTACGGTGAAGCCGAAGGTCGCGACCCTAGCCTGATTTTCAGCAACAAGCTTTATCTGATTGAAAACCCAGATGTGGCGACAGCAGTCAATAACAAACAATTCAATAGTGGTTTAGATCACTTTCAGAAAAACGGATTGTACGAACATCGCGACTTAAGAATGCTGACCTTTGATGAAGGTTGGTACTTAGCACACAACCCAGATGTGAAAGCAGCGGTGGATAAAGGACAATTCCGCTATGGTTATCAACATTACCTAGAATTCGGTCAAAAAGAAGGACGCAATCCCAGCCCTGGATTTGACGAAGCTTACTACCTAGCCAACAACCCAGATGTCAAAGCAGCTGTAACTCCAGGTACATACCAGAGTGGATTCGATCACTTTAATCGCTACGGACTTTATGAAGGTCGCAATCCTAATGCCACATTTAATAACAGTCAATACCTAACCAGTAACCCTGATGTAGCAGCAGCGATTGGCAAAGGAATATTACGGAGTGGTTTCGACCATGCTTTGCGAAGTGGTCAATATGAAGGACGTGCTTTAGAACCACAGTTATACGACGAAGCTTATTATCTAGCAAACAACCCAGACGTGAAAGCCGCCGTAGCCAACAAACAGTTCCGTACCGCTTTCGATCACTTTGTCCTCTCTGGTGAAAAAGAAGGGCGTCGTCCTAGTGCTTACTATGATGAAACCTACTACTTAACCCAAAATCCTGATGTGAAAGCAGCAGTCGCAAATGGCACTCTCCGCAGTGGTTTTGACCACTTTGCTGTGACTGGTCGCGCTGAAGGTCGTGTTGGGATAGCTTAAGGAGGAGGTTTTTGAAACGCAGAGATTCGCAGAGGTGGCGCAGAGTTACGCAGAGAGTTTCTCCGCGTCCCTCGGCGTTACCTCAGCGCCCTTTGCGTTTCAACAATTCAATTCCAAGTTACTAATTACTGTTTGACAAATCTCATCTAATGGCAGGTCTTTGTGACTAAATGGGTGAGCATTATTCCCAGTATATGTACTGACGATATGACCATTTCCTGTGACTTGATATTTGTATGTGATTAATCCTTCTAAGCCGACAGGTCCGCGAGGTGGCATTTGTTGAGTGCTAATTCCGACTTCTGCCCCAAAACCGTAACGAAAGCCATCTGCAAAACGGGTAGAACAATTATGGAATACTCCGGCGGCATTGACTAAAGCGTTAAAAGTTGTTGCGGCTGTCTCATCTTCTGTGACGATCGCTTCTGTATGGCGAGATCCATAGGTATTTATATGGGAAATCGCTGCCTCTAACGATGGTACTATTTTGATGGCTAAAATTAAGTCGCTGTATTCTGTTGCCCAATCTGACTCGGTCGCTGGTGTGACTCTTAAAATCTCCGCTGTTGCGGCGTCACCTCGTAATTCCACATTTTTAGCTTGTAAGGCTGCTGCTACTTGTGGTAGAAAAGTGGGAGCGATCGCGCTGTGAACTAATAATGTCTCAATCGCATTGCAAGCTGCCGGATATTGAGTCTTAGCATCAACAGCAATATCTACTGCCATCTTAATATCAGCCGCCGCATCTACATAAAGATGACAAATTCCCTCAGCATGACCTAAGACCGGAATCCGGGTATTTGCCTGGACAAATCGGACAAAGTCATTAGAACCACGCGGAATAATTAAATCTATATACTGATCTAATTCCAAAAGCTGTCTAGTTTGATCTCTCGTTGTCAGTAATTCCACCACCTCAGGATTCACCGCCGTCTGTGACAATCCCATCTTTATAGCGGCGACAATTGCTTGACACGAACCAATCGCTTCTTGTCCTCCCTTGAGAATCACACCATTCCCAGATTTAATCGCCAACGCAGAAATTTGGATTGCAGCATCAGGACGCGCTTCAAAAATTACGCCTAAAACGCCTAAAGGACAAGACACCCGCTTGAGAATTAAACCCTCATCCAGTTGGCGGAGAATCTGCACTGTACCTACAGGATCGGCAAGTTTGGCAACATCCCTGACACCAGCGATCGCATCACGTAACTTGTTTTCATCCAACTTTAACCGCTGATAGAGTGCCGGGGCAATCACATTCACCGCTTTTTGGCAATCTGCGGTATTTGCCGCTAAAATTTCCGCTTGTGCTGATTCTAAAGCTGTAGCGATCGCTTCAAGAGCTTGGTTTCTCAGGTTAGACGATAAATTTGCTAATTTTAGCGCCGAGGAGCGAGTAATAGTAGCGATTTCAATTAAGTTAGTCTCAGTAATCATCGATTTGTGAGTACACATACTTAGATCATAAGGGAAGAGAGGCTCACGCAAAGGCGCATTAGCGATCTTCGTTGCGCGAAGCCATTAGACGCAAAGTTGTTCTTCCTTAGCGCCTTTGCGTGAGACCCTCTTCCGTCACATATTCTATACTTGCTAATAGCCAGTCAAATAATCCTTATGATTGTTCTTCCAGGTTATACCGTTAGCGAGATTTTGCACGAAGGTGACAAGTCTGTTGTTTACCGTGGCATCAAAGACGAGCACCAATCAGTCATTCTTAAGGTTCTGAAGGCTACTTTTCCGACTTTGGCAGAGATTGCGCGTTATCAACAAGAATACCAGATCATAGTTGATTTGCAGATCTCTGGAGTGGTGAAAGCTTATGGTTTGGAAAAGTATCAAAGACAGTTGGTATTGGTTTTGGAGGATTTTGGGGGCGATTCACTACAAAGTTTCTTAAATACACAAGTCGCTATTGCTGATTTTTTAAATATTGCTATTCAATTGGCAAGTACACTGGGAGAAATTCATCAGCAGCAGATTATTCATAAAGATATTAAACCGAAAAATATTATTATTAATCCACAGACAGGTGAAACTAAAATAACTGATTTTAGTATTGCCAGTCGTTTGTCTGAGGAAAATCCCCAATTGGGTAATGTGGGTGTTTTAGAAGGCACTCTTTATTATATGTCTCCTGAGCAAACAGGGCGGATGAATCGGGTTGTTGATTACCGTAGTGATTTGTATTCTCTGGGTATAACATTTTATCAAATGCTTACGGGGGTATTGCCTTTTACATCAACTGATCCTTTAGAATTGCTTCACTGTCATATTGATAAACAGCCAATACTACCCCATCAGGTGCGTTCGGATATTCCGGAAGTAATATCGCAGTTGGTAATGAAGTTATTAGCGAAGAATGCTGAGGAGCGTTACAATAGCGCTTTTGGAGTGAAGAGTGATTTACAATTGTGTCAGCGGCAATTAAAAAATACTGGTAAAATTGCGGATTTTGCGATCGCTCAACAGGATTTTGCTGGACATCTACTCATACCTGAAAAGCTGTATGGTCGAAGTGCAGAGGTTACAGCTTTGCTACAAGCTTTTGAGCGGATTAGTCAAGGTGCAAGTGAATTACTGTTGGTTAGTGGTTATTCAGGGATGGGCAAATCTTCTTTAGTTAATGAAATACACAAGCCAATTCTCCAACGTCAAGGATATTTTATCGCTGGCAAATTTGACCAGTTGCACCGTGATATCCCTTACGCTTCAGTGATTCAAGCATTTCGCTCTTTGATGCAACAATTACTAACTGAAAGTGCAGCTAACTTAGAAGTATGGAAAAGCAAGTTACTTTCTCGTCTTGGTGATAATGCTCAAGTAATTATTGAGGTAATTCCAGAATTAGAGTTGATTGTTGGTTCCCAACCACAACTCGCTCAACTTAGTGCTACAGCGGCTGAAACTCGGTTTAATTGGGTATTCACAGATTTTGTACAGATATTTTCTCAAGCTTCTCATCCTTTAGTGTTATTTTTAGACGATTTACAGTGGGCGGATTCGGCTTCTTTAAAATTAATCCAGGTGTTGCTAACTGCTAATAATAGTAATTATTTACTACTTTTAGGTGCATACCGCGACAATGAAGTCAGCGCTGCTCATCCACTGTTACAGACTCTTCAGAAAATTGGTAATGAGCAAGTAAGAATTGAGCGAATTATACTGACTCCATGGTCACTTAATCATGTTAATCAGTTAATTGCTGATACATTGCAGCAGGAAAGAGCATTCACTCAGCCGTTAGCAGAGTTAGTTTTTAAAAAAACTCATGGCAATCCGTTCTTTCTGAGGCAATTATTAAAATCCTTAGTTGTCGCAAATCTACTCAAGTTTGATTTCGATAATCGGCGCTGGCAGTGGGATATTCAAGAAATTCAAACTGTAGATGTGACTGATAATGTGGTTGATTTAATGAGTCATAATATTAAGCAACTACCAGACATAACTCAAAACCTGCTCAAGTTAGCTGCCTGCATCGGTCATAACTTTGAATTAAAAACTTTGGCGGCAATCCAGGAAAAAACACTTCCTAGCACAGCCCAAGACATTTGGTCAGCAATATTTACTGGCTTAATTATTCCTCTGAGTAGTGCTTATAAAATTCCTTTGGTTGTTGGTGAAGAAACTATCGCCTCGGCACAATTTGACCAGTCGATTAGCTATAAGTTTTTACATGACCGAGTGCAGCAAGCAGCTTATGCGCTGATTCCTGAGGCTGAGAAGAAATCTACTCACCTCAAAATTGGTCAACTACTGTTACGCAGTTATTCAGATGAGGTCGAGCCGGAAAATATTTTTGGGCTGGTGAATCATTTGAATTACGCAATTGACCTGATCCCAATTGCCGAAAAAGAGCAGTTAGCTCAGTTAAATTTAATCGCTGGTAACAGCAGCCTCAACTGCTTATAAGCTGGCGGCGATGTATTTGAATATAGGTCTCAGTTTGTTGCCTACAGGGTGTTGGCAAAATTATCAGTTAAGCTTGGCTCTTTATGATGCAACGATCGCTGCCGAATGTATCAATGCCGAATATGCTGCTTCCGCCGCTTTAATTGATCTAGCTCTGGAACAAACTCAAACACTTACAGACCGGATTCGCATTTATAAGCGCCAAATTCAATTATCTATCGCTCAGGGTAATTTGCCGCAAGCGATAAATACAGCTTTGTCTGTTTTGACAATGCTCAATATTATCATTCCTACTGACTTCGCCGGAATTGAGCAATATTCGCAGCAGTTACAGCAAGAATTAGTATTTGCCAAAGACAATATTGCGGAATTAGCTCATCTCCCAATCATGAGTGACCCGGAAAAACAAGCCGCGATCGAAATCTTAAATACTATGCCGGGACCAGTTTATATTGTCCAACCGGAACTCTTTATGCCGATGATGATGACTATGACTAGTTTATCGGTCAAATACGGTAACTGGGTGCCTTCATCTTTCGGCTATTGTGTCTATGGCATGTTATTGTGTGCGGTGTTTAATGATATTGATGCTGGTTATGAGTTTGGAAAGTTATCGTTACAAGTTTTAGAACAGTTTAACGCTCAAGCTTTATATCCTCATGTTTTGAAAGTTTATTCAACCCATATCGACCCTTGTAAAAACCATATTCAGTCAGCTATTGCCTCTTTACAACTAACAATCGAAAAGTCTGTAGCAACTGGCAATATTGAGTTTCTAGGCTATGCTGCTGGTGAACTAGCTATGTACCTGTTTTTTAGCGGCGAGAATCTGGAAATAATTAATCAGAAAATCTTACCTTATATTGAACTTGTTGAAAGTTTCAGGCAAGAGTTAGGAATTAATTATATTAAAATTGCTCATCAAGTTATTTTAAATTTACTTGCTTCAACTAGTGAACATTTAATTCTCACAGGTGAAAGTTTTAGTGAAGAAATGTTGCCAACCATAGAAGCGGCAGGTTGGAAAACGTTACTCTGCTGCTTTTATTTATTTAAATTAATTTTGGCTTATTTGTTTAAAGACTATCAGCAGGCAAATATTTATGCTCAGTTAACCGCTAACCACCTTGAAGGTGTCTTAGGGATGATGATGGCTGATGAATATAACTTTTATCATTCATTAGTTTTGTTGCAAGGTGAAAATATAGCTGACGATCAATTAGCACTCGATCAGGTACAGGCAAATCAACAAACCCTGAAAATGAAGGCATTACATGCGCCAATGAATTTTCAGCACAAATACGATTTAGTTGAAGCGGAAATAGCTAGAGTCACTGGCAATATCCTGACAGCAATGGAGTTTTATGATAAAAGTGCAAAGTTAGCCACAACTCACGGTTATATTCAAGTTGCCGCATTAGCTAATGAGTTAGCAGCCGAATTTTATCTAACTATCGGCAGAGAAAGAACATCTATTGCTTATATGACTGATGCTTATCGTGGTTATTTGAGTTGGAGTGCATTTTCTAAGGCGAAAGATTTAGCAATTCGCTATCCAGATTTAATTAAAAAAATGACTCTAGGACGGGAAGTATCACTGACTACAACTAGTGGCACACCCGCCGCTTTATTTGATTTAGCTACAGTGGTTAAAGCCTCTCAAGCAATTGCCCGCGAAATTGTGCCAGAAAATTTACTAAATAACTTAATCAAAATTGTGATTGAAAATGCTGGCGCACAAGCTGGGTTTTTAATTGCTGTCAATCAGGATGATTTTTTCATTCAAGTAGCCGGAACCGCAGAGCAAAATCAAGTGGTTATATTGCCATTAACTGAGACTAATGTTGCCGCGCAGCTACCTTTATCAGTGCTTAACTATGTTTTGCGAACCCAGGAAACTTTGGTATTAAATAATGCTATAAAGGAAAGCTTTTTTACTAGCGACCCTTATATTATTCACAATCAACCAAAATCCATTCTGTGTACACCAATTATATATCAAGGGCATCTGAAAAATATTCTTTATTTGCAGAATAATTTAACAACTGCTGCTTTTACAGTCGAGCGTTTAGAAGTTTTGCGGCTATTATCGGCACAAATTGCTGTTTCCTTAGAAAATGCTGAACTTTATAGCAATTTATCAGCGGCTAATACCCAGTTAGAAGCATATTCTCAATCGCTAGAAGCAACAGTGGTAGAGCGGACACAAGAATTACAGCAAAAAAATACCAGCTTAGAAAAAATCACTCAGCAGTTAAAAATCACAAATCAAGAGCTAGAAACATTTTCTTATTCAGTGTCCCACGACCTTCGCGCTCCTCTGCGCCGAATTGACAATTTTTCTAAAATGATTTTGCAAGTTGCTGGCGATGGCTTAAACCCACAAATAGTAGATTATCTGCAACGGATTCAAAACGCCAATCGGCAAATGGGACAGTTGATTGAGGATCTGTTAACGTTATCGCAAATTAACCGCTACGAAATTCGGACTCAACAAGTAGATTTGACAGCAATGGTCAGTGCTATAGCTCAAACTCTTGAACAAACAGAACCAGACCGCCAAGTTGAGTGGCAAATTCAGCCCGGTATCATAGCTAATGCCGATCCTCGTTTGCTGCATGTAGGGTTAGAGAACTTAGTGAGTAATGCCTGGAAATATACACGCAAACAACCTCACCCTAAGATTGAGTTTGGCATAGCCCGGAGTGGGGTATACTTCATACGTGATAACGGCGCTGGCTTTAACATGAAATATATTCATCAACTATTTAAAGCCTTCCAACGTTTACATTCTGCTTCCGAATTTGAAGGGAATGGCATTGGTTTAGCCACAGTGCTACGCGTTATCCAGCGTCATGGCGGAGAAATCTGGGCAGAAGGTGCTATTGAACAAGGGGCAACTTTTTACTTCACTTTGTTGAGCGTAGGATAACTGTGATGGGCATTCCGCTGCATGTGTTGATGGTTGAGGATTCGGAAGATGATGCTTTAGTACTACTATATACCCTTCGCAATGAAGGTTATGAGCCAATTTTTGAGCGGGTAGAGACAGCGATCGCAATGGATGCCGCCTTAAAGAAAACCTGGGATATAATTATTTGTGATTATAAAATGCCGGGATTTGGAGCGATCGCGGCTCTAGAATTATTGCAAGCCAAAGGGCAAGATATCCCTTTTATTATCGTATCCGGTACCATCGACGAAGAAACTGCTGTCACCGCCATGAAGGCAGGCGCACATGATTTTGTCCTCAAAGATCGGATGGCGCGACTAATCCCGGCAATTGAGCGCGAGATCCGCGAAGCTGGAATCCGCCGCAAACATGCTCAAGCAGAAGCAGAAAAAGAGCTTTTATTTATTCGTGAACGAGAAGCACGTCAACAAGCCGAAGCAGCCAACCGGATAAAAGATGAATTTCTCACGATTCTTACCCACGAATTACGCACTCCTCTCAATCCGATTTTAGGTTGGTTAAAACTTCTCAAAACGCGCAAATTAAACGAACATACTGCTAATAACGCCTTAGATACCATCGAACGCAATGCCCGATTACTCAGCCAATTAATCGAAGACCTGCTCAGTGTTTCGCAAATTCTTGAAGGCAAAATTAGCTTGAGCACAGGTAATATTGACCTGGGAGCGGTAATGCAAGCGGTAATAGAAACAGTTAGTTTAGCTGCAGAAGTCAAATCAATTGATTTAAGTTTTTCCGTATTACCCACTTGTGAAGACGAAGATCATCCCAATTTGGACGTTGTTGGCGACCCTAAACGATTACAACAAATATTCTGGCATCTACTTTCCAACGCTGTGAAATTTACACCAAAATTTGGAAAGATAGAAGTCCAACTTACCAACGTTAATAATCACGCCCAAATAACTGTTAGAGATACAGGTAAAGGTATTAGTTCAGAATTTATCCCCCATGTATTTGATTACTTTTTACAAGCTGATGCCAGTATTACCAGAAGTTTTGGCGGTTTGGGATTAGGATTAGCAATTGTCCGCTATTTAGTAGAAGCGCATGGCGGTACTGTTAGTGTTGAAAGTCCAGGTATCGATCAAGGATCGATCTTTACAGTCCTATTACCCAACGCTTCCCCGAAAATAATCAACAATTGCCTCAAATCTCAAAAATCTCTGACTCTGCATGGTAAAAATATTTTGGTTGTCGGTAATGATGCTGATACGCGGGATTTCCTCGGTTTTCTACTCCAAGAATATGGGGCGGATGTTAAGTGTGTGGTATCTCCAACTGAAGCCCTAACCGCCTTCTTAAACTCAAAACCGGATTTATTGCTAAGTGACCTACAGCTACCATTTTTTGAAGGCTGCGACCTAATTCGTCAAATTAGAGATCAGCCACCCAACCAAGGCGGACTGATCCCGGCGATTGCTTTAACTGCCTATGTAGGCGAAATTGACAGACAACAAGTGCTTGCAGCCGGTTTCCAAGAATATATGTCCAAACCAGTTGATCCGATGGAATTAGTGAATGCGATCGCTACCTTAATCAATTAAGATTTATCTTTATCAAAACTTCGCAAAAGCCATTTTTAGTTAAATTTTCCGAAATAATAGTGACGATCGCTGTAGGTGTAGGTATTGATTGATTTAATACTACTCCTTCCGTAGAGAGATGACTATGTCACTGCAATCTGGATTAGACGCCTTAAAACAAAAAAGTTATCAAGATGCAATCCAATTACTACAAGCATTCTGCCAGAACAGTGGTGAAGAACCTGAATCCACAGACTATCTGAAAGCGCAGATGGGGTTAGTAAAAGCCTATCAAGGTGCAGGACAAAGAGAGGACGCGATCGCTTTATGCGAAACCTTGATCCAAAATAATAATTCTCAAGTCCGCACCTGGGCTTCCCAAACTCGCCCTTTCCTCAAATCCACAGGACAACCCCAAGTCATCTCTACCGCCGGACGCGCCGCTACGGTCGGAGTCCAACTCTCAATCGCTAGCTTTGCTGGTAATCTAGCCTTAGCGAGTGGTGTCACCATCACCTTGATGTTTGGCATGGTGTTTGTTTTAGGTTTGGGTCTGGTATTTATTTCTGGTAGCAACGATCCGGTGACTGGACTCGCGATCGCTATTGCTTTGACCTTACTATTTAATCTCGCAGCCTTTTTCCTCTCTCCCTTCTTAATGGACTTAACCCAAAGTTGGTTATACAAAACCCGCTGGGTACAGCCCTTTACGCGGACAACCTGCTAAACTCCAAGGTGAACTCATTGGTCGTGGCGATGCCGGTTATAAGTTTGGATCAGACCTCAAAATACAAGACCGCAGCGGTATGCTTTACATCCACTATGCCTCCCGCTTTGGTCCCATCGGCAACTCCTTGTTTGGGATGAAGCGAGTCAAAAGCTTAATTGGTTCCCAAGTTGAAACAACAGGTTGGTTCCGCCGTAGTATCATGCCGTACATGGATCTAATTCAACTCACCAGTGAAAATGGCACAATTGTCAACAGTTACCACCGCTTCTGGTCATGCGTCCTGGGTTGTGCTGTGATTATTCTCGGCGTAGCTTTTTCTACGGTTAGCCTCCGCTAAAGAACGAATCTAAAATCTTGACCTACAGGGTGCGAAACGTAAAGACTAACGCACCCTATTGAACTGAGAATTATACTTTCGGTCTACTCATTAGTACATAGATGCGCTAGGAAAAGCCTTATCTATTAGTATCTCAGTTCAAGTTTTGCTATGCTTAAGTGGCATATGTGTGATTTATTCACAAATTTAGCCTTTAAAATTCGATAATTGCCATGCTAATAGAGTTTAGTGTCGGAAACTATAGGTCATTTAAGGAAAAAGTCACCTTTAGCATGGTGGCAGCCAATCTTGTTGCGAAAGATAAGCAGCTTGATGACAATAATGTTTTTGCCGTAGACGATCATCTTAAACTGCTTAAAAGCGCTGCAATATACGGTGCAAATGCTAGTGGTAAGACCAATATTGCAAAAGCTCTAAGTTTCATGAAATGGCTCATGATTAATTCATCTAAAGAAACTCAGAGTACAGAAGAAATAAATGTAGAACGTTTTAGACTGAGCACAGAAACAGAGACTCAGCCATCATTTTTTGAAATTGTTTTATTACTAGATGGACAAAGGTATAGATATGGATTCGAGGCAGATCCAAATAAAATTATATCAGAATGGTTATTTTATGTACCCAAATTAAAGGAAACTAAGCTATTTGAACGTGAAAATGGCAAGATTAGCTCTTCTAAGACATACAAAGCTGATGGAATTCAGCAAAAAACAAGAGATAATGCTCTTTTCTTATCTGTGTCAGCTCAATTTAATGTCAAAGTTGCCGAAAAAATCCTTGTTTGGTTAACAAATAATTTAAATATTTTGTTCGGAGACGATATAACTTTGGATTATACAGCAAGTTATTTAATAGATAGTGACAACAAAAATGAAATTATTCAGTTAATTAAAAAGTTAGATTTGGGCATTAGTGGATTAGAAGTTGAACAATTAGAAGCTACGTTTGATTCTTTACATAATGAAATATCTGGTGAATTCAATACTCTTGTTGTTAATCTAAATAAATTAGCGCAATTGGTTAAAATTCAGAAAACTTCAATTAATACTATTCATAAAAAGTTTGATCGAGACGGAAATGATATATCTACTGAGCTATTTAACCTAAAAAAACAAGAATCGGCAGGAACACAAAAATTATTTGCTTTAGCAGGTTCCCTTGTGGACGCGCTTAAAGGGGGTAAAGTGCTAATTGCTGATGAGCTTGATGCAAGGCTGCATCCATTGATCAGTCTGGCAATTGTTGAGTTATTTAATTCTAATGAGACCAACCCGAACAAAGCACAGTTAATATTCATGACCCATGATACTAATCTGCTGAGTAATAAGCTTTTTCGGAGAGATCAAATTTGGTTTGCCGAAAAAAACAGACAAGGTGCGACAAACTTATACTCCTTAGCAGAATATAAAGTTCGCAATGACGCTTCATTTGAGAGTGATTACATTAAGGGTAAATTTGGTGCGATTCCACATATTGGAAATTTGAATCATTTGGTTGATTCTCATGCCTAAAAGAACGGTATTACGATAGCTTCGCTGACCTTGCGGTACGCGCTTTCATCAAGTATCCACCGGATCGGGTCTACCAATCCCCAGCTCCCTCAGCTTAATTTTGACATCCTCCCACTCAGTACCGCAGTAGTAGTATTTTTTCTCATGGATGTTGGCTATATAGTAACCTTGCTTGCCACCGTTGATTCGGAAAAGCTCAATGGCAACCTTTTTCATGGAGGTGCCAAAAGCATGAAATAAATCTACTTGAGATAGGCTGGGTGCGTTAAATAAATTTACAAATGGTTCACCTTGCGAAAAAGCCCAACCATTACCGCGACGCTCGATGACTCGATAGTACACGGGATGGACGATTGTTGTGTCTGACTTTGACATAGGCGAAATAAAATCAAACTATGTAACGAAATGTTTAATCTTTGCAATCGGCTTGTAGTGGCGCGGAGAGCGCTGAAGCGCTACTACAAACCAAGATTTTACTATTGAGCGAGTTTCGCTTTTGCCTGTTGCCACAGTGCTTCTAATTCTGCCAAAGTATAATCAGTTAGAGGGCGGTTAGCGGCTGTCTCCATCTTTTCTAAGCGTTGGACAAATCTTTGATTTGTGCCTTGTAAAGCATCCGCCGGATTGAGATTATACCACCGGGCAAGTTGAATTACAGAAAACAGTACATCACCTAATTCTGATTCTTGTCGTTCTAGTGATTCACTACCGATCGCCTGTTGAAACTCTGTCAACTCTTCATTAAACTTTGCCCAAACTCCATCAATATTCTCCCACTCAAATCCCACCGCTGCCGCTTTTTGCGAAATCTTCATCGCGGCGGTCATTGGCGGTAAAGTCTGTGCATAGCGTTTGAGTTTCGCACTCAGTTTTGCTGCTGAAACCCCTTTTTCCGCTGCTTTAATTTCTTCCCAATTCTGCCGCACTTCCTCCGCATTTTCCACTTTCACATCACCAAACACATGGGGATGACGACGAATCAGCTTTTGTGTAATCCCAGTAGCTACTTCTGTCAGCGAGAATTGTCCCGATTCACTGGCAATCTGCGCCTGTAATACCACCTGTAATAATAAATCTCCCAACTCTTCGGCGATGGCGTTTTGGTCTCCACTCTTAATCGCGTCTACTACTTCATAAGCTTCTTCAATCACATACGGTGTCAGCGTTTGCGGTGTTTGGGCTAAATCCCACGGACAACCACCATCAGGCGATCGCAACTTCGCCACCACGTCAATTAATTCTTGTAACGCTTGGATATCTGTCATTTCTCCCTTGTTCCCTTCTTAATAGGCTGACGACTAGTGCGAGTCACTTTACGTTTTTTAACTTTGCGCTTCGGTAGCAAACCCTGGATGCCCTTTTTTTGAAATTTTTTGTAAGCCGAACCTCCCCAGTCACTCAGGTAATGGCTCATC
>JBBQRU010000003.1:0-72681 GCA_038214545.1 Cyanophyceae cyanobacterium | reverse complement strand
CGTACCCTGTCACAAGATGAGAGATTACGCTTGGCAAATCTGATCCTCAACGATCTCGTTCAGCAAAATGTGGTTATCGTCGATCAGAGTGATACTTGGACGGAAGAAGATCGGCTTGAGCTAACGAACTTCTCCTTACAGTACGCGGCTATGCTTTTCCCCGACACCGAGGAGTAGCAATGACATTCAAGCCAGCCGATGTGGTAACAGTAGATTTTCCCGGTGTCACTGGTGTTAAGCGTCGCCCCGCTGTAATTTTGTCCTCTATTACTTATCATGAAACTCGTCCTGATGTGATAGTTGGGCTGATTACCACCCAGACATCAGCACTAGGAGTCACGGATTACAAGCTTCAGGATTGGGAAGTCGCAGGTCTGCGAGTTGCGTCCGTTTTTCGTAGTTTCATTGTTACGCTCCCACCTTCGGCTAATTTAGTTATAATTGGACAGTTATCAGAACGTGACTGGAAAAATGTTCGCGCATGTGTAAAATTAGCTCTTACAAAGTTGGACGATCCTTTTTAAATCCCAGATGTACTCAGTTCAACTGAAACTGATGGTAACAAGCGCTCTTTGCCTTGTTTAACAAAATGTTGCAAGACGCCAATTTGCTGGTGTTGCTGAAAGACATTTTGTAGTGTTTGCTTTAATTTATCGAGATTTAACGCAGTACCAGTTTCAATTGCTACTTCTTGCTCTTGGAAATACTCAATTAGGCTCAAGCCGGCGATCCGCGTCAGATAGGCGGCGCTAACTCCTTGTACGACTCCTCCCGCAACAAAGGTGACAGCGTTGGTTTTGAGTATAGTACCAATTGCTTGAGTCGAAAGTTCTACCAAACCTAATTTCAACATCAAACTACCCATTGTTCCCGCGACTGTTTGCGCCTGTTCCCAAGAGAACTTTTGTTGGTAAATCGCTGCTAAATCCATGACCATTTGGGCGTTAATCGCTGCTGTGGCGAGGATGTCTAGGACGGGGACGGGGTTAGCGAAGGCGGCTGTGGCGGCGATCCATTGTGATTGTTCTATAACGGGGAGGGCGCGATCGCGTCTCACCCCATTCAACGAGTCCTTGGCAACAATTTTTAACAATCCCACCGCTCTAGCAGTATTAGCCCACACTAGTTGTGGTACTTGTCTCGTGATGATTTCACTTAACTGCTCTTTTAGCTGTTGAATATCTGGTTTTGGTTGTTCCATCCGTACTAGCACACCATCAGCGGTATGCTGACGCACTTTGATTGGATTAGGAGATGCGGCTGCTGCGACAACTTCGTGAATTTGACGTAGAGATTGTAATACTACTGCACGTTCATCTGGTAAATACTGGTCTTGTTTGTTAAAAACTATTAGAACTCGTTGCTCTAATTTTAATTGTTGTAAGAATTGGAATTCTGAATTTGTGAGATCGCCATTCGTTACAAATAGCACCATGTCTGCAGCAAGAGCAGCGGCTTTAGCGGTGGCTTCTAAATCTTCACCTGCGGCGACACCAGTAAATAAAGGCGGAGTCTCAATCAGTTGTGTCTGACCATTGGCGATTTGCGGTAGTGACTGAGATAGCACTTTGATTAAAGTAGTTTTACCTACCGATTTGCCACCAGTGACTGCGAGATTTAGTTTTTCTCGATCTAGGAGTACTTTAAGTTGCGCGACTTGCGATCGCAATGGAGCCGCTACAGGTTCAGCTTCGATGGCTAATTGATTGACGATAGTTTCAACTTGGGCGATCGCTTGCTCTACCGTAGCGCGATTTTGTGGCGCATCTAGTTTTAGATTCGTGTTTTTAGCACGTTGCTTGAACAACCATAATCCGCCACCGACGGCGATTGCGCCACAAACACCTATCTCACCTAATTGAACGATTGAATGAGACAAGTCTTGAAGCAGCCACAGAGAAAGTGACAAACCTACTCCACCAATTAAAACGGGTCGTCGGAAGCTAACAGTCATGAGCAAACACGCACTTTGATGCTTTTTACTCTTCCAGGATAATTCAAAAGCAACTTGTATTCAAAACAAAACCCTGCAATTTTTTAAGATTACAGGGTTTTATGTTTTATTTGGTGGCGGGAAGTGGATTTGAACCACTGACCTTCGGGTTATGAGCCCGACGAGCTACCAGGCTGCTCTATCCCGCGTCGACTTCTTTACTATAACAGCAAGGTTGGGGATTTGGCAACTATAAAATTGAAAGTTCGCCAATTACTTCTAAACGCTTGTATTTCCCGAAGGTTGTAAAGCTTTCAGAAAGCGTATCCGAGACGCTAGGAGTAATCCAGCCCATCTGTTTGAGTAAGTGAATCGCGACGGCGTGTTTTGCTCGTTTTGAGCCATCAATGACTTTAATTGCTAATCCCATGCCTTCACCAAGTCTGGCGATGCATTGCACGCCTTCAGCACCAGATTTACTCACTAACTCGCCTGGGGCTAAGCGCATGAGTTCGGTGTCAAATTCACCTTCTCCAGCGACTAGAGCCGGATGGTGGGTCATAGCACGAACTATTCGCTCCATATCCAAGTTAGTCCGTGAGGCTAACTGAGCATATAAGGCTGCCATTTGACCGAGTTGCATCAAATAGGTCGGTGCGCCACAGTCGTCATGGGCGCTAATGAATTCTTCTGCTGGCATCCGGAGCAATTCAGCTACTTTAGTTAAGATTAGTTGCTGGATTGGGTGTTTGCGCTGGAGGTAAGTGTTTAAAGGCCAATGTCGCAGTTGACAAACGGCTAACATCCCGGCATGTTTACCAGAGCAATTATTTTCTAATGGGCTATTTTTACCTTCCGGAATCGGACACTGCAAAGCTACGGGTTCAGTATCTGAACGCCATAGAATGTTAAATGCCTGTCTAACTTGTTCGACTGTTCCTTTGTGGGAACTACAGATGATCGCCAGATCGCGATCGCTTAAGTTATAGCGTTCAAGTGTCCCGGTGCCGGTAACGGCTAGTGCCTGAAACGGTTTGAGGGCGGAGCGGACAAAAGTAGCGGTTTCGGAGTTTCCCGCCACAGATAAAACCCGCCCGCGATCGTCGCAGACAACAGCCTGCACTTGATGGCGGGATTCAATAATCCCTTCTCGCAGCAATCTGACTTCCAGTTCTGCGGCTTGAGTTCGTTTTCCCATTGTCATGGGTTAAAATGTACCATTTTTTGAGTTAAGATTTATCCGGCGAGGAGTGATGACTAAATTACTCCTCACTGTTTATAACAGATGCCAAACGATCGCTCCAGCCAAGAAAAATACTAAAAGTAGCCCAAAAGTCAATTTTAAGCGACGAATAATCGGTTTGATTTCATAGGTAAAAATCAAGCGATCGCGCGTAAGTACTTCCTCCGGCTTTTTCCAAGTTTGACCGTCATACCAGCCAGACTCTTCATAAAAGATTGTCGGACTGACTAGACGTTCACTGATATAAGACCACCCTAAATATAATCGAGCCAGCGCTAGCACCACGCCGATCGCGGCGACCCCTGCAGCACATAAAATAAATTGCGCTGGATACTTGTGTAAAGGGAAACTAGCCGCTGCTAAGGGACCGGCGACTAACCAGGAAAAGACCCAAATCAGCGTAATTTTTGTGAAGTAATCGCGCCAAGTTGAGATGCTCTCACGAAATAGCCAAGAGGATTTTAGCTCTTCGTATTCATTCAGAGGTTGTTGTGGAGGGGGAACCGGGCAATTTTCCACCGAAAATTCCATCACTTTGGCGAATCCTCATTAATTTGTGCGATCGGGAATTCCACGGTTTCCGCATGACCCCAAAATGCTTCAAGGTTATAAAACTCACGCTCTCTAGGCATCATGATGTGGACGATTGTATCACCGTAATCGAGTAGCACCCAACTACCATCAGTCTCGCCTTCGGTGCGAATCGGACGGCGATTTAATTCTATTTCGACGCTGCCTTTGATTGCTTGAGCAATTGCCCTGACCTGAACCCGTGAATACCCCGATCCCATCACAAAGTAATCAGCCAGGTACGATACCTCTTCTACCCTGAGCACCAAAATATCTCCTGCCTTGCGATCTGCGGCTGCTTGGGCGATAGTTAAAGCTAAACGGCGACTTGTATCTTCGGTGTTAACTACAGTAGCTTCAGTACTTTCTGTAACGAGCACGGTTTGTGATGGTAAATTGGCTTGGGTGTATTCTGACATTAAACCTCAGGTTGGTGATCTGCTTAGTGACTAATGCTTAGAAACGCGATCGCGCTTCCATACATTACTTTTTCTTGGATCGTAGCAAAAATTCAGAGCCTGTGCTTAAGACATTTTGGTTTTTACTACAGTCGATTTGGCTGCGAGTAAAAACCAATTCCGGGTGAGGACAACTCGCGGATGAACCAAGCAGTTGGTAGAAAGCAGAAATTTGAGCGAATAATCACAGACACGCCATACAGCCCGAGATAAATTTTGTTGAGCAATTTCTCGTAAAGCTTGTAATTCTGGGGAGTCTCCGCGACCTGGCTCCAGGCTGTCTGCCAAAAATACAATACAACTCAAGGCGCTCATTCCGGGTTTACCGAGAGTATGACAGGCGATCGCTTGTAATATTTCTTGATCTTTGATGCCAAAAGTATCTCTAGCGACAATCGCACTGGCATCAGCATGTAACAGATGAGGATGCACTGCCATCACTTCGTCAATTTCCAATCCCTCTTGCTGCGCCATCTCTAGCAGTTTTTGTGGCGGAAAATACTTAGCTAAATCGTGCATTAACCCAGCAGTTGCAGCTTTATAGACATCCAACTGGTGATGGCGAGCAAGATCTGCGCTCATCTGTTCCACGCGCAGGATATGATTCACCCGAGACTCAGGCACATTCTCGGCTAACCAGGCTAATACTTGCTCGCGGCTCATGGCAATGCACCCCGATATAGATTTTAAATCAGATATGTTAATTAAACCCTGATTCTAACTTAATTCTCATTGCCAACAAGTGTGATTTTAGACTTCTTGTTTGGGCACTATTGACGGCAGAACAACCTTTGGGGCTGTAACTGCATCAAATAGCGACTCATACTGATTTAACGCTTGGTCAAAGGCATAATGTTCCATAGCGTACTTGCGGCTCTTATAACCTAGGGTTTCCGTTTTCGCGGGATTCTGATATAAGTCTAAAACAGCGGCGGCAAGAGATTTCGGATCTTCCGGCGGGACAATCACTCCGCCACCACTTTGTTTTAAGGCTTTCGCTGCTGTGCCGTTGGCAGGTACAGAAGCCAAAATTGCGCGACCGCTAGCTAGGAGTACCTGAATTTTCGACGGCATATTAAAGGAAACTACATTCTGCTTTTGCACTACCAAACCCACATCCGCAGCTGCTAACATTTCTGGTAAAAGCTCTCGCGGCTGAAAGGGTAAGAGTAAAACATTATCTGCGCCTAACTCACTGCATTTTTGCTGCAAATGCTGTAGACCTTTGGGTTCACCAACAATTACAAAAGTAATGTCGGGATATTCGCGACATAGCACTGCGGCTTTGATCACAGTTTCTAAACCTTGAGTCAGGGCAATGTTGCCAGAATATAAAGCGACAAATTTGCCATCTAATCTATGGGCGGTACGAAAGGCGTTATTTTCTTTCGGTAGAGGACGGATGAAATTGATATCTACCCAGTTAGGGATTTGGATGATTTTGCTAGCGGGTACGCCTTTGGAGAGCAAATTTTCGGTAAATCCATCCGCAATGACGCTAATTTTGGTCGCTATATGATAAGCAAATTTTTCTAAGACGGCGAAAGCACGAATCATAAATTTGTTTCTTATGAGACCGACATTAATCGCTGCTTCTGGGAGAATATCTTGTAAGTTCAAAACTACAGGGCAGTCGCGCAACCAGCCTAAGAGTGCCGCTGGCAGACATGCCGGTAAAGAGGGAGAGGTAAACAAAATCACGTCTGGTCGCCAGCCAAATAGCGCCGGAATAAAGCTGTTTACAACAAAACTCGCCTCTAGCAGCACTCTGTCTAACAAATTTGGTTGTGGACGAATCCAAACATAACAGCGCTGGATTTTCACCCCATTTTTGGTTTCATTGAGATACCACTTGCCTCGGTAGTTTTCGTAAATCTGCCGTTGGGGATAATTAGGCATGGCGGTGACGACTCGCACTTCATGTCCTCGCTTGACGAGTCCCTCGGCAAGTTCTGTCATTAACGGCGCAATTCCAATTGGTTCAGGATGATAGTTGTAAGAGTAAATTAAAATTCGCATACGTTTCTAGTAAAAAGAATCCCTTCTTTGGTGATTTATTAACAACGGTTCTTTGGTACGGCTAAGACCCCGTTATGCTTAGGATTCCCACTAAAGCCTATCCCTGACTCACAAAATAATCGTTAAAGTTTAAGTAAAATTTGTTTCATCCGTACCTCAGTGTGCTATAATTATTTGTTACCTTATATATTTTATTTCCGGGTAATTTTTGCTGAATTACAGTAAATATCCGCACTCATTGCTACCAGTAATGGGCGAACTTTGCCTAAACTGAATTTTTAGGTACTTATGTTTTATGTTTTTTTTACAAATAACTAAAAATAAATAAAATATTTAATTTTTGCAACAGAGGCGATCGCCACGCTCAGCAATGGATTAAATGTAGAGAAGCCGGATTTTGCGTCTCTACATTAGCCGATTCACCTACACAGCGCCACTATTTTTGTTGAACAGAATCGTGACAGTTCTAAAAATTAGCTTTAAATCGTAAAATAAGCTCCAATTCTCTTGATATTGCAAATCTAGGCGAATTACATCGACAAAGCTGCTGACAGATGATCGCCCGTTAACTTGCCATTCTCCAGTCATCCCTGGTTTCACGTCTAACCTTTGCCACTCCGGGACTTCATAACGTTCAACTTCATCAGGAGTAGGTGGTCTAGTCCCGACTAAACTCATCTCTCCTTTGAGAACATTCCAAAACTGAGGTAATTCGTCCAGACTAGTCCGCCGTAAAAAGCGCCCAACGTTGGTAACACGCGGATCGTTTTTAATCTTGAAGAAAGCACCATCAACTTCATTGGCGTTTGCTAATCGGGCTTTTCTGGCTTCCGCATCTACACACATTGAGCGGAATTTCCAAATCCGAAACTGTTTCCCCATCCAACCACAACGGGTTTGACTAAAAAATATGGGACCGGGATCGTCAATGAGAATGGCTAGAGCGATCAGTACAAATAAAATAGATGTAATGACTAAGCCGACAATTGCGCCGATAATATCAATTAACCGTTTCATCCAAGAACGCACAGAAGGATGGGTGGTTGGTAACTGAGCCTCAATATTGCGAATTTCTGGTAATGGGTTGACACTTGCCGCCTCAATCTGGAAAACCTGATCCATTGAGGTTAAGGTCAAAACTGCCATAACCTGAGGACTAACATTCCGCAAGATTAACTCGATTCCTTGTTCTTTAGTAATTTTAAAATTGCTAACTAAAGCACCTAAACCACTGCTGTCCATAAAAGTGGTTTGCTCAAAATCAAGGATCAGTTGCTTAAAAGCGGCTTTTGGTTGGATTAACTGTTGGCAATTTTGCTTAAAGGCGACAGCCTCCAGCACGCTTAGCCGCTGTGATACCTGCACAATTGCTGCATCATTTAAAACGGTAACGGGGAAGTTGACTTCTAATGGTTGGTTAGTCATAAAATTCTGCACTCGTTGAGAGTGAATATATATTTCTATTTATCAAGTCTTGTTTGAGAAAAGAATAACTTACACCATCACGGAGAGCGATGAGTCAAAATAAAGACTTACCCCAAATTATAATTGCTACTTTAGATCGCCTGTGGTCATTCTCAGCGCCATAATTCCTCAAAATCACATTTACACTGTTGTGAGATCACAACCTATCTAAAGTGCGCGATATCGAGCTTATGACTACGGAAACTGCTACAGCCAATGCCCGCCTGATTGAAGTCTTTTCAGCTATTCAAGGAGAAGGTCTCAACGTCGGTACACGCCAGATTTTTATTCGATTTGCTCTTTGCGATCTTCGCTGCCATTTTTGTGACAGTGCTCATACTTGGATTGCACCTCCTACTTGTAAAATCGAGCGATCGCCTGGATTGCGCGATTTTGAAATTCACCCTTCACCCGTGTCAGCAAAAACTTTGCTCACCTGGATAGAGCGGCAAAATCTCCTTGGCTTACATGATAGTATCAGTCTTACCGGAGGAGAACCACTACTTCATGCCACATTTTTAGCTGAGTTCCTGCCTAAACTCAGTGAAAGTACTGGATTACCTATATATCTGGAAACTGGCGGGCATCGCCCTGAACTATTAGCCAAGATTTTGCCCTATCTTGATTCTATTGGCATGGATTTTAAGTTACCTAGCACTAGTGGCGAAACTCGATGGCATGAACATGCAGCCTGTCTCCAGCTATGTTATGACTCAGAGCGAGAAGTTTTTGTAAAAATTATTATATCTGGTCAAACAGATACAGCCGAGTTACAACACGCAGCCGAGTTAGTAGCTATGGTCAATCCGACAATTCCGGTATTTTTACAACCGATGACACCACTGCCATCATCACAACAATTTAGTCCGATACAACTATCAGCCCCTAAACCCGATCAAGTTTTACATTGGCAAGCTTTAATGAAACAGTCACTCAAACACGTCCGCGTGATCCCGCAGACGCATAAGATGATTGACCAGCTGTGAAAGGAGGCTATTCGTCTCCGTCTCGCATGGATTTTGTTTTTTTCGCCTTGTTAGCACTGCGCTTGAGTGCAGATAGACGAGATTCGTATTTTGCCCGCTGACGTTTGCTAGGGGTAGTGTCAACTAAGGTTTTTAAAGCGCTACCTAAACTTTTGTAAGCATTAGGGAGAGTATAACCAAAACGAGTTGCCAGTGCGATCGCCTTCTCGTCAGCGTCAAACAATTCGCGAACTTGTTTTTCCCCACTATTTTTTTGATAAAGTCTGTAACCGGAGACGCCGCACAAGACCATAGCTAGCAACAACAGCAGACCATCTTGTACCCACAATTCGCCGACCGCACCACCTAAACCAATTGCGAGTGCAGCCATCTCCCAGCCGTCTTTGGGAATTGTGTCGTTTTGAATCCGGGCGACTTCATGCCAAAAAAGTAGATTACGCTGATCGATTGCTAGCGCATCCCATTTTGCCAGGTCAACTTGAATTTCCACCTGGTCTTTGCCAATTTCTTCACAACGGATCAAGGGGGGATTGACCTCAGTTGACCCTTCAACAGAGACCCAACTCTGCAGTTCAGGAGGTAGTATGCCTTTTAAGCGCCGAAGTTCGCTCATTTCCGCTTTGGCAGAGGTGGTTGCATAAGATGTCATATATCCAGCCCCAAAAAACTTGTAATTATATAGGAGGGTATCACTTTGGAGTATAGCTATTTTAATTTAGTTCTGGTTCCGCTGGCGGGAATCTGCCACGCTTCTTCCGCGCTTCCATTGCCTTCTCAAGAATATCTAGCAATCCTGGCGCTTCTTCTTGAATACTGAGTAAAATTCTTTCGCCAACTTCCACGTTACCAGGGTCTTTACCTGTCTCCATTACCTCATTTAAGCGCGGCATGGCGACATTATCGACAATTTGCACCAGTCCACTCAGACAGCGATTAAATTGCCTTTCTGTTAGTGTCGCATCTTCTAAAGGAAACTCAATGATGGCGCGGATCTCTCCGTCTGAGGGATCGTACTCCCATTGCAGCATCTTTGTTTCCCAAGAAATGAACAGCATTGTTTGCAGGATCGCCTCTTTATAAGGGTGATCTTGAATTCCGGTGAGAACTTGCGGCGCAAATACACGAAAAAAGTCACCATCCTCATCAAGTTGCACGACAATCAAAAAATCGTCAATGTTCTCTGAATGTACACCTGTAACAATGCGATCGGCATCTTCATCGATTTGATAGTCCCAGCCAAGATTGTCGAGATACTTGGCAATCTGTTGCAAATTAGCTCCCATAAAAGTCTCACAGATTAAGTGGAACAACAATCAGACTAAGTATATCCTGCCACTGGTCGCTGGATATAGGTTGATAACCGCACCAGTCCCTCCCTTAGCAGAGGATTATTTACTCACAATATTCTAAAAATACTAGTATTGTCTGTTAATTTTAATACTATGAATTCAGATAAATATTCTACGACAACAGCGGCAATCCTTCACCAGACCAAGATTCATGAAGATGTATTACCTGTAAAAAACGACGCTTGTAGGTCTGTATTCTTTTTACACCCCCATCCCACATCTAAAGTTTGCCTATTCTTCCACGGATTTACAGCAGGTCCTTACCAATTTGTACCGCTAGGTAAAGCGCTGTTTGTCGCTGGGTATAATGTTCTCATTCCGCTTCAACCCGGTCATGGACAGGCGGGAAATTGGGATGGTAGTAATCCGCCACCGTTACCAACCGATATCCGAGTCTATCAATTCTTTGCCCAAGAGTGGTTACAGATTGCCCAAAGTCTCGGCACACAGGTAGTCGTTGGTGGTTTGTCTAGCGGTGGTACACTGGCTGCTTGGCTGTCTTTAGAGTATCACGCGCAAATTAATCGGACTTTACTGTTTGCTCCCTTTTTAAGTGCTAATAATTCTTTGTTTGATTTACTTTTGGAAGTTTTACCAATTTATTTTGAATGGTTTAATAAAGATAATCCCGGAAATTTTGGTTATGACGGCTTTCGCATTCCGGCTTTACGCATATTTTTGGATTTAGGTCAAGAAATTATCCGGCAAGTAGAGCGCGGTTTTCCGCCGACGTTTATACTTTCTAGTGAGAGCGATCGCGTCATCGATCATCGCGATGAGCAAACCTTATTTGACAAACTACTTCCTCAGCAGCCTAAATCCTGGTATCAACGACTGGATAAGGTTTTTGATATTCCGCATACCATGATGACAGTGGCGGAAGGCAATAAATACCAAGATATGCTCATCGCCATTGCTAAAGCTTATATAGAAAGCGATATCACCTGGGCTGAACTAATAGCAGTTGGTGCTCAAATTCTTCAAGGTAAAACGTTTGATGCTGCTATTACAGCACTAAATTTTCCTCAACGTGTTTCTCCAGATGTGTCAGTGTTATTAACAATCATGGATAAACAAATAATTATCAAAGGTTCGTAGTTGCGCTTTAGCGCAATTTTGGAGCTGCGAACAGCAACTACAGAGCTATTTCATTCTCCCTGAGACCGCAGTAGCGTTAAAACCGCAGTCTCATAGCCCAAGTCATCTAAAGATGACTTAAAAAAGATTTCAGTCAATTTTAATGGACTTCCGCTATAAGACGCTTAATTTATTCCCAGGCGGTCTCAGGGAGAATGAAATAGCTTTGGCGCAATTACAAACCTGAACTTGATTGCGCTAAAGCGCAACTACGAACCTGACTGATAATGTTTAATTACTTGAGTGATGAAATTCTGCCAGGTATTATTGGGAAACCAAATTTGATGTAAGTCTTTTTTTGCCTCTTCATCGCTCATGTGCTGATAAATCCGCCGATAGAGATACATGAAAGCTGAAACTCTCATATTCATTGCACAATGGACAAAGATATTTTTGTCAGGGTTAGTTTCCAAAACGCTAACGAAACTTTGAAAGTCTTCCAGTGTTGGACAATCCCAAATTACAGGAATATGTACGTATTGCATACCTTGCGATTCAACGACTGCTTTTTCATCTGGTAAAGCATTCTTGGATTCTGGCAAAGCAAGATTCACAACTACCTGGAATCCTGAATCTTTGATAGCTGAGAATTGAGCTTCAGTGGGTTGCCCTGCAGTGGCGATAGAATCTGATAGTTTGAGAAAGTTGTAGATATCTGAGGTGGACATGACTCTATTCCGGTTTAGGGAGAATGAAATAGTCCTGAGGTAAGCTCTGTATATCGATGTTCTAAATTTTACAGCGGGCGTGTAAGATTTGAGTTAATACAGTTCACCACTTTTATGCATAGAGATCCGATTATTGTCGATGGTTTGAATCATGAGATCGTTATCAGGATAGTTGACTTCATCGTCAGGGGAGCGATCGCCCACCTCCAAATAAACTACCTCAGAATTGCTACGATTTATTAAGTGGTGTGCATCTGCCTCGCCTGCGGGAAATCCAGCCGCCATTCCTGGTTTGAGAACTTGTTCACCAGAATTTGTGCTCAAGATAATTTCTCCTTCCAGAATGTAGACGAATTCATCTTGACGGGTGTGCCAGTGTCGCAGTGCAGAACTACTCCCTGGTGCCAGCCTCACCAAGTTGACGCCAAAATTATTGAGTCCGGCGGCATCACCCAAGCGTTTGCGAACTCTACCAACGACAACAGATTTAAAGGCATCAGGATAATTGGAGCCTGTTGTATCCGGGACTTGTTGCGGATCTATAATCATCGTCCAATTTTAATACAAACTGCTTTTGCTCACAACGTGGGATGAAAATTGATTTTAAGATATTGGTAAAAAATGAGAACCATGCTGCAAATACCAGGTTATCGCTTGGAAGAAGTGCTATATGAAGGGCCACATACAATTATCTATCGGGCACGACAAGCAGACGAGCAGCCTGTAGTACTCAAAGTGCTGCAAGCACAACCTACCTTAGAAGAAATGGCTCGCCTCAAGCAGGAATACAAGATTGTCGCCAACCTGAAGATTGAAGGTGTTGTTAAAGCCTATAGTTTAGAAACTTTTAAAAACGCTACTGCACTCGTTTTAGAGGACTTTGGTGGAGGAGCGCTTTCTGACTTCATTCAGGCTCACCGGCTGACTCTCACCAGCTTCCTGAATATTGCCATTCAACTAGCGCACACATTAGAGCAATTGCACCAACATCAAATCGTCCACAAAGATATCAAACCGCAAAACATTATTATCAACCCAGAAACCGGACAAGTCAAAATTACAGATTTCAGTATCGCGTCGCAACTTTCTCGGGAAACTCAACAAGCAAGCAACCCGGAAATTTTAGAGGGTACTCTTGCTTATATGTCACCAGAACAGACAGGTAGGATGAACCGCGCGATCAGTTATCGCAGCGATCTTTACTCTCTTGGAGTCACTTTCTACGAAATGCTGACTTTAAGACTTCCTTTTGAAAGCCAAGATCCACTCGAACTCGTCCACTGTCACATAGCCAAGCTTCCTATCCCTCCGCATCATCAAGACTCAACTATTCCCAAGCAAATTTCTCTGCTGGTGATGAAACTGCTGGCTAAAAATGCCGAAGACCGTTATCAAAGCGCTGCGGGACTTAAAGCCGACCTGCAAATTTGTTTAGACCAGCTACAGACCAAAGGCGAAATTGGTTCCTTTCCATTAGGACAAATAGATCTGTCAGATCAGCTTTTCCTTCCCCAAAAGTTATACGGACGAGAACAGGAAGTAGAAATGCTGCTTCAGGCATTTGAAAGGGTAGCAGGGGGAGAGGGGGAGTGGGGGAAAGGGGGAGTGGGGGAAGGGGGGAAATCTAAAATTGAATTGATGTTGGTTTCTGGCTACTCTGGGATTGGGAAATCTTCACTGGTGAATGAAGTTCATAAACCGATTGTGCAGCGACGAGGGTATTTTATTGGTGGCAAATTCGATCAATTCAAACGGGATATTCCGTATGCTTCGCTAATTCAGGCTTTTCAAGAATTAATGCAGCAGTTGCTGACCGAACAAAGTGAAAAGCTGCAAAGCTGGAGGGAAAAACTTTTAGCAGCTTTGGGGTCTAACGGTCAGATAATTATTGATGCGATCGCGGAGGTAGAGTTAATTATCGGGCCACAGCCTGCTGTCGTGCTGCTAGGTCCGACTGAATCTCAAAATCGCTTCAATCGAGTTTTTCAGGCATTTATCCAGGTTTTTGCCCAAGCCTCACATCCACTGGTGTTGTTTTTAGATGATTTGCAATGGGCAGATACTGCGTCGTTGCAGATGATACAGCAACTCATAACCAATGCCGACAGTGAATATATTTTATTGATTGGTGCTTATCGGGATAACGAGGTGAATGCAACTCATCCGTTAATTCAGTCCTTAGATGATATCCAAAAGACTACAGACAAGGTCAGTACAATTACGTTGCGTCCTTTAACGCTGAGTCATGTTGAACAATTCATTGGCGATACCCTAGTGGGTACTCAAAAGGCACAGACACAAGATTTAGCAATTCTTCTGTTCAACAAAACGGCTGGTAATCCATTTTTTATTACCCAGATGTTGAAGGCGCTATATCAGGAGAAGTTATTGGGCTTTAATTTCGTCGAGAAAAAGTGGTTGTGGAATATAGCAGAAATTCAAGCGCTGGGAATTACAGACCTGACAGTAGTTGAATTAGTTGCTAGCAATATTCGCTCATTACCCGCAGCAACTCAAGATATGCTTAAATTAGCTGCTTGTATTGGTAATCGCTTTAATTTGGATGTACTGGCAACTATCAGCCAAAAAACACTTTCGCAAACAGCTTCAGAACTATGGTCTGCTTTACAGTCGGGTTTAATTCTGCCACTGAATAAGGATTACAAGATACCGTTATTATTTGGGGAGCGAGAACTGGAGAGAATGAATTTTGATGACTCCAGACTGAGTTATAAATTTTTGCACGACCGAGTACAGCAAGCTGCCTACTCCCTAATTCTCGCAAACCAAAAGCAGACAACTCACTTGAAAATTGGTGAATTGTTACTGAATAGCACGCCACCAGAAGTGCTAGAATCTAATATTTTTGATATTGTTAACCAGTTAAATGTAGGTATTGAGTCTCTTACAGAACGTGCAGCACAAGATAAATTAGCAAATCTCAATTTGATTGCTGGCAAAAGAGCTTCAGCCTCAGCCGCCTACGAACCTGCAGTCAGATATTTGCAAACCGGGTTAGGGTTGTTGGCGGAAAATAGTTGGCTGGTTCAGTATGAAATGACTTTAGCTTTGTTTGTGGAAGCAGCACAAGCAGAATATTTAAATTTGAATTTTGCGAAATCAAAAGATTTAGTAGATACTACCTTACAAAGAGCAAAAACGCTATTAGACAAAATTAAGGTTTATGAGTTGCAAATTCAGTCTTATGCTTCGCAAAATAAGTTAACAGATGCTCTGAATACTGGGTTGGAAGCTTTAAAGTTACTAGGAATTACATTACCTTCTAATCCTACTCAAGTAAATGTTTTGCTAGGACTGCTACAAACTAAGTTGACTCAAGGACGTAGAGCAAATTCCGATTTAATTAACCTTCCCCAGATGAGCGATCCGCGTAAACTAGCGAGTCTAAGAATTCTCGCCGCGATTACAACACCAGCTTACATTACCCAGCCGCTACTTCTCCCACTTGTCACCTTTGCAATGGTCAGACTCTCGATCCGATTTGGCAATTCAGCACTATCAGCCATCGGTTATGGATTTTATGCTCTACTGCTATGTGTGCTAGGTGATATTGATGGTGGCTATCAATTCGGTCAACTGGCTTTACAACTGTTAGATAAATTCAATGCAGAGGCACTTAAAAGTAAAGTTTATTTGATTCACAATAATGTCATCCGCCATTGGAAAGAACATATTAAAGAAACTTTCAAGCCTTTCCTAGAGGGGTTTGCCAGTGGTATCCAAATGGGTGATATTGAAAGTGCTGGATATTGCTTTGGCATTTACTGTGTAAATTTATTTCTCAGTGGCAAATTGGATGATGCTGAACAGCAAATTGACAAGTATGCGGCTGTTGCTAAGTTAATCAAGCATGAGTTAGCGATCGCTACTACTAACATGCTCAAACAAGCTGTCTTAAATTTAAGCGATGATACTCTACTCGGCAAATCTCAATTAATTGGTGAAAGCTTCAATGAAGCGGAGATTGTACCAATCCTTGTGGAAGCTAAAAGTTTCTCAGTTCTCGGTTATATATACTTAATAAAATCAATACTTTCCTATCTATTTGGTGACTATGATCGAGCTTTAGCAAATATCAAAATATTTTCGCAGTACGAACAAACAATCCCTGGAACCTTTGCTTTTACTATTGGCAGGTTTTACCATGCTTTAATTTTATTAGCATGTACTGATGCAACCCAAAAGCGAGAATATTTAAAGCAGGTAGAAACAAGTCAAAAACAATTGCAAAAATGGGCATTTCATGCGCCGATGAACTACCAGCATAAATTCTATCTGGTAGAAGCTGAAAAAGCTAGAGTTTTGGGACAAGTGGCGAAAGCAATGGAATATTACGACCTGGCGATCGCTGGAGCGGCAAAAAATGGCTATATTCAAGAAGAAGCCCTAGCTTATGAGCTCGCCGGATTATTTTATCAATCGTTGGGTAAAGAGATCGTTTCCCAAGCATATTTGACAAAAGCGCACTATTGTTATATTTGCTGGGGAGCAGTTGCTAAAGTTAGAGATTTGGAAGCAAAATTCCCTTATTTATTGAGAACACCTAACATTGTGGCAATAGATGCCAAACAAACAACGACCGCGATTCATGGCAGCAATAATGATATTCTGGATATGGCTACAGTCATGAAAGCTTGTCAAGCTATAGCCAGCGAAATAGTCTTAGACAAACTTCTATACAAACTGATGTCTGTGGTTTTGGAGAATGCAGCCGCCCAAAAAGGATTGTTGATTCTTAAAAGAGAAGATCGGTTATGGATTGAAGCTCAAGCCTGTGGAGAAGAAATCAGTGTTTTGCAATCTCTGGCGGTGGAAAATAGTCAGGATTTGCCAAACTCAATTGTTAATTATGTTGCCAGAACTCAAGAGCCGTTAGTTCTTAATGATGCTAGTGACACCAATACATTTAGTGCCGATCCTTATATCCTAAACA
The DNA here is from genome assembly GCA_038214545.1 of Cyanophyceae cyanobacterium. Taxonomy (GTDB): domain Bacteria; phylum Cyanobacteriota; class Cyanobacteriia; order Cyanobacteriales; family Nostocaceae; genus JBBQRU01. The sequence goes on along the minus strand of JBBQRU010000003.1, from coordinate 55,900 downwards.
ATAAGCCTAAATCGATCCTCTGTTCTCCTATTCTCCACCAAGGTGAACTTATTGGTCTTTTATATTTAGAGAATAATTTAACTCCTGGTGCTTTCAGTCGCAAACGCTTAGAAGCTTTGATCCCAATCTCCACTCAAGCTGCTATCTCCATCTGTAACGCCAATCTGTTTGAGCAATCTGTGGCTGATGCTCAAAAATTAGAACAAGCAATGATGCAACTACAGCAAACTCAGATGCAGTTAGTCCAAAATGAAAAAATGTCAGCACTCGGACAATTAGTGGCTGGTATTGCTCATGAAATTAACAATCCGGTTAACTTCATTTATGGTAATCTTTCCCACGCTAATGATTATGTTCGAGATTTGCTCGCTTTGCTTCAACTTTATGAGAAGTCCACTCTAGAAGCTTCACCAGAAATTCAGGCGATGGTGAAAAAAGTTGACTTGGAATTCCTGAAAGAAGACCTACCCAAGATTTTGGATTCTATGGCAATGGGTACCGCACGTATTCGCGATATTGTCAAGTCGCTACGCAATTTTTCTCGCTTGGATGAATCTCCAGTCAAGGAAGTAGACATCCATGAGGGAATTGAAAGTACTCTGATGATTTTGGGTAGTCGTATGCTCGCTTCCGGTCGTCCTGCGATCGCTGTGGTTAAAGAATATGGCAATTTACCTCTAATTGAGTGTTACGCTGGAGCGCTCAATCAGGTGTTTATGAATCTTCTGGCAAATGCTATTGATGCTTTGGATGAGTCATGTGTCATTAGTCAAAAGTCTGGATTGATGACTTTGGTTCAGCCTCGGATTACCATCAAAACTCAAGTGGTTGGTGAGCGCGTCGTGATTCGGATCGCGGACAATGGGTCAGGGATATCTGATGAAGTGCAAAGAAAGCTCTTCGATCCTTTTTTTACAACTAAAGCTGTTGGTAAAGGTACGGGGCTTGGGTTGTCGATTAGCTACCAAATTGTGACGCAAAAGCATGGGGGATTGCTTTATTGCGTTTCAAAACTAGGTAAGGGGAGTGAGTTTGTGATTGAGATTCCGTTTTTTTAACGCGGAGGGGCGCTGAGGGGGCGCTGAGGGGCGCGGAGAAGATTTATGATTGGAGGTTGGCTTGGTTTTGTAGCCAGGGGTCTGTGGGTTGTCCGTCTTTGCGGCGGAGTTGGATTTCGACGATCATGACTTCTTTGGAGCCGGGGGGTGCGGGTTTTTGTTGGAAACTGATGTCGTAGTCGGCGGGATTGTGATTGCGTTCTTTCAGCCAGTCTTGGACTTTCATTGTGGCAAATATTGATTGTCCTTCGGCGAACATTCTGGTGATTTGCATTTGTAGATCGTAGGGATTTAATTTGCCCATGAGTTTTTCCTTTGTGTTAATTTAGGGGTTTAATGTTGATTGCAACTGGGTTTGAGCGCTTTTTAGTGCTTCTGGGAGTTTGCTTGGGTCGCGTCCACCGGCTTGGGCTAAGTTGGGTTTACCTCCGCCACCTCCGCCACAAATTTTAGCGATCGCCCCGACAAATTTTCCGGCTTGTAATCCTTTTTTTTGTACTTCCGAACTGAAAGCGGCGACGATGCTGACTTTTCCGGCTTCGGGAACAGAACCTAGGACTACAGCTCCATTTCCCAGTTTTTGTAGCAGGCGTTCGGCGACTGTTTTTAAGGATTCTGGATCGACGTCTTCCATCTGGGCGACCAGGATTTGGTGTTCGCCAATGGCTTCTGCTGTTTGGAGCAGATTATCAGATTTAGCGATCGCTAGTTGCGCTTTTAGGTGCTCTAGTTCTTTGGTGGTGGTGCGGACTTCGGTTTGTAAGGTTGTGATGCGATCGGGTAGTTCTTCGGGTTTGACTTTGAAACGATCGCTTAATTCGCGCACGATTTTATCTCGGACGTTGAGATAGTCTAATACTGATAGTCCGGCGACTGCTTCGATCCGGCGCACTCCTGAAGCTACTCCGGTTTCGGAGACGATCTTAAATACGCCAATTTCTGCTGTGTTGGTCACATGAGTTCCGCCACACAGTTCCATTGATACGCCAGGAAAGTCTAATACTCGCACGGAGTCACCATATTTCTCGCCGAACATCGCAGTTGCGCCTTTGGCTTTGGCTTCGGCTATGGGTAAGATTTCGGTTGTTCCTGCATGTGCTTCCGCAATCCAAGTATTGACTTTTTCTTCAACTTGTTGTACTTCTTCTGGTGTGAGTGCCCGTGGAGAGTTAAAGTCAAAGCGCAAGCGATCAAAGGCGACAAGCGATCCTGCTTGAGAGATGGAGTCACTGACAATTTCTTTTAAAGCTGCTTGCAACAAATGAGTTGCGGTGTGGTTGGCTTGGACGCGACGGCGACAGGCGCGATCAATTTGGGCGGTGACGCTTGAGCCTACTTTTAGACTTCCGCGTTCGACGCGACCAAAATGTACAAAAAATTCTGACTCTTTTTTCACGTCTTCAATGCGTATTAATACGTTGTCACCGGAGATATAACCGCGATCGCCGACTTGTCCCCCAGACTCCGCATAAAATGGTGTTTGGTCTAAAACTATCTGCACTTCTATCCCAGCTTCTACGGATTCGACTGATTTGCCATCAACTAGTAGTACTTCGACTTTGGCAGGGCTAGAAGCTTGAGAGTAACCCAGGAATTCTGTAACCTGGATATGCTCAGCTAAGGTGTCGAGGGAGCCTTGGACTGTGAGATCGATGAATTCTCGTGCTTCTCTACCTCGGGTTTTCTGCTTTTCCATCTCCATCGCAAAGGCGTCAACGTCAATTGTCAGAACGTTTTCTGCGGCAATTTCTTGGGTAAGTTCTAAAGGAAAACCGTAGGTGTCGTAGAGGGTAAAAGCACTTTCACCACTCATCTGGGTTTGGTTTTGTTTTTTTAAGTCTTGGATGATTTCTTCTAAAAGTTTCTCACCGCGTGCCAAAGTTTTCAGGAAGGCGGATTCTTCCCGTTGTAACTCGGTTTTGATTTCCTCAGCTTGCAACCGCACGTTGGGATAGGCGGATTCTGCTAGGGCGATCGCGGTCTCGGCTACTTCAGTGGTAAATTCACTCCCAATCCCAATTAATCTGCCATGACGGACGACACGGCGAATCAAGCGCCGCACGATGTAACCGCGTCCGACATTGGAGGCGTGGATTTCATCGGCAATCATGTGGACTACAGCGCGGATGTGATCGCCAATGACTTTAAGGGATGTTTTTGTCTTTTCGTCACTTGTGGCGTAGTCAATTCCCGCAATTGTCGCTGCTGTTTGCAGAATCGGGAAAATTAAATCAGTTTCATAATTGTTGGGGACTTCTTGGAGGATTTGCGCCATCCTCTCTAAACCCATTCCAGTGTCGATGTTTTTGTTTTGCAGTGGGGTTAATTTACCATCGGCATCTCGATTGTATTGCATGAACACCAGGTTATAAAACTCGATAAACCGGGTATCGTCTTCTAAGTCGATGTTTTCATCACCGCGTTCCGGGTGAAAATCGTAATAAATTTCCGAACAAGGGCCACACGGACCTGTGGGGCCAGATACCCAAAAGTTATCATCTGCGCCCATGCGCTTGATTCTGGCTTCGCTGACGCCGATTTGATCGCGCCAAATAGCAAAGGCTTCGTCGTCGTCTTCAAAAACGCTGACAACGAGGCGTTCCTTGGGTAAACCAAAAACAACGGTTGACACTTCCCAACCCCAGGCGATCGCTTGAGATTTAAAATAATCACCAAAGCTGAAATTTCCCAACATCTCAAAAAATGTGTGGTGACGGGCGGTGCGTCCGACGTTTTCGATGTCGTCGGTGCGGATGCACTTTTGAGATGTGGTAGCACGTTTGAACTCGGCTGTTCTTTGTCCTAAAAAAATCGGTTTAAATGGCAACATCCCCGCGATCGTCAGTAGCACGGTTGGATCTTCTGGTACCAGAGAAGCACTGGGGAGAACTTGGTGTCCCTGCTGGGCGTAGAAGTCGAGGAATTTTTGCCGAATTTTGCTACCGTCGAGTCGGGAAGTTGAAGGCATGGTTGGGAATGAAAGTTATAGGACACGGCTATTTGTGCTTAATTCTATCGTATCAAATTCCTGATTTACGACCCATCCCTATAGCGGCTTGAAATACTACGAGCATCGCCGTGCCTCTAATTACTACATTCAGCCTCAGTATAGATAATTATGCTTTTAGCAGGATGAGTAAATTTCACCTTGATCGTTAAAATCAGTTTTGATAAATAATTCCGCAAGAGAAACTAGGTAAATTATGGCACTCAAAATGAAAGTTCCAAATATCTCGTGTGATGGCTGTGCAGAGTCAATTACTGAATCTATTCACACAATGGAACCGGACGCCAAGGTAGATGTCGATGTCAAAGCGAAGACTGTAACTGTAGAATCTGCTGCTTCTGAGGAAACAATTAAGCAAGCGATTACAGCGGCAGGTTACACGATCGACGGGTACTAGGTATCTATCTACCAGGGAGAGGTAAAAGTGTCTATTTTATGATGGTAGGTGATGATTACCTTTCCCGAATACTAGAAGCAAGACATTTTTCACTAACTCATTGCTTTAGTATCTTACGGAAGAATCTTTATGTAAAAATTGATTAAATTTTGCCCCTGTATGGGTAAATCAGTCAGACCGGGCAGCGTTTCTAAGTTACAAATAAAAGATTGTTGATTTGCCTAGTTCTCACCCGATCCACCGGACATTTTTCTGGTTTTGGGAGAATTCTCATAAATTTATTAATTTTTTATTATTACCATACAGACTCGGTTATTACGGACAATGACGACATCAAAGTTCAACTTTGGCTCACTAATGAAAAATACAATCTGTACAGAGATTAGGGCAAATTATTTTACCCCCTTAAGTTGAAAATATAGGGATTATGCGGCTTGATTTTCGGCAACACTTAAAAAAATAATCTCGGAGAATTCGCGTAATTCTTTTTCTACCAAAAAAAAAATTCAGTGTTTGTACTGATTTACTTCGTGATTATCAAATCAGACATTAGGTATCAGAAGCCCAGACACTACTGACTGTAGTAAACAAAACATATAAAGAGGGGGTTAAAAGTGGTATTTGCATATGCATCCAAAAGTAAGAGAATGGAGTCTGGGTTATTGCCCTCTTCCCAAAATACTAGCCATATGCGTTATTACCACCTTCTTTGAAAGTAGGTTTAACTTTCAATCATGTCGTTGACGTTTAACTTAAGCAAAAAGCACAGCAATGAACATTTCAATTCTGGTCTTTGGAAGTGATCACTTTCTGGCAACACTTCCAGATCAGATTCGTGATGCGAGCGCTCATCGGGTAGAAATTGCCACTAATCTTAATCAGGCGCTGTCACAAATTCAAACGACACCGCCGGATGTCTTGCTGATGCAAGCAAGCTTAGATGGCAGTCTGGAATTGTGTCGTTGGCTCAAAATGCAAACAAAGCTAGCTTGGATTTATTCCATTCTCTGGGAGGATCGACCTCAGCTATTAACCCAGAGAAATAAACACGGCTGGGAGTGGGAATTTGAGGTGACTTCAGTTGCACTGCAGCAGGGAGCAGATGCTTATATTTGGCAAAGATCAACAGATAAACCACTCGAAGATGCTACACTATCCCCAATAGATCGCCTGCTCCTGGCTCATTTGAATGTGGCGAACCGTAAATCTCAAAAATACCGGGATATGATGCGGACAAACGATTTGCTCTCAGCCATCGCTCTTGCCGATCCGCTGACGGAAATGAATAATCGGCGGGCACTTGAATGGGATTTACCCAGACAAATTCAAAAATCGCGCTCTCATGGTACGCCATTGAGCCTGATTATTTTAGATGTGGATCACTTCAAGAGTGTGAATGATACTTATGGGCATTTAGTCGGCGATCGCGTCCTACAATTGCTATGTACACGTTTGCGCCACAATATGCGGTTTCAAGACACGCCTTTCCGCTATGGCGGGGAAGAATTTGTGGTGATACTCGGTAACACTAGTTGTGAAGAAGCTTTACTGGTGGCAAAACGCCTCAATCATTTGATTGGGGAGCAACGTTTCGCAATCAACGAGGATCTGTCAATTGATGTGACAATTAGTCTCGGTGCTTCTTGCCTCCGCGATGAAGATGACGCCAAGGGATCAAGCCTGTTGTATCGCGCCGATCAGTACCTGTTACAGGCTAAAGCTTCCGGACGTAACCAAGCTCTTGGTTGCGAAGAGGCTAAGAATGACGTTTCTGTAGTTGAGGCTGTATCTAGTTAACATATGGTTGAATTACTTGCAAGCACTCTATGACTGTTGCTCGTTGCTGCATGGCTTTGACTAGAGCCAGGTATGTCTCCCAATTTTTATGCAGCATAGTTTTGGCTTGGAGAGCGCAAAACCGTTGTTTCATCTCGCCCGCAGCCTCGGAAAATTTGAGTCCACTCAAAACTGCAGCTAATTTACCGCGATCGTCAGCACCACCTTCCGCATTGTCATAAACCAGGTTTTCCGCCGCGATCCCCGCCATCCAAATCGTACAGTAACGATCTAGTAAGTGAGCACTAATTGTGCCGCTTTCAAGTTGGGATGCTAATTCACTATCATCAAAGCTGACACCACCCTGTCCTGATTGCTTTTGTTTGAGTGCTTCCCAGGCGGTGAGGGCGTAACCTGTGACAGGAATACCTAACAAGTGCGCCACCAGAAAATGTCCAGCCTCGTGGTGGGCGACGCGCTCTCGATGTTCTGGGTCAAAGCCTGCAATCCAATCTAAAATCACAGTACCTCCCATTCCTTGAAAGCTGAAAGAATCAAGAGTGGCGATTCCCAAGATTGTAAAGGTGGCGATCGCTGGGATTGTCGGTGACAAGTTAATTAATGGGCCAAGTAAAGTAGATAGCGTAATCAAAAAGATCGCGATCGCCGCTAAATTTATCGCAGTCTGGCTCATGCCAATTTTCCTTCCAGCTTAATATTTATTCATTATCTCAAAATTCGCTTACAGTGGCGTCACCCAATAAGGGATACCGCGATCGCTTTTATTTTTAAAGCCAAATTGTTGTAATTGCGCCGTCGATAGACCAACATAAGTCCAATGGGGTGAATCCTTTTCGACAGTTTGAAACCAACCATGCTGAGCAAGAATGGCTCTTTGAGTTTGATTTTCGACACGTAAATCTATAGCTAAACCAAAAATATGTTGTGACGATCCAGGTGGTGCAACGGTACTGAGAATTGCCATGTCTTGACCGCGACGCACTCGTTCTAAAGTTTGACTGTTAGCATATTTTTGCCAAAACCCCAAATGGGTAGCAAAAGTACGCGTACAATCTCCCCTGCCATAACCAGATTTTAACGGAATTGAAGTTTGCCCTCGCGCCAGATTGAGAGCATCAGCTGCCGGTTTTTGTAAATAACAGTTATCTGCATCCTTAACTGGTGCCATTGTCAGATGTGATTGAAAATCCTTAGCTTGTTGCTCGTTGGCAAAAATTACTGTTGGCGGTAGTTTAATTCCGGATTCTGGATTCAGAAATATTGCTCCGTATTGTCGCAGTAAAATATATTCAAAACTGCCTGATGTCGGCATGGGTGATAATTTGCCAGCAATAGCTTCTAAAAAGCGTTCTGGTGGTGGTAGTTTGAGGTTGGGTGTAGTAGGTGCTGGTGTAGGGATCAGAGGATTAGTACACTTAGGATTTAAGTTGCGCGTCTTCCCATTTTGGGAGCAACTATCAATGCTTGCTGTCGCTTTGACTTTACTGGATGTATATGAATTACTAGCAACAAGTGCAATCACAGTAAAAACCAGGATTGCCATCATTGCAATTCGAGAAAAAATCCGGTTCATTTTTAAGTGGCGAGAGAATAGAAATTAAACAACTTTTACCTATATATAACGGTTAAAATTAAAGTTGAGTCCCAGTATGTAATTGAATCATCACCATGCGTGAAGCGAAACTATCCCGACCAGGGGAATCGCCCTCTACCGTAGAATTTCAAGACACTTTCGATGTCATCGTCGTTGGTGCTGGACATTCGGGGTGTGAAGCCGCATTGGCTGCGGCACGTTTGGGCTGTCGCACTCTCTTATTGACACTCAACTTAGATAAAATTGCTTGGCAACCTTGCAACCCCGCAGTCGGAGGGCCAGCCAAATCTCAGCTAACCCATGAAGTAGACGCCTTGGGTGGCGAAATGGGTAAAGTTACAGACCTTACTTACCTGCAAAAACGGATTCTTAACGCCTCGCGCGGACCAGCAGTTTGGGCATTACGCGCCCAGACAGATAAGCGGGAATACGCGGCGGTAATGAAAACGATTGTGGAAAATCAAGCCAATCTGTCAATCCGCGAAGCGATGGTGACTGACTTGGTGTTGGGTGCTAACGATGATGTGGTTGGTGTCCAAACTTACTTTGGGGTTGCTTTTGAATCGAAAGCGGTAATCCTGACGACAGGGACTTTTTTAGGCGGTCAGATTTGGGTTGGTAACAAGTCAATGGCTGCGGGACGGGCGGGAGAATTTGCGGCTGTAGGCTTGACGGAAACTCTACAGCATTTGGGTTTTGAAACTGGACGCTTAAAAACAGGGACACCAGCACGAGTAGATAAGCGATCGCTAGACTACACCAAATTAGAACCACAACCGGGCGATGAAAATGTGAGTTGGTTTAGTTTTGATCCGACTGTCTGGGTGGAAAGAGAACAAATGCCTTGTTATCTCACCCGCACTACACCTGAAACCCATCGCTTGATTAAAGAAAATTTGCATTTGTCGCCAGTATATGGCGGTTGGGTAGAAGCGAAAGGACCGCGCTACTGTCCCAGCATTGAAGATAAAATTGTCCGTTTTGCCGATAAGGAAAGCCATCAGATATTTATTGAACCGGAAGGAAGAGATACACCGGAACTTTACATTCAAGGGTTTTCCACAGGTTTACCAGAAAATATTCAGTTACAGATGCTCCGTAGTCTTCCGGGTTTAGAGCAATCTGTGATGCTTAGACCTGCGTATGCAGTCGAGTATGATTACTTACCTGCCACGCAGTGTTATCCGACACTCATGACTAAGAAAATCTCCGGGTTATTCTGTGCCGGACAAATAAACGGCACCACTGGTTATGAGGAAGCCGCAGCCCAAGGAATCGTCGCCGGAATCAACGCCGCGCGATTTGCTCAGAATCAACAGATGATTGTGTTTGCGCGTGAACAAAGTTATCTAGGAACGTTGATTGATGACCTTTGTACTAAAGATTTACGGGAGCCTTACCGAATGCTAACGAGTAGATCTGAGTATCGATTAATTTTGCGCTCCGATAATGCTGACCAACGCCTGACACCATTAGGGCGAGAAATTGGCTTAATTGATGATCGCCGTTGGGAATTGTTTAACCACAAACAGGCAAATATCACCGCCGAAAAGGAACGGCTGCACACTACACGTATTAAAGAGCATTCCTCCGTGGGAATGGCGATTAGCGCCGATACCCAACAAACAATCAGAGGCTCAATCACCCTTTCCGAGTTATTGCGCCGTCCAGGATTGCATTACGTTGACTTAAATAGACACGGATTAGGCAACCCAGAACTCAACCAAGCGGAAAGAGATGGTGCGGAAATCGATATTAAATATTCTGGCTATTTGCAACGTCAGCAGAACCAAATCGACCAAATTTCCCGCCAAGCGAATCGTCCACTACCATTCGATTTAGACTACAGCGAAATTCAAACTTTATCCAAAGAAGCCAGAGAAAAACTCAGCCAAGTTAAACCACTCACCATCGGACAAGCAGCCCGAATTGGTGGTGTCAACCCCGCTGATGTCAACGCCCTATTGCTATATCTGGAATTGCGTAAAACCAAGACTCAGACAGAGTTACCAGCGTTGGCTTAACATCAACCCCGAGATATGGGAGTATAGTAGGATGATGGAGTATTCCGTCGGTATGATTAATGACATATTCTGCGTGATCGCCATCATCAAAAGTTCAATCTTTAAAGTGTAATTTGATACCGAGAGCCAAAAATCTATTTAGCCAGGATTTGGCATTTGAGATGTCATCAAACCAAAATCCCCAATCCCTAAACTTTATGTCTCAAGAAGCTAGTACCAATCAAATTGTTTCTGAGTCATCAGAATTCATCACTCCCCAGTCATGGACGATGGATAACTGTGCTGATGGCTTAATGAACGACATTTTTTCCGATCTCGACCAGATTCTCGATAGTAGCGACAACCTCCCAACCCAGCCAGCAAAACCTGAATATCAGCCACAAACAGGATCGCGAACCATCACGTCCAATATGGTCATGTCTCCCGTGCAACCTACTCCGCCAGCGAGATACAGCCAATTGAGTACCGTTGTCGTGAAAAACACTCGGTTGACGAAAAAACGCTCCCGCAGACCTTCTCGTCCGTGGTTCAGTCCCATCCTTTCACTTGGCACAATCGCGTCTGTGGCGACGGTAGCGCTGATGTTCTGGTTGACTAACCAAGGAGCCTTCAACCGTCTCATCATGGCTAAATCAGCCTCGAACGCCGTACAGAATAAAGTTGAAGTTCAAGCAGATTTGGTTAACTACATCGAGCAATCTCTCGCAGCAATTGACCACCAAAAGCCGACAAACAATCAAACTGCGGCAAAAGTCAGCATTGGCTTACCACCAATCCCAGGTGCTAACTCAGCCAATCAGTCTTCCGCAACACAGCCCTTAATTGAGCGACTATACATCCCCATGTATCAGCCGCCGCAGCCACTAAATTACGCGCCTCCAGCCCTTCCTTCCTTACAATTACCAACGCAACAATTATCACAGCATCCGGTACATGAAGTACCAAAAACTCAGCCGCCGCTACCCTCCCTCTCAGCAATGCGTCCAGCCACTAAACCTGTGGTAGTCCCTCAAGTTGTTGCTTTTCACCCTTCAGTATTACCCCAACTCCCCATCGCCCTCCCACCTTCCTCACCACCACCAGCACCGGAAAAAATTGCTCTGGCTACACCGAGTGTGATTACTCCCAAATACATGCTCAAAGGAGTTCTGGAATTAGGGGCTAAATCTGCTGCTTTGTTTGATATTGAAGGTGTACCTCACCCAGTACAAATCGGCGAAGGTATTGGCGCAAGCGGTTGGACTTTGGTCGAAGTTGGCAATGGCGAAGCTGTCATTCGGCGTAATGGTGAAGTCCGCTCAGTCTATCCTCTGCAAAGATTTTAATCACAAGGTAATGTAAACCAAAAAGTTGACCCGGCTCCCAATGTACTTTTCACGCCAATGTCACCCCCGTGGGCGGTGATTATTTGTTTGCATAAATATAATCCCAATCCTAATCCCAAAGTATTGCGGGAGTAAGAACCGCGAAAATATAAGTCAAATAGATGCTCGCACTGGGCTTGGCTCATCCCAACGCCATTGTCTTCGACTGTGCAATAAATTATCTTTGTGCGTACTAGAGCGGTGACTGTCACATTTAATGCTGGTGGATTATGTTTGACAGCATTGGCAATTAGGTTAGAAAATACTCGCCATAGTTGCGTAGGATCGGCATTTACTAATGGTAAATCTGCGGTGATTAAATTAATTAAATTTGTTTGATTTTGGACTAGCGTTGGCTCTAAGTCCGCGATCGCACTACTCGCAATCTCACTCAATACCACCAATTCTTTCTGTAAGACAACTCCTTGCACTTCATTGACATGAGTTTCCATCAAAGAGTTAATTAAATTTAGCTGGCGATCGCTACTTTGTACCATCCGCTCTAAAATTAAGCGTGACACAGATATTTCTGCTCCTGGCTGACGCAGCAAATTCTTTAACACCATCATCATTCCTAATGCTGGGTTACGTAAGTCATGGGAAACAGCATGGAAAAATACGCGTAGTGCTTCTTCAGCCTGCTTGCGCTGGGTGATATCTTCAATTACACCTTCATAATACATGCCGCCGCGATCGCGCACTACATAAGCCGCTTCCGAAATCCAGACAATACTACCATCTTGACGATAAACCTGTGACTCAAACCCAGAGATACTATCTTGCGCTTCCATCAACTGGATAAATTCTCGACGGCGTTGAGGATCGACATACACTTGCTCTAAGTTAGTTAAAGCGATCGCTTCTTCTGGTGAAGAGTAGCCAAAAAGCCGCGCCAAGGCAGGATTAACAGTAATATAACGTCCGTTAGTACTTTGAAAAATTCCTTCCACTGCGTTCTCAAAAATACCTCGGTATTTCACTTCCGCAACTTCTAATTTTTGGTATGCCGCCTCTAACTCTTTGCGGGCATTAAACTCACGAAATTGCAGTCGCTCGTAGAGATAAACTCCAAAGTTACAAATTACACATAACCATAGCAAGTATAGAATTAAAGTAACACTATAAGTTTGTTGATAAGTTTGTGGTGGTGGCTGCAATCCTAAAATTGTATTTACACCAAAATAGTAGATTAGCAAGCCTAACTGCGATACTAGATGTAATTGCCAACGAATCGGAATAAATGTCGCTTGACTCAAAAATAATAGCGACCAAGTCATAGTTGCTGGAAGCGCAAAATGATTCAGAGTCGCAAAAATCTGTTCCGTGATTGTGACCGACCAAGATAGGTATAAAAACAGCACCCCAGGACGGCGCTGACCAAACCTAGTCGCATGTAAAGTTAAACAAATAAATATCCCCGAAAGCATGATACCATTGATCACCAATGATTGCGAGCGCAATGCCTGGGGAATAAATTCTAGTTCTCGCAACGGGAAAAAAGCGTCATAAAGGTCTCTCAACGTGAAGCTGAAAACGCAAATTAGCGCCAACCAAAACCAGAGGCGCAATCTTTGCCATAAAAATCTTTCGCGCCAAACCTTGTATTCAGCCGCAATGTCATCCGTTTTGGGTACTGGACGCGAAGAAAAGACCTTAATTAAACTTTGCCATACTCTTCTCATTCGCGATCGCCAACGAACGCTACTGTTCTATTTTCTCACAAATCACCCAAATATGTAGGGACTTTAGTTATGTGATAAAAGTAGCAAATTTCCCACAATTTTGTCAGATAGTGTACGAAAAAAGTAGAACTCAGCCTCTATAATCACGATCGGCAAGATGACTAAATCAAGCCTTCAAGTCTGACTCTTAGGAGATTTTTCATGTCTATTCCCGAAATCACTCAGGTACTTTTAAGCGCCAAAAAAGACAAAGGACTCAGCTTTGGCGACTTAGAAAAAATCCTCCTCCGTGATGAAGTTTGGATTGCAGCAGTGTTCTACCGTCAAGCCAGCGCCACAGAAGCTGAAGCCAAGCAGATTATCGATGCTTTAGGATTAGACGCGATTCACGCTGAGAAACTGACAGAATATCCGGTCAAAGGTCTCGGTCCATTAGTTCCGACCGATCCGTTAATCTATCGTTTCTATGAGATCATGCAGGTTTATGGGATGCCAATGAAAGAAGTGATTCATGAAAAGTTTGGCGACGGCATTATGAGTGCGATCGATTTTACCTTAGATATAGAGAAAGAAGTAGACCCCAAAGGCGATCGCGTCAAAGTGATCATGTCTGGAAAATTCCTTTCCTATAAAAAGTGGTAGTGTTTGTAGTTGCACTTTAGTGCAAAAGAGCCACTGCGCTTTAGCGCAACTACGAACCTTACTTAGTGTTGTAGATTTTATCGGTAACAGCATTGGCGTGGGCTGTCTTACCATTCTTACCGTTATTACCGTTAGCGTGACCGTTACTATGACGCGGTTGAATCACACCATAACCACCGTGGTTACGTTCATAAATCACATTAATCTCATCCGTTTCCGCATTGCGGAACATATAAAAGTCATGTCCAACCATTTGCAGCTGTTCCAAAGCTGTATCTAAAGTCATTGGTGGCATGGCAAAATATTTAGTGCGAACAACCTCGCTCGGCAATTCTGGAGTGCGATCGCCAATTAAATCCGTTACCAATAAATCTGGTACCACCTCAGCAGTCGGCACATTAGCTTTTTTATCTTGACGACGTTCTTTATATTTACGTAATTGACGCGCAATCTTGTCGGCAACTAAATCGATACTAGCGTAGAGACTCTCACTTTGTTCCTCCGCGCGGATTACACCGCCATTGGCATAGATTGTCACTTCTGCCGCCTGACTAGTACTGATGCGAGGATTACGAGCTACGCTCAAATGAACGTCGATCTCAGTTGTCATACTTTGAAAATGACTAACAGCCTTTTCAATCTTCTGATGCACGTATTCCCGAATAGCATCGGTGATTTCGATATTTTTGCCGTGGATGACAAGCTTCATGTAAAATCCCCCACTCTGATTTGTGATGCGAAATTGATTTAGATGAAACGAATAGAGCGGCTTATCCCGCTACTAGCAGTACTAACTGTGACAAATATCCGAAGTGCCGGTAATGAGGATAAAAAGCTAACAGGTGACTTTTAGTATACAAGACTTCACTGATCTCACAATATCAAAGCAAAGCTCATTGCTAGAAATTTCACCCAAACTGCATCCTGTAGCACCGAGGAACCATCAGACAGGTTAGTTTTCTTTTGTGCTTGGCGTGGTGGTTTTCGCCCGCGTTGTTGCTCCCATCACCATTGAAGTTATACATTCATTCATAGCACCTTCTGTACACAACAACTAATTTCGTTGACTTTCCTTCAAAATCCTTTGCATTAGTTGACACTTGCCCACTTAGTATACTAGCTAATCGCTGAATTAAGTAACAATTACAATTGACTTTCCTTCAAAATCATATTATGAGCACACCAGAACGCCAATGTTGGCTAAACGATTGTCCAGGATTGATACCATACAACGAAGCTTTAGCGTGGCAGCGCTCGCTCCTCAACGAGCGAGTCAACAACCCAAATCTAGATGACGTATTAATTCTCCTAGAACACCCACCCGTTTACACCATAAAAAAAGGAGGACTAGACGAATACTACAAAAACCTCGATCCAAACAAACACGAAGTAGTGCAAATAGAAAGAGGAGGCGAAGTCACCTATCACTGTCCCGGACAACTAGTAGGCTACCCAATCCTAAACCTAAAATATCACCGCCAAGACCTGCACTGGTACCTACGCCAACTAGAAACAGTAATCATCCAAACCCTAAAAACCTACAACCTACCAGCAGAAACCATCCCCGGACTAACAGGAGTCTGGATAGAAGGAAAAAAAGTCGCCGCCATCGGTATCAAAGTCAAAAAGTGGATCACAATGCACGGATTCGCCCTCAACGTCAACCCCGACCTAACCGGCTTCCAACAAATAACCCCCTGCGGAATCGCCGACAAACCCGTAGCCAGCCTAACCCAATGGCTCCCAGAAATCACCCCCCAACAACTCCGCCCCCAACTAGCCCAAACCTTCGCCCAAAACTTCCGTCTCCACCTAACCTCAGCGCCCCTCAGCGCCACCTCAGCGCCCCTTTGCGTTTCAAAAATCACCCCCGAATATTCAAGCGACTCAAAAACCCCCGTAACCGATCACTAGTCGGATTACTCAAAACCTCACGCGCCACCCCTTGTTCCACCACCTGACCCTGATCCAAAAAAATCACCCGATGAGCAACCTCACGCGCAAACTGCATCTCATGAGTCACCACCACCATCGTGATTCCCTCACTAGCCAATTGCTGCATCACCTGCAAAACCTCACCCACAAGTTCCGGATCTAAAGCACTAGTCGGCTCATCAAACAGCATAATTTGCGGATTCATGCACAAACTGCGAGCGATCGCCACACGTTGCTTTTGTCCACCAGAAAGCTGATCGGGATAACTTGCAGCCTTATCAAACAAACCCACCTTCTCCAAATAGAAACCTGCGACTGTAGCACTTTCTTTGGCAGATTTGCCCAACACCTTCCGAGGAGCGAGAGTCAAATTTTCCAAAACGCTCAAGTGAGGAAACAGGTTAAACTGCTGAAACACCATTCCCACCTTAGTTCGCAGTTGCCGCAATTGTGAGAAATCAAAATCCTGACGGGATAACTCAATATCATCGACCATCAAATATCCAGAATTGATGATTTCCAGACGATTAAAACACCGTAAAAGAGTACTCTTACCACAACCAGAAGAACCGATCACCGCCACAACTTCGCCCCGGTTAATTTCGCCACTAATTCCTTGCAGTACTTTGAGAGTGCCAAAACTCTTTTCGAGATTTTCAAAAGCGATCGCCCGCTGGGAATTTTCCATTTCCGATATTATCTGTACTAAATTGATTGTAATGTAACAAACCGCCCAGACTAAATAGGAGTAAAACCATGACCAGATTGATGAGACGTTGGCTACACATTGCTGTAGTCGTCGTTTTGAGTTGCCTATTGCTGGGCGGTTGTAGTCTAAATCCCCCAGCCAGTGGCGGAGAAAAAACCTTAAAAGTCGCCACCGAACCCGCCTTTCCACCCTTCGAGTTTCAAGGTCCCGGTGATCAAGGACAAGGATTCTCCTTTGATTTAATGAATGCAATTGGCGGAGCCGCCAACTTCAAAGTCAACTTTCAAAGTGTCCCATTTGATGGCATCATTCCCGCATTACAAGCCCGAACAGTGGATGCCGCGATTAGTTCAATTACAATTACCGAAGCCCGCGCCAAAGCTGTAGCCTTTTCCCGACCTTACTTTAAATCAGGACTAGCGATCGCCGTCCGGTCAGAAAATCAAGACATTACAAACTTTGACTCTTTAAAAAATAAAAAAATTGCCATTCAAATTGGCACAACGGGAGCCGAAAAAGCCAAAAGTATTCCCGGAGCCAAAATTCGTACATTTGACTCTGCGCCGCTTTCCTTACAAGAACTAGCCAACGGCAATGTAGACGCAGTAATTAACGATGCGCCCGTCACCCTATACGCAATCAAAAGCGGCAATCTCCAAGGAATCAAAATCGCCGGAACACTTCTAACCGAAGAATATTATGGCATTCCCACAGCCATTGGTTCGCCCAACTTAGCACTAATTAACCAAGGCTTAGCAACAGTCATCAAAAATGGTACCTATCGGCAAATTTACCAAAAGTGGTTTAATGCTGAACCACCCCAACTACCAGACAAATCACCTTATGCAGATCAAACAACAACAACAGGCGTCGGAGCCTTCTTCGCATCCTTCGGAATTATAGTCAGAGCCTTACCGGCATTACTAACAGGCGGATTAATCACCCTGCAACTGACAATACTCTCAATAATACTAGGATTAATCGGCGGTTCTTTAATTGGAATTGCCCGCCTTGCGTCTTCTATGCCGATTCGCTGGTTAGCCAGAGCATATGTAGACTTCT
This sequence comes from Cyanophyceae cyanobacterium, assembly GCA_038214545.1. Taxonomy (GTDB): domain Bacteria; phylum Cyanobacteriota; class Cyanobacteriia; order Cyanobacteriales; family Nostocaceae; genus JBBQRU01. The sequence continues at coordinate 38,629 of JBBQRU010000003.1, read as the reverse complement.
TTCGAGGGACACCATTACTAGTACAAATATTCATGATCTATTTTGGCATCCCGCCGATTCTTCAAGGATTGGGCTTACCATTCCGATTCGATCAATTTAGCGCCTCTATCCTCGCCTTAACCCTCAACAGTTCCGCCTATATTGCCGAAATTGTCCGCGCCGGGATTCAATCAATAGATAAAGGACAAACAGAAGCCGGCGAATCCCTAGGACTAGGAGAAAGAGAAACAATGCGCCACATCATCTTTCCCCAAGCCTTGCGACGGATGTTACCACCCTTAGGCAACGAATTCATCGCCATGCTAAAAGACACCAGCCTAGTCGCAGTCATCGGCTTTGAAGACCTATTCCGTAAAGGACAGTTAATTGTCGCCGAGAATTATCAACCATTTGCAATCTACGCAGCGGTAGCCTTAGTCTATTTATGTCTCACCTTAATTTCCTCTCAAGCATTTAGCTGGTTGGAGACGAGGATGAATCCGATTAAGAAATAAAAAAACGCAAAGGGACGCAAAGGTAACGCAGAGGTACGCGGAGTTCTCTGCGATACTCGGCGCCACCTCCGCGCTCCTCCGCGTTTCAAAATATCCCCTCTCCCAGATAAAATAGAATATTGTGCGCTCTCTAGGTTTGAGTATGGAACTACATCAATCAACTGTCGTGATCACAGGTGCTTCTTCTGGAGTCGGCTTACAAGCGGCGAGATCTCTTTCGCAAGCTGGATGGCATGTAGTTATGGCTTGTCGGGATTTAGCGAAGACTCTCTCTGCGGCGGAAGAGGTGGGGATGTCGCCGGATAGTTACACGATTATGCATCTGGATTTAGCCTCTTTAGAGAGTGTTCACCAGTTTGTGCGTGATTTTCGCGCAAGTGGTAAGTCTTTAAATGCTTTGGTGTGTAATGCTGCTATTTACATGCCTTTGTTGAAAGAACCACTACGGAGTGTCGATGGCTATGAATTGAGTGTAGCTACGAATCACTTAGGGCATTTTCTGCTGTGTAATTTGATGCTTGAGGATCTAAAGAATTCTCCGGCAGCGGATCGGCGATTAGTAATTTTGGGCACTGTGACACACAATCCAGACGAGTTAGGGGGGAAAATTCCGCCGCGTCCAGATTTAGGTAATTTGGATGGGTTTGCGGCTGGATTTAAAGGCGATCATGTGATGATTGATGACAAAAAATTTGAGCCAGTTAAAGCTTATAAAGACAGCAAAGTCTGTAATGTGCTGACGATGCGGGAGTTACACCGACGCTATCACGCAACAACTGGGATTACCTTTAGTTCTCTCTATCCTGGATGTGTTGCCGAAACACCCTTATTCCGTAACCACTATCCCTTGTTTCAGAAACTTTTCCCCAAATTCCAAAAATATATCACCGGCGGGTATGTATCTCAAGAATTAGCAGGCGATCGCGTAGCAGTAGTCGTCGCCGATCCCGATTATAAACAATCCGGTGCTTACTGGAGTTGGGGAAATCGCCAGAAAAAAGAAGGCAAATCCTTTGTGCAAAAAGTCTCACCCCAAGCCCGCGATGATGAAAAAGCCGAGCGGTTGTGGGATCTTAGCGCTAAATTAGTTGGGGTAAATTAAGCTCAAGCTATCATTGCAGCGTTAGATGCCAATACAGTGTCACACTTGTGAGCCTAACAACGAGCACTAACGCTGCGCTCAATCTCCTTCTACCCCAAAACTACTTATTTACTTATTTACTTCTTTCTTCTTTTCTTTTCTTTTCTTCCTTTGCGTCTTTTGCGTCTTTTGCGTCTTTTGCGTCCTAACGCCTGACGGCTAACGGCTGTCGCCTAACGCCTGACGGCTTCGCTAACGGCTAACGCCTTCGCTGCGCTGACGCTAACGCTGCGCTGGCGCTTCGCTAATGTGGTTCGGAACCTAAATCCCCACCCCCTGAGGCTGCTTAACCAAAGACTTCACCGCCAAAACGATCGCCTCGGCATCAATTTTAGCCGCACGTAACATTTCTTCAGGTGTTCCGGAGGTTGGCATTTCCCGTACTCCTAACTTCACTAGGCGTAACTGTGGTCCGGTGTAAGTTGGTGCTGTGTCCACACCAGCAAAAGTATCGAGTACGGCTGCGCCTAAGCCTCCTTCTAGCCAGTGGTCTTCGACGACGATGAGATTGCCGTTGGTGTCTTGAGCGGCTTGGTGGATGGTTTGGCTGTCGATGGGTTTGACTGAATAAGCGTCGATGACTCGGACAGTGATGCCTTCTTTTTTCAAGCGATCGTATGCTTGGATGGCTTCGTGTAAAGTGATACCAGCACCGATGACTATGGCTTGATCGCGATCGCTACTGCGAATTACTTTGCTACCACCAATGGGAAATTCTTCTTCTGGCTCATACAATACGTTAGTAGCTTCACGGGTGGTGCGGAAATAAATTACACCAGGGAGATCGACGATTGTGGCTAGCAGCTTGGCTGTTTGGTTAGCGTCACTGGGATAAAGTACAGTACTGCCACACACGGCGCGGAAAGCTGCTAAGTCTTCTAGTGCCATTTGCGATGGCCCGTCCTGACCAATCGATACTCCGGCGTGAGAACCAACTAGTTTGATGTTGGCGCGGGAAATTGCTGCCATCCGGACAAAATCGTAGGCGCGGCTGAAGAAGGCGGCAAAGGTGGAGGCAAAAGGTTTGTATCCTCGCACTTGTAAGCCGACTGCGGCGGCGACTAGCTGCTGTTCGGCTATGTACATTTCAAAGTAGCGATTGGGAAAGGCTTTGGTGAACTCTTCGGCGTAGGTTGAGTTGCTGACTTCTCCGTCTAAAGCGACTATATCTGGTCGAGAGTCGCCTAAAGCTGTGAGGGCGTCACCATAGGCTTTGCGGGTCGCTGCTTTATCGCCTAGTTTGTAGGTAGGCAGTTGGAGTGATTTAGCAACACCTGTAGCTGCTGGTTCTGCCTCTATGGGTTTGGCTACTTGGATGGTAATATTGCGTTCTCCGCCTAGTTCAGCGATCGCGTCTTTGGCTTGGTCGGGTTTAAATGCTTTGCCATGCCATCCACTTTTATCTGCTACAGCTGCCACGCCTTTACCTTTGACTGTCTTGGCAACAATTAAAGTTGGACGACCTACGGTTTTTTCGGCTTCGGCGTAAGCTTGGTCGATTTGTTCTAGGTTATGACCGTCAATTTCGATGACTGCCCACCCAAAGGCTTTGGCGCGGTCACAATATATTTGGGTGTTCCATCCCAGCATTGTTTCCCCTCGTTGTCCTAGGCGATTGACATCAATTATGGCAATCAAATTATCTAGGCTATAATGTGCTCCTAGCTCGAAAGCTTCCCAAACAGAACCTTCAGCCATTTCGCTGTCGCCTAACAACACCCAAATGTGATAGGGAAGTTTGTCTAAATATTGTCCGGCTAAAGCCACACCTACTCCTTGAGGCAATCCTTGTCCTAAAGAGCCAGTGGCAACATCTACCCAAGGGAGTACGGGTACGGGATGTCCTTGAATCGGACTGCCGAATTTACGGAGTGAGAGTAACTCTTCGTCAGAAATTACGCCGACGGCTTTGTACATTGAGTAAAGAACTGGTGCAGCGTGTCCTTTGGAAAGAATAAAGTGATCGTTATTCGGATAATGAGGATTATTGAAATCGTAATGGAGGTATTTGGCGAATAATACTGCCATTAAATCGGCACAAGACATGGAAGATGTAGGATGACCGGAACCAGCAGCTGTTGTGGCGCGAATGCTGTCTACACGCAATTGCTGTGCGAGTTCATGCCATTGAACTTGTTCTGTTGCCATAATTACTGCCTATTATCCAATAGTAGTAACCGATATTAGAATTAGGAACACTGCTATACCTCCTCCTAGAGACTAGTGCCAGCAAAAATATTGCTATCAGCGCTCATCAGGGTTAAATCTGTCAAAATGAAAATAAAAACAGGAGTAAAGCCATGACCGACGACGCCAAACCGCATCGCCCAAACCGCCGTCGCTCTTGGGCAGAGCCATATAAAATTAAAGTGGTGGAACCACTGAAAATTACGACTCGTAGTGAAAGAGCTACGGCGATCGCTGAAGCTGGGTATAATACTTTTTTGCTGCGATCGGAAGATGTTTACATTGACTTGCTTACTGATAGCGGCACCTCGGCGATGAGTGATTACCAGTGGGCAGGGATGATGATGGGGGATGAAGCTTATGCTGGGAGTAAAAGTTTTTACCACTTAGAGGAAGCAATTCAGAATTATTACGGTTATCGCTATATTGTCCCGACTCATCAAGGGCGCGGTGCTGAACATATTCTGTCTCAAATCCTGATTAAACCTGGTGACTCGATCCCCGGTAATATGTATTTCACAACTACTCGGCTACATCAAGAGTTAGCTGGGGGTAAGTTTGTGGATGTGATTATTGATGAAGCCCACGATGCAACTTCAGCACATCCGTTTAAAGGTAATATCGACTTAGAAAAGCTGAAAACTCTGATTCGGCAAGTTGGTGCCAAACACATTCCCTATCTGAGTGTCGCCGCGACTGTAAATATGGCAGGTGGTCAGCCGATATCAATGGCAAATATGCGGGCGGTGCGTCAATTGGCACAAACTTATAATATTCCCATCTTTCTGGATGCTGCTCGTGCTGTGGAAAATGCTTATTTTATCCAGCAGCGAGAAAAGAATTATCACTCTAAGCCGATCGCGACGATCTTACGCGAATTTTGTTCGCTTACTGACGGCTGTACTATGAGTGGTAAGAAGGATGCTCTGGTTAACATTGGTGGCTGGCTTGCCTTCAACAATCCGATCCTTTACGATGAAGCACGCAACCGGGTAGTGATCTATGAGGGTCTACATACTTATGGCGGGATGGCGGGACGAGATATGGAGGCGATGGCACGCGGCATTACGGAGTCAGTTAAAGACGATCATATTCGTGCTCGTGTCGGACAGGTAGAATATCTGGGTCAAAAGCTGCTAGATTGGCAGATTCCGATCGTTGTCCCAATTGGTGGTCATGCCGTTTATTTGGATGCTACGCGCTTTTTACCTCATATTCCCCAAGAAGAATTTCCGGCACAGCGTTTGGCTGTAGAACTCTATTTAGAGGCGGGGATTCGGACGATGGAAAGGGGAATTGTTGCGGCTGGTCGCGATACGGAAACCGGACTCCACTATCATCCTCGGTTAGAACTTGTGCGTTTAGCTATTCCGCGTCGTGTTTATACCCAGTCACATATGGATCTGGTGGCTGAAGCTGTTGAGGAGGTGTTTTATAATCGCGACAAGATGCGGGGGATGAGGTTAATTTATGAGCCTAAATATCTTCGCTGTTTCCAAGCACGTTTCGAGATGATTTAAATGATCTTACCGTTTACAACTCAACTGCGGGTGCGACATTATGAGATGGATGCAAATATTACATCTATTTCCGTGTAAATACTCGTTGACAAGTAAATGGCATCATCTATATTAGATGTTTCAGTGAAGAGTCTAACTTTTGCCAAGATCATGGATCAAAATCAGCACGAATCCCGCCAAGCCGCCGCCCAAGATTTTATGAAATCCCTTAAGCAATTGGAGGGAATTGTCCAAGAAGATCCGGAAAAGTCGGAAGTGAGCAAAAGTCCTCAGCCATCCTCTCCCTCAATCGAGTTGTCCGCTTTTGAGCAAGCAGCAGCGGATATTGAGGAATTTATGCGCGGTCAGGAGTAGCAATTTTTTGTCTTCGGGCTTCGTACAACATTAAAGCAGCTGCGATCGCGACATTCAACGACTCAACATCTGGACTTAAAGGAATTTTCACTCTTCTATCTGCCATTGCAGCTAAAGAGGGTGATAATCCTGCACCTTCGTTACCTAATAAAATCAAAGTTGGTTTGCACCAGTCTACTTCCCAGTAAGTCGCCGTGGCACTAGGTAAGGTTGCTACTACTTGCATTCCTGCTTGTTGACTCTCACGGACTGTGGTTATTAAATCTGGACTAACTGCCATTGGTAGACGAAACCACTGCCCTGCAGACGCCCGTAACACTTTCGGGTGATCTAAATCGACACTATCACCACTCACCCACAAACCAGCCGCCTCAGCCGCCGCTGCTGCCCGAATCATCGTCCCTAAATTGCCGGGATCTTGCACTGTTTCTACAGCTAATACTATGCCACTATGAGGAATTTTGGCGGGGTTTGAGCGTCGCTGGGCTGTAGCTACTACCCCATCTGGTTGGACAGTGGTGGCGATCGCTTTGAGAACTTCGGCGCTGACAATTTCTGGGCGATCGCAACGTCCACAAGCTGTTTCCCAAAGTAAGGGATTGGCTGTAAGCCATTCAGGCGTGCAACATACTACAGCTAAAGGGTAATCCACTGCACAGGCTTCCGCTAGCAGATGAGTACCTTCGAGTAAAAAAGACTGCTGCTCTCGTCGCTCTTTTGCCGTATGCAGTTTGCGAATTTGCTTGACGAGAGGGTTTTGTAAACTAGTTAACACAATTAAAGTTTTGAGTGTTGAGTGCTAAGACACATACTCAGCACTCACTGCTTCCGAGATGCGGAACCCGGGACTTGAACCCGGAAGCCTTGCGGCACTAGAACCTGAATCTAGCGCGTCTGCCAATTCCGCCAGTTCCGCAAAATATGTATCTTATTCACATTTTCTTATAATCGCTTAATTATGGGTCTATGTCAACATAAAATCACAATCTGTTCGTAGTTGGGCTTTAGCCCTTCCGAGATTTGCGCTCTTCGCGCCACTACGAACAACTACATAATGACTTATAATACCATCCTAGAAAATAAATAAATATCTCAGACGAATTGGTTCATTAAAATCTCTATACATTAAAAAGTGTAATTTGTATCAGAAACATCAGACTATATTTATTTTGGTTATAAAATTTTCTGGTTAGTGAGAAAAAGCTTGCATAATCATCTCTGGGTATATATATTTGCAACAAAGTCTAAAAGATTTTTAATTGTTATCGGGTTTGATAGGGCTTCAAGTCAGTTGACAAATCAAACTTAGTCAATTGTGACCTGACGCCGGACGATGAAAAAAATAATTTATCAGGATTACTGCCAAAAGGTTATGCAGACGTTCTAGACAAATTGCATCTTTACTGTAGAATCTAAACCAACTTCAACCGTGTAAATTACTTAATTTATTTGGAGGATAGGCATATCACTGCTTCTCACAACATCTTAGATACGCAACCAACACCTGAAGCAGACTCCTCAGTTTTGCATATATGGGGTGGAAAACCTTTACAAGGTCACGTCAAAATCAGCGGTGCGAAAAATTCCGCACTGGTATTAATTGCTGGAGCCTTACTTTGTTCTGGAGATTGTCGCCTTCGCAACGTTCCTTCGCTAGCGGATGTGCAGCGGATGAGCGATATTTTATTAGCTTTAGGCGTGCGCTTAGAGCATCATGGCGACACGATTGATGTCAATGCTAGTGTAATTGGTACATCTTTAGCGCCATATGAACTAGTTAGCAAGATGCGGGCAAGTTTCTTTGTCATCGGTCCGCTACTCGCCCGGTTAGGAGTTGCTCAAGTACCTTTACCAGGTGGTTGTGCCATTGGCGACCGTCCAGTTGATTTACATGTCCGGGGTCTACAGGCACTCGGGGCTGATGTGCAGATCGAGCATGGCATGGTAAATGCTTACATCACAGGTAATAAGCGCCGGTTAACTGGAGCCAAAATTTACCTCGATAAGCCCAGTGTTGGCGCAACAGAAACTTTAATGATGGCGGCTACTCTCGCTGAGGGAGAAACCGTGATTGAAAATGCCGCCCAAGAACCAGAAGTAATTGATTTGGCAAATTTCTGTAAGTCAATGGGCGCACAAATTAGAGGTGCAGGAACTAACAGAATCGAGATTAGTGGAGTTCCGAGCTTACATTCTACCGATTACACTGTGATTCCTGACCGGATTGAGGCAGGGACATTTTTGGTAGCTGGGGCGATTACGCAATCAGACTTGATTCTGTCGCCAGTTATCCCCGACCATTTAACAGCAGTGTTAGCAAAGTTACAAGAAATGGGTGTGAAAGTCATTGCTGAAGCACCTGATGCTTTGCGGGTAGTACCGGCGCAAGGTTTCCGGGCTACAGATATCGAAACGTTACCTTATCCAGGTTTCCCGACCGATATGCAAGCGCCATTAATGGCTTTGATGACGGTTGCGAGTGGCGATAGTATCATCACAGAAACTGTGTTTGAGAATCGCATGGGTCATGTCGCCGAGTTAAATCGCATGGGCGCTGATATTCGGCTTAAAGGCAATAACGCAATTATTCGCGGAGTACCATTTTTGTCAGGAGCACCTGTGGTAGCCACTGATTTGCGTGCTTCGGCGGCATTAGTAATCGCTGGTTTAGCCGCATCTGGCAAAACTACGATTCAAGGCTTGCGTCACCTCGATCGCGGCTATGAACATCTAGAACTGAAGTTACAACAAGTAGGCGCTAAACTGCAGCGTGTATCTGATGATTCTCCAGTTCCTAGTATTTCTCCTAGTGTAATGAATTCTGATGCCGTAATTTCTTCCTAATGTAGAAACAGAATGTAGAGAGGCGATTCGCTTCTCTACAATTCGTTATACTGGCTGTAAATAGGTAGTAACTCCCATACCCATCATGTCGTCATCTTCTCCATCTCAGCTAATTGGTCTAAAAGCCGACTCTTTTCGTCATCCACTAGACTTAGAGGCAACCAAGGCTCTGAAGCAGATACCGGGCATCGATATGATGGTACGGAATATACTTGGTCCTCTAGCCGAACAGATTTTTTATATTGAAAATATCGCCTCTAGCATCCTTGTAGGCGAACAGCAATTACCTGATTTACACAACCTGTTATTGACCGCTTGCCAAACTCTGGATTTGGAACCACCACAGTTGTACGTCCGCCAACATCCAGCCCCCAATGCTTATACTTTTGCGATGCGCGGTAAGCAGCCGTTTGTAGTCATGCACACCTCTTTGATTGATATCCTGACACCAGCCGAGATTCAGGCGGTTATCGCCCATGAGTTAGGACACCTCAAATGTGACCACGGTGTTTATTTGACATTGGTAAATTTATTAGTCCTAGCCGCCGGACAAGTGCCTAATTTTGGTGCAGTCATCGCCCAAGCATTACAATCACAACTTTTGGAATGGGTACGTTGTGCTGAGTTTACCTGCGATCGCGCCGCTTTATTAGCTACCCAAGAACCAAAAGTAGTCATGTCAGTATTGATGAAACTCGCTGGCGGTTCCCCAATTTTAGCCCCTAAACTCAATCTAGACGCCTTTGTCGCTCAAGCCCGCGCTTACGACGATATCAGCAACACCGAGTTAGGCGAAGTCCTCAAATCCGCCCAATCATCTCAGTTAACTCACCCTCTCCCCGTGTTACGCGCCCGCGAAATTGACCGTTGGGCAAGTAGTAAGCAATATCAAGATTTGTTACAAGGTCAGGGCATGGAGCAGGATAAAATAACTGCTAAGGGCGGCTGGCGAAACTGGTAGTACCATCTTTATAAGTCAAATACTGGTGCTTGTATGGTGCAGATAATTCAAGCTGACAAAGTAACACTATACGATCTGAAGAAAAAATTTCAGATCCAATTGGCCACAGATGAACAATTCTTTCCTGAGTGGCAAGAAAATTTACCTCAACTGACTGACACGGAAAAGCAACGCTTGGATCAGGTAAAGGCAAGCTATTTTAATTTATCCATGCGTCCAATGTTAGAGGACATGGTAAAAATGGTAGTGCTGTCGCCACTATTAGATCAAGCAGCGTTTTACCTACCGCCTTTCTACAGCGCTAGTGAGGAATCGGTACAGATTGTATCTGAGGATGAAGGCGTTATTATCCGAGGAAAAATTGATGTCTTGGTGTTGCAAGATGAGCTTTGGGTTGTAATAATTGAGTCAAAAAGAGCGGGATATTCACTAGAAGTAGGAATTCCTCAAGCATTAGCTTATATGCTGGCAAATCCTCAACCAAATAAACCTCTGTTTGGCTTAGTGACTAACGGTAGTAATTTTATTTTCATCAAACTCATCCAGCAAGATTTCCCTGTTTATGCCTTATCTGATGAATTTACTTTGAGACGGGGTAACGATTTGTACACTGTTCTGAGTGTGTTGAAGCGTCTGGGTCAATTAATTAGCGAAGGTTAATCAGATGACAGGCGATCACTTCCAACCTATTAACATTTTTGAATACGAGAAACTAGCAAAAGAGCATCTGTCTAGGATGGCGCTTGATTACTATAACAGTGGTGCTGGCGATGAAGTGACGCTGCGGGATAATCGTGCTGCTTTTGAGCGAGTCAAACTCCGACCGCGAATGTTAGTGGATGTTAGCGCGATCGATCTTAATACCTCGGTTTTGGGACAATCTCTCCAACTACCCCTGCTGCTAGCACCAATGGCTTTTCAATGTCTGGCTCATCTTGATGGCGAAGTTGCGACAGCACAAGCTGCAGCATCAGCTGGTGTGGGGATGATATTGAGTACGCTAGCTAATAAGAGTATGGAAGAAGTGGCGGCGGTGGGTCGTGTTAATAATGCTCCGCAATGGTTTCAGTTATATATCCACAAAGACCGGGGGTTAACTCGTGCTTTGGTAGAAAGGGCTGATGTTGCTGGTTACAAAGCCCTTTGTTTAACTGTAGACGCCCCTGTACTCGGACGAAGAGAACGCGATCGCCGGAACGAGTTTGCTTTACCACCTGGTTTGCATCCAGCGAATCTCGCTACTCTTTCTGGGTTAGATATTCCTCATGAAAAAAGAGAGTCTGGATTGCTGACCTATTTTGCTCAGCAGTTGGACCAGGCGTTAACTTGGCGCGATTTGGAGTGGGTGCAGTCTTTGTGTCCGCTACCTTTAGTAGTGAAAGGAATTTTGCGCGGAGATGATGCTGTTCGGGCTGTGGAGTATGGGGCGAAAGCAATTGTTGTTTCTAATCATGGTGGACGTCAACTTGATGGGGCGATCGCGTCTTTAGATGCCTTAATTGAAATAGTAGCAGCAGTGGATGGCAGGGCGGAAGTACTTTTGGATGGAGGTATCCGCCGAGGTGTGGATATTTTAAAAGCTCTAGCATTAGGCGCAAAAGCAGTACTAATCGGGCGACCGATTTTGTGGGGATTGGCTGTAGGTGGAGAAGTGGGTGTATCTCATGTCATCTCGCTGCTACAAGATGAGTTAAGTGTGGCAATGGCACTTAGCGGTTGTGCCAAGTTACAGGATATTGACTCAAGTTTAGTTGTGGGTGTAGGTTGATGGCACTGATGGCGATCGCGTATCATAATTAATACTATATTTATTTTTATTAAAAATTGAATTTACCAACCATTATCGGTGCCGGAGGCTCAAATGACCGGGCATCAATTCCTTTGGCTACTGAGCGCGGTACTTTTATTCCTAATGAAAGACGACGAGAGCGCTCACCAGAGTCACTCAAAGCCGCACAACAGCTTTGGACACAAAAGTATCCTCAGATTCGACCGAGGTCATTAACAGCAGTTTATAACTGCGTGGGTCTGGCGTTTGCGTCCAGACGAACCTGTATCGATCCAGAATATCTGAAAATGATTTTAATAGAAGATAATTACCGTCTTTTATCTGGAGAACATGAAGTCGAAATTGGAGATTTAGTTCTCTACCGTGCTATTAAGTATCAATACTCTCATATTGCCGTAGTCGTAAATAAGAGTAAGAATGTGAAAAATGCGACTTTTGAAATTACTGTTGTTAGTCAATGGGGTGCTGATGGTGAGTATATACACCTGATTGATGAAGTACCAGACTCATACGGCAAAATTAAAGAATTTTGGACAGATAGGAAAATCAGGCGATGATTAAAGAACACATGCTGAAAATTGAAAGTGATGAATTTGCGGCAATTCTCAATGTAGCCAGCAGCTTTCCAGTTTTTTTACGGGCTACCGATAATGAACAAGTGACAAAAGACTTAATTAAGCAGCTTTTAGAATATCCAGAAAACATTTGGTTGGTATTAAAAAGATCTGTAGAACTTTCGCAAAGAGAAATCGATCTAGAATATGAGAATCCTTGGGATACTGCTTTGACTGTTTATTTATGGGTACTAAGTTTAACTAAGTTAGAAGCTGCTCAAACTGCGGCTGCTTTTGTGCGACAAACAAAAAATGGCTGGTGGTCTACAAAATTTGCCAATTCACTTTTGCAAAATGATAAAAATCATCATATTCGCAAGTTTGATAGATCGAAAATAAGCTTTAAATCTGCTCAAAAAATACCAGTTTCTCAAATTAAAACCGACCTAATAATTTCTCCAAAAGCAAAGTCTGAAGAGCATAAAATCGCCAGACAGCCTGCATTTAGCTGGAAAATTCAATCACAACCGAAAATATCGGTAGTAAACATTACTCGTCGTGCTGTGTCTGTTGACTTAGGTGATAAATATATCAGTCCGATCTGATTAATGAACCTTACTAGGCGCAGAGAAAGAGAGGAAGAGGAGTGAATGAGTTCATAAATCATTTAGGATTATAATATGCAAAATTTTCCAATCGACTGTGCGTGGGCAATGCTTTGTAAACAAAGTATTATTAATCAAGAGACAGGTAATATCAGTTTGATTGAGGTGCTGGAGGAGATTACTGTTCCTCATCGAACAGATGAAAAAGCTCCTTTTATCTTTTTTGATTTCGACCTAGTGGTTTATTGGCGGAAGCAAACATCATCCGTCGAAAAAGATGAATATATATTTAAGCTGAAGATTGTCTCTCCGTCTCAAGAACTTTTACTAGAGGGTGAGAGAACAATTGATTTTGCTGAAGAGTCAAGAGTTTTCACAGTTATTGAATTTGCTGGTTTTCCAGTTCCAGAACCAGGCGTGTATGAATTCCACATCCAACTTCCAAATGATGATGGAACACAATGGGAGGATGTGGAATTGGTGCAGTTACAAGTTTATTATGATGAACTGGAATTAGCTGGGAATTAATTTGAGAATGATACCGACAAGGGAACCTAATAGCAGTACACTCGCACTAATAACACTGATGCCAAAGCCAGTTGCCCTTTTTTCGGCGGCTTGATAATATCCCCAAGCATAAGCAATTCTACCTAAAATCCAAACGGCACCGAGTAGCGAACCCCATAACGGACTAACGTAGATCGAGAACAACCATAAAGCGGGGAGGAAGAAAACCATTTGTTCGAGTGTATTTTGCTGTACCCGAATTACTCTCTCAAAATCGGCATCTCCTGTCATTTGCGGAACTGGTACTTTATATTTGGCTCTGGCTCGACCGACGTTGATGGTGATAACTAGGTAAAGTAACAGAGTTAAAGCCGTAATCAAACTGGGTAAGGGTGACATTGTGAAGGCGATCGCATGACATTTACTTCTTCAGTATCGTGCGTTGCCAGAATTTTCGGGATATTTTTTGGCAACATGAGGCGCAAAAAATCTAGATCGATTGTTGCAAAATTGAAAAATAGGCTATAATAATAAAGTTGCTCCAAGGGCGAGTGGCGAAACTGGTAGACGCACCACACTCAAAATGTGGCTCCTGTGAGGGAATGAGAGTTCGATTCTCTCCTTGCCCATAGTTAATAAGTTAAGTAGACCGAAATCTTCTTTGTGGATTTCGGTTTTACTTTTAACCACAAAGGACACGTTAGCGTCAGCGTCAGCGTAGCGAAGCCGTTAGCGATAGCGTTGCGCGTCAGCCGTTAGGCGTTAGCGAAGCCGAAGGCGTTAGGCGTTAGGCTAGGACACAAAGAGGAGAGAGAGGAAAAGAATGTAGGTAGGAATTTTGTGCTACAATTGTGTTACTTGAGGATGACAGAGGTTATATGAGACTTAAAAGGTGGGAGTCTCCCCGTCGTGAAGGGAGAAATGATAAGGGTCGAGGTGGTGCAGCTAGGCAGCGACAACTTAAAAAGCGGAACCAGATGCTGCGGAAAAGACTGAAAGAAGATAATAACGGCGACAACAACAAGAATAATCAACCAAGACAGGGGGAAGAACATTTAATCTTCTCCCTGTTTTTTTGTGCCCAGGTCGCCGGGTGTTTCACTTTTGTAGAGTCTGTAAATGTTTCAGCGTTTCTTCAACGTGACCTTTGAAGTTCAACATTGAGTCAAAGACGTACTGCACAACTCCTTGAGGATCGATGACATAAGTTACACGACCGGGAATAAACCCAAAAGCCATTGTCGCGCCGTAGAGTTTACGGACTTGATCGCCTTTGTCAGTTAAGAGTGTAAAGGGTAACTGGTATTTAGCCGCAAATTTTTGATGAGATTCTGGTGAGTCGCTGCTAACACCGATGACTTCGGCACCAGAGGTTTTAAACACTTCATACTGGTCACGAAAAGCACAGGATTCTGCTGTGCATCCAGGGGTGTCGTCTTTGGGGTAGAAATACAAAACTACCGATTGACCGCGAAAATTTTTCAGACTAACGGGTGAGCCATCCGCCGCCGTCAAGGTGAAATCAGGCGCAATATCGCCAACTTTAACTGCCATAGTAAATGGATATTATGAACTTTTATTACCATCCTAACCTGGAAGTACCCTCATATAGATGGGTGAATTAAATCACTGCTGATGGCAAGGGTAAACGTTTGTTGGCGATTAACAACTTTTCAAACTCAACGACGGGTAAAGGACGGCTGAAGAAAAAGCCTTGCATGGCATCGCAGCGCTGTTGACACAAGCAAAACAGTTCAGCTTCTGTTTCGACACCTTCGGCAATTACTCGTAGGTTCAAATCGTGCGCCATATGAATCATGGCGGTAGTAATGGCGCTATTTTTAGCATCTTGATCGAGATTGCGGACAAAACAACGGTCTATTTTTAAAATATCAATGGGGAAATTTTTGAGATAATTTAAAGAAGAATAACCTGTGCCAAAATCGTCAATAGCAATTTGGACTCCGATCGCTTGCAATTCTTTCATTATCGCGATCGCGTGATTGACATCTTTCATAATAATGCTTTCAGTCAACTCCAACTTCAGCATACGCGGTGCCAAACGTGTACTCATTAAAGTTTTCACGATTTTCTGACTTAAATCAGGCTGTGTGAATTGACGCGCCGATAAGTTGACAGAAATATATAATGAATTAAAGCCGGCATCATGCCACACTTTAGTTTGTCTACAGGCAGTGTCTAATACCCACTTACCGATGGGAATAATTAAACCAGTGGATTCAGCGACGGGGATAAATTCGGCTGGCGAAACCATGCCTAAGTGAGGATGGTGCCACCGCAGCAAACTTTCGGCACCAAAAATTAGCCCTGTTTGGAGATCGACTTGTGGTTGGTAATAAATTTCAAATGCTTGGTTTTGCAGCGCTTGACGCAAACCACTTGCAATCGCTTGTTCTCGTGGTGTTGCATCTGGAGTCTCAACCGCTAGATGTTTTTTGAAAGATGCTTGTTTAGTTAAGCGGATCGCGATCGCTTTCAGTAATTCTGCCCGAGTAAAGGGTTTAGTTAGGTAATCATCTGCACCTAATTCCATGCCTTGACGAAAATCAGCTTTGGTGGATCTGGCGGTGAGAAAAATAAAGGGAATTGTTGTAGTGGTTGGTTCTTGGCGCAACATAGTCAAAACACCATAACCGTCAAGTTCTGGCATCATCATGTCGCATAAAATGACATCAGGCAATTCAGAAATTGCCCTTTTTAACCCGATTAAACCGTTTTCAGCCGCAATTACCTCAAAATCCTCAGCTTCTAATAGCGCTACTATATTTTCTCTGAGAATTGTTTCGTCTTCAATTACTAAAATCTTTTTCATTGTTGTTAAAAATTTGTTGATTAAGAAGCAATAGGTTTTGTTTTTAAGTAGAGAAGGCTGACTTTTTCATTTGCTGGTCGATAGCACTTAATAAATCAGCCCGAGTAAAAGGCTTAGTAACATATTCATGTGCTCCCATTTCGATTCCTTGCCGAAAGTCAACTTTGGCAGCTTTTGCTGTGAGAAAAACAAAGGGAATTGAAGATGTCAGTGGGTCTTGACGCAACACTTTTAAAACTCCATAGCCATCGATAAGGGGCATCAAAACATCACAAATAATTAAATCAGGAAGATGAAGAAAAGCTAGTTCCAGACCACTTTTTCCTTCAGCCGCACCAACTGCATAAAAATCTTCAGCTGACAAAAGCTCTATAATATTTTCGCGGACAAATTCCTCATCTTCAATGATCAAAATTTTCTTCATGGCTAGCCTCTTGTCGCACTTGACTATTTATTGGTAGCTTCACAATAAATGTTGTACCTACTCCTAGTTCACTTTCAACCGCAATTTCACCTTGATGTGTATCCACACATTTTTTAACAATTGATAATCCTAACCCAGTTCCCGGAATATTGCCAACATTAGTTGCCCGATGAAAAGATTCAAACAAGCGAGGTAAATCAGCACTAGGAATACCAATGCCTTGATCTTGAATGGTTAGGACTGCGTAGTTGTCCTGACAGTCGAGATTAAATTGGATCGTGCTACTGGACTGGGAATATTTAATAGCATTTGAAAGCAGGTTAAAGAAAATGTGTCGTAAAAGTTTTTCATCCATGCGACTAGGAATAGATTGATGCGGGGTGTTGAAATCGATCACATGTTGAGTCTGAGCATTTAATTGCATTTCTTCCAGTAAATAACGACAAAAATCTGTCAAATCTAAAGGGACTGGATCAAAATCTAATTTGCCAACTTCTGCCTTCCCAATAATTAGTACATCATTCAACATCTGAGTCATATGAGCCACCGCATTTTGAATCCGATGTAAGTGAGTAAGTTGTTTTTCATCTGCCCATTTATGACGATAATGTTCGAGTAACTCCGAAGAAGAAAGAATCGTAGTTAATGGTGTACGAAACTCGTGAGACGTCATAGAAACAAAGCGAGATTTAAGTTCACCCAGTTCTTTTTCTTTCTCTAAAGCTTTGCGAATCTCGGTTTCAATTCCTTTGCGTTTGGTAATATCACGATACATCCACAGATGTCCCGAGTAATTGCCTTCCACAAAAATTGGGACATAATCCCGTTCAAAAGTCCGCCCATCTTCGAGTTGTAACTCTTCATTAGTCACCACTTGTTGCTCTGCTAAAATTTGAGCAATCCGTTTTCCAAATTTTTCGGGTTCTAAAAATAATTTATTTTCTAGGTTAATCGAGCAAGAATGATCTAAACCAATTAACGCTTCCGGGGAAGATGAAATCTGAAACATTGTGCAGAATTCTTGATTGGCAAGAGCAATTTGGCGAAATTCATTTTCAACTAAAATTCCCGCTTGGAGATTTTGAATTAAGGTTGTTAACCGTGATGTAGTAGCACGTAATTCTTCTTCCATGCGCTGGCGATCTGTAATATCAATTCCTACTAAAACGGCTGCTTTCAGGAGATGATACTTTTGAGCCACAACTAAATAACTCCTTTGTTCACCGGCAATATCTATTTTTACTTCTTGGGAAGACTGTCTTTTACGAGAGGCAAAAAACTGACTAATAAATTCCGAAAACCGAGAGTTTACTTGTAAAAAATTAATTTCTTGACCGACAAAGTCCTCCGGCAATTTATTGAAAGCTGCGGCTAAATGATGGTTGACTCCCATATATCGCAAATCCGAATTAATCCAAGAAACCAACCCAGGTACTGCATCTAGCACCGCTTGTAGTTGATCTTTTGCTTGTTGTAATTCTTCTTCGGCGAATTTCCGCGATGTGATATCTTTTTGAATCCCCACATAATGTGTGAGAATTCCCTCAGAGTTACGGATTGGCGAGACACTCAACTCATTCCAAAAAAGAGTGCCATCTTTGCGGTAATTACGTAAGGTGACAATGCAACTTCTCTGTTCGCATATTGCTAAGCGAAGTTTATATAATTCTGTTTGCTGGGTATCAGTACCTTGTAAAAAACGGCAATTTTCTCCCACAACTTCCGCCCTGGTGTAACCAGTAATCTGCTCAAAAGCTGGATTAATATAAATCATCGGTAAATCTGGCATTCTGGCATCAACGATCACAATACCGTTACTGCTAGCAGCAACTGCGCGATCAAACATCCGTAAAGTTTCTTCTACCTGCTTATTGGCTGTAATATCTCGGCAGATACTCATAATTCCGAGTAATTCACCACTGGAAGAAATGTAAGGAAATTTCGTCGCTTGAAAAGTCCGCCGATAGCCAGCACTTTCTGTGGTTTCTTCGTAAGTACGGGTGACTCTCTTTTGCATTACCTGCTGGTCAGTTTGCCAAATTTGGTCACCTGTGTGGTTGCTAAACAAATCCGCATCCCGCTTACCTAAAATTTCCTCAGTAGAACGACCTAAAATTTTGACTCCAGCCGGATTGATCAGCAAATACCGACCTTGTAGGTCTTTAAGACTGATCATGTGAATACTATTTTCAATAATAGTGCGGAATTTGAATTCATTCTCCGAAAAAACTGGGTGTGGCGACACTTCTGTCTGTTTTTGGGCTTGTAATTGCTCAGTTAAAGAAGTTTGGACGATCGCTAAAGTACAATGAGAGGCGATCGCTACCACCAATTTAATTTCCTCAGCTTGCCATTGACGTTCATTGTCCTGGTACAAACCAATCGCCCCAATGTAATTCTCTTGATACAATAATGGGACAATTAACAGTGAGCAAATACTGATTTGCGAAAGATGATCAATTCGCGGTAAAACTACTGGCTTACCTAAAGTCAGTTGCTGATGATAGTGTTCGTGATAGAGACTACAGAGGTGTTCGCGATTTCTGGTTTGTGTACTTACGTAATCCACTGTCATCTGCTGAGCTATATCTGGGCGAAAAATCATACAGCTGCTCAAATCCAAGGCAATATGTAACCCATCGAGCACATTTTGCAATACCTCAGACAGTACCAAACTGCCCTGCATGGCATGGACAATATAGTTAATAAGTTCTTGTTGCAGAGCTTGTTGCTGAAGTTTGGCAATCGCTCTAGCTGCTGAATAATGCAGTTCTAAAAACGGATTGCCAGCTAATCTCATATTTTAACCACCGATTCTTGTGATATTTCTATCCTTCTATCTTTGCCCTTTAATTACTAAATTAGCATGAGTGTAAACTCTGAATTATTTGTTGAAAAACAGTACAAATCAGCAACTTTTTGCTAATAACATACTAATCTGTTAAGGATTCATGAAAGCCCTAAGGCGTTAATACAGCTACAGTTAGATCATGATTATCTCCCAGCAATTGGAACTCGGCGCTGCAACTGCGCCTGATCTCCGTACCGCAATAATCTTTCTAAAGTCGCAAGCCGATTTGTCCAAGCCTTGACTTGATAAGGATTCTCTACAGATTGTGGATACATCCAGTCGCGAAATTGCGATTGAAAGGTGTTCAGAGAAGCTGTAGCCACAGCCAAATTACTGGCATTCGGGGCGGCAGCTAACTGCTTGAGAGCGCTTTCTAGACCCTCAGAACGCCTTTTAAAAGCTGATAGGGTTGGCTCTGGAAGTTTCAGCTTATTATTTTGTAACAAAAACTTCCATTCCCGTTGCAGCGCACTATAACGAGCCGCCGCAGTCGCAAACGGTTGACGGTAAGGAATTGGTTCCTTAGTCTGTGCTTCTCTACCTTGGGTGCTGTTAAACACTTGTTGGAGTTCGCTACTAAAATTTTCACTGGCAAATAAGGCATAACCACTGACAGGTAAATCTCGCACCAGCTGAATCTGATCGAATGCGCCAATTGAAGGTAAGTTGAGTAAGCGAATTCCGGGGATAATTAAGCTCGCACCCAACTGATTAGAAGTACTCCAAGGTTGCGCTAGCTGTCCAAAGCTATGAGTATCTGTCGCATAAGTCATCGGTACAATTAAATCGACATCACCGCGTTGTGCCCATAATTCCCAGTGCTGCTGAATTTTCTGGATGCGTTCCTGTTCTGGAAGCGGAAATACGGCGACGGATAGAATTAAATTTGGGCGTTTTTGCCGTAATTGTTGCGAGACTTCGGCGACAAAGCTATCAACTTGCTGAGTCCGAAATGCTGTCCACTTTGACCACAAGTCAGCTTGTTGAGGTAAAACCTGTGTCGGATCGATGCCGTAAAGCTGAGTAAATTGTGCTCTAGAAGCTCGACCATAACCGTAAGTCCGACCTGACCCTGGGTCTTGGAAAGGATAGCGAATATAATCTAGCTGTAGACCGTCCACATCATAACGGCTAATAATTTCATCATAAAGGTTAAATAAATACTGGCGAACTTGCAAATTCGCTGGATCTAAAAATGGCTTGTTTTGACCGATAGGATAAAGTTCACCTCGGTTATCGTAACTCGCCCAATCAGGATGAGCGGTAATTAATGGCCCTGGGTAGTTTTCCGGTTGGTTGACAAGAGGGTTGTGACGACGATTACCAGCGGCAAAAGTCCAAACCCAAGCGTGTAATTCTATACCTCTGGCATGAGCTAATTTAACTGCAGCCGCTAACGGGTCCCAGCCGCGAATTAAGGGATTTTGCTGTGGGGCAATGCTGCTGGGATAAATAGGATAACCGGCATTGACTGTTTCAAAAAAGACAGTATTGATTCCCGCATTGGCGATCCGGTCAAAAATCTCCGCTAGTCCTCGTTCAGAACCGGCGCGGACAATTGTCCCTCTGTCTAACCACATGGCGCGGATTTCTGGTGTGGCTAAAGGGCGATTGGTAGGGAATTGCTTCCATAAATTTGTTCGCGCTGTTAACCACTGCGATCGCGCACTATTATAATTTTTCTGCAATATTAATTGTGGCAACAGCTTGACAACGGCTCTTGCTTGTGCAACAACTTGATTGTCTGGCTCAGATTGCCCTTTATTATAGGAACCATTACCAATCGTGTTGGCGGCTAAACGAGCACTTTCAACTCGACCAACTAAATTTTCTAAGTCTTCTTTTAACGCGATCGCTTCTAAATTACTAATCGGCGCAGCTGACGGAACCACATTCAACCGCGTTTTTTGTTCTAAACGGTCGATAGGTTCGTCAATTTTGCGCGG
Organism: Cyanophyceae cyanobacterium; assembly: GCA_038214545.1. Taxonomy (GTDB): domain Bacteria; phylum Cyanobacteriota; class Cyanobacteriia; order Cyanobacteriales; family Nostocaceae; genus JBBQRU01. The sequence continues at coordinate 17,619 of JBBQRU010000003.1, read as the reverse complement.
AGTCAGTTGTGGAGAAGGAATAGGTGTTTGTACTGGAGGCGAGATCCGAATGGGCGCTATCGGGGTTGGAGTTGGTGCGGTGGCGATTGAGGAGGCACAATTTTGAGCCTTAGGTTTATTGGCGCTAGCAGATTCACTTCTCGGATAACGCTTGATAGCAGCTTGCAACCAAGCACTATCTAAATCCGCATTCGATGCCGCATCAACACCCCAACGCCAGCCAAACAACGTAGAATGATCGGTTGTCACGACCGCCACAGGATTATCCTTAGACTCCCAAACTGCCGCCGTCTGACTGGTAGCATCATCATTAGCTACAATCACGCCACCACGGACTTTCCCCGAAAGACCATTTTGCGACCATTGCTGTTTCTGCGGCTTGAGATTAGCAGAATCATTCAAACTAAAACCCCAATAACCACCTAACAAAGTACGTAATAACTGGCGGACTCCCGGCGCTGACAAACTACCCACCGGACCACTCGCAATTACCCGTCCACCTTGGCTGATCCACTCTTCTAAAGCGATCGCTTGCTGTGGTGTGAGAGTTTCCACATTCGGTAAAAATAACACTCCCGAATCGCCCCAATCTGACGTACTCCTCACCGAGGAGAGGGGAATTACACAATACCTTACCCCAGCCGCTTGTAATCTGCTAGTAATCCCCGTCCATTGAGTCGCATTTTCTTGACTTTGGACTACGCTTAAGATTGGGGCTTCTGCTGCTTTTAATGGTAACGAGTTCAAAGCGAACCATCCACTCGTTATCAATACCCAAAATCTAAATAATCTCCATTGGATTTTGTGATTACCTTGAATTCTTAGACTCCCCACACCGTACTCCTCACTAAAAAATATTTACTCTCGACTTTTTATACAAGATTCAATTAACTCCACAACCCCCCTGACAGGAAATATTGGTGTCTTCAGTAGCCCTGCTAATTCCTCAACAGTCATGTCGTCTAGAAACCGAGAATCGTCATTTTTCAACATCACAGCCGGTAGCAGAATACCATCTCCCAGATTTTTTCCGTGTAGCTTTTGCAGCAAATCCTCTCCCGTGAGTAATCCTGTCACTGTAATATTTTGTCCCCAATAAGTGCTAGATAGAGCACACATACTTACTTCTAAACCGGCAACAGAATTTAGCCGCTTCAGAATTGGTTGAAAAGCAAGTTCCACAGCATTACCGACAACCCAAGTAAACTTTCGCTCCTTGACTGAGGCTGGTAACATTTCCGCAGCCTGGGAAAATTCTTGGATAAATTGGCGAATTGAACCGACACCATTATCAATTTGCGGATAGTCCTCATACTCAGATGTAGTCGGTAATTCTGCACCTGCAATCAAAAACCATTCGTCAGCTAACCAAGCAAAAGTTGAGCCAAATTTGTCGCGAAATTGAGTTTGGAGCGATCGCACTGTCGCAATTACTTCAATAGCTTTTTCCTTCGTCACCGGCGTAAGTTCATCTAAAGTAGGACGGAATTTAGTCAAACCCACGGGCACCACTGCCACCGATGCTACAGTTGGCACATCCCCTTTGTGGAATGACGCTAAATCCCGCAAGGTTTGTTCCAAGTGAACGCCATCATTAATCCCTGGACAAATCACTACTTGAGCGTGAATTTGCAGACGGCGTTCTTGGAACCACTGCAATTGTGTCAAAATTTGACCTGCACGCGGATTCTTCAACAGTCTAATTCTTAACTCCGGTTCCGTCGCATGTACGGAAACATACAGAGGAGACAAGCGCATTTGTTCAATACGTTGCCATTCGCGAGGTGGCAGATTAGTTAAGGTGAGGTAAGAGCCATACAAAAAGCTCAAGCGGTAATCATCGTCTTTGAAGTATAAACTTTCACGTTTACCAGGTGGCTGTTGGTCTATAAAGCAAAACGGGCAATGATTATTACACTGAATCAAAGCATCAAATAAAGCCGTTTCAAACTCTAAACCCAGGTCAGTATCATAATCTTTTTCAATCTCGACTTGATGGGTGATACCTTTCGCATCCAAAACCTCCATCTCCAACACTTCATCCGCACATAAAAACTGATAATCAATCAAGTCGCGCGGACGTGTACCATTAATCGCTACAATCGCATCTCCCGGAGTAAAGCCAACCTCCGAGGCGATAGAGTCAGGGAGAACTTTCGTAATTCGAGCTGGACGAATTGCCAAGTCAGACATAATAATTTAGTCAAAAGTCACTAATCACTAGCTTTGCACAAATGACTAATGACTAATGACCCATAGCCAATGATTACCTAATTAGGCAAAAAGCCTTGATAAACACCAACTAGTAAAAATACACCCATTGCTAAGCGATACCAGACAAAAATCCAGGTACTGCGCTGTTCTAAATAACTTAACAAACCATAAATCGCCAAAAATGCCGAAATACTAGCAGATGTCAAGCCAATCGCCAGAATCAACCAACCATGAACATCCAAACCTGCTTTCAGTAAAAGGTGGATTTCTAGCGCACCAGCTAAAATCACCGCTGGTAAACCAAGTAAAAAAGAAAACCGCGCAGCTGTCTCCCGTTCCATTCTTAGCCCGAGTCCAGCAGTTAAAGTTGAACCACTCCGAGAAACACCAGGAATTAAAGCAAATGCTTGGGCGATACCAACTAAAATCCCATCGAGGAGTGTTAACTGATGGAATTCGCGATCGCGCTTACCTTTGATCTCAGCTAAAGCAAGTAGTAAAGACATCACAATCGAAGCAGTACCAATCACTTGTAAAGTTCGGAACGGTGAACCACAAGCGTTAATTGGTTTTTTCAACAAGATACCGGCGATTGCCAAAGGTAAAGTACCGAGTATTAAACCCAACACTAACTGTGCTTGACTTGACTGGAAATTACGCTCCGCGATCGCTCGAAATGTCTCTCCACTCAACTTTTTAATATCTTGCCAAAAATAGCTAACTACTGCCACCAGTGAAGCCAGCTGCATCGCGGCGGAAAAAGCCGTTCCTGGGTCTTGCCATCCTAATAATGCTGGGACAATTCGCAAGTGAGCAGTACTGCTAATCGGCAGTAACTCAGTAATCCCTTGGACAATGCCCAAAATTACTACTTTATACCATTCAAGATTAACAAAACCTAGATCAATCTCACTAGAACAAGCCTTCACCGCGAAAAACATAGAATTGAGCATACTAATTCCCACTGTGTCAAAAAGTGATTGGCGGATTAAACACCTAGATAATATCGCCGAAGTTTAAACATATGTCAGCGTTAGTAGAGCACATCGACTCCATCTTGTCTGCCATGTTCTCATCAACCAGTCCGAGAACCAAATTAATTTGTTCCACACTTACTACTCTCTTTACACGAATGTCAACAAATTCCTGTAAAAGCAAGCATCTTGACTCCCACACAATCAGGAATTTTCCTGATCCAAAATTAAGATATGCTTAAAAATATGCCTAGGGGGGGCATTAATTGTTGTGATATGTTAATCTAATATGAAAATGCATCACAAAAGTTAATATTAGTTGATAAACCATACGATGTCTGCCTATACTGCCTCTAATTCGACTATCGAGCCAGCCGCACCTGGTAGAAGCGTCGCTGTATCGATGTTAGGAATTGCTGCTGGACGGCAGATTTGGCTGGTATTTAGCGCCGCAATATTATTAGTCACAGTCCCAGTATTTTTTGAAGCCCCACTAGTGCGATCGCTACCATTGTTATGTGTAGCCCTCACCGGATTTTGGATTTGGCTCTCATTAAGATTAATGTCAAGTCCCACCACCTACCTTTGGGGAGACCTCCTTCTAGGATTTAGCTGGAGTTGGTTAACCGGCGCAATTTACTGGGGTTGGCTGCGTTGGGAACCAGTATTGCATCTACCAGTAGAAGCGATCGGTCTACCCTTCGCCATCTGGTGTTTACGCAGAAATTGGGGTAAAGTCGGCAACTGGTTTTACCTAGGTTCGTTATTTGGTACAGTCCTCACAGACCTCTACTTTTATGTAGTAGACCTGATGCCTCACTGGCGACAAATCATGCAAGACCCAGAATCAGCGTCACCAATTCTCCAAAGCGCTTTAAGTAACGTGCTTACTCCGTGGGGAGAAAGCTGGGCACTCGTCTTAGTGATAGCTTTATTAACATTCGGTCTTTTACCACTACGCCATAAAAGATATCACTGGTATGCCTTTGGGGGAGCAGTGTTGAGTACTATTTTGGTGGATAGTTTGTTTTTGGTCGCGGCAATAGCGGCTTAAAAATAAACCCCCTCAACGCTGTATATTAGTTTCTGATGCCTGCTGTGTTGATGGAAAGAGGTAGATTGTTGTGAAACGTTTAGTCCGTTTAATAAGTGTATTGAGTTTGTTGTTAGGGTGTCTGGGATGGTTGGGATCGGCTCAGCCTGCAGATGCTATGAGTTTAAGTAATGTTTTTACATCAGTACCAGTATTGGCGGCTGAAGCACCAACCGTATATCGGAATCGGGCGGATGCAAAGCTGGGGACGGAGTTTGGTAAAAAGATTGACTTGAATAATACTAATGTCCGGGCTTTTGCGCGGTATCCAGGGATGTATCCCAATTTAGCGAGCAAAATTATCAAGAATGCTCCTTATGAGAAGGTTGATGATGTCTTGAGTTTGAAGGGATTAAGCGAGCGTCAGAAGAGAATTCTGCAAGCTAATCTGGATAATTTCGCTGTGACTGAGACTGAGTCTTCTTTTAATGAGGGGGATGACCGCTTTAATAATGGGATTTATCGTTAATCAAGCATGATTCGGTGAAGCCATAAGTTTGTCGCCCCTGGAGTCGTCTGGGGGTTTTATATTTATACCTATAGAAAAAGTTAAGATGGTGTAGGGCACCTTTGAGCATTTAGGATTATTGGTATTGCCTCAGCTAGATATTCTCACTCGATTTGATGTTTTGGTCGTTGGCTCAGGTGCTGCTGGTCTCTATACAGCGCTATGTTTGCCAAGTTCTTTACGCGTTGGTTTGATTACGAAGGAGACGGTGGCTTTATCTGCTAGTGATTGGGCGCAAGGTGGTATAGCTGCAGCGATCGCTCCGGAAGATTCACCACAACTCCATATTGAAGATACTATTGCGGCTGGGGCTGGTTTATGCGATCGCCATGCTGTAGAATTTTTGGCAACTCTCGCACCAGGGTGTATTCAATCTTTGGTGGAGATGGGGGTGGCTTTTGACCGTCATGGTCAGGCGTTGGCTTTGACTTTAGAGGCGGCTCATTCCCGGAATCGTGTTCTCCATGCGGCTGATACTACCGGACGGGAGGTGATTACTACTCTCACTGACCAGGTTTTACGCCGTCCGAATATTCAAGTGATTCAGCAAGCTTTGGCTTTGGGTTTGTGGTTAACAGAAACAGGTGAGTGTCAGGGTATTAGTTTATTTTATCAAGGAGCCGTGCAGTGGGTACACTCAGGAGCGGTGGTTTTGGCTACAGGTGGTGGTGGTCAAGTATTTGCTCAAACTACTAATCCGGCGGTGAGTACTGGCGATGGAGTGGCGATCGCTTACAATGCGGGAGCGATACTTCGAGATTTAGAGTTTGTCCAATTTCATCCCACAGCTTTAACTAAACCTGGTGCAGACCGCTTTTTAATTAGTGAGGCTGTACGCGGTGAAGGTGCTCATTTAATTGATGATGAAGGACGGCGATTTGCGTTTGACTACCACCCTAAAGGTGAATTAGCACCACGAGATATCGTCAGTCGGGCCATTTTCCACCACTTACAACATACTTCTACAGATCCGGCTACCGCTCATGTGTGGTTAGATATGCGTCCCATTCCAGAAGCTCAAATTCGCCACCGCTTTCCGAATATCGTCAAAGTCTGCCAACATTGGGGGATAAATGTCTTTGCTGAACCCATTCCCGTCGCCCCAGCGGCTCATTATTGGATGGGGGGGATTGTGGTTGACCTGCAAAATCGCACTTCGATTCCGGGTTTGTATGCTGTAGGCGAGACAGCGAGTACAGGAGTACATGGTGCAAATCGCTTAGCGAGTAATTCTCTACTTGAATGTATTGTGTTTGGGGCACAAATGTCTCAAGTAGAAGTGCGAAATTTTCCCTCTCCTCAAGTTTTACCACCGCGTGAATGCAAAATTTCTGGCGAAGATTGGTCAAAACAGCAAAAATACTTAGAAGTACTGCGGCAAAAATTACCACGATTACTTTGGCAACATGCTGGAATTTCGCGGGTTGACAGTGGATTATTAGAAGCGATCGCTCTAGTAGAATGTTGGCAACAAGAATTCGTCAACTTACCACTCAGTCAATTTATCAATTCTCTACGAACCACAGAAGCCGTAAAATTCAGCGCTGATATTGAAGAGCAGTTTCGTCTGTGGGCGCAAACACGTAACTTGCTTGATGTTGGCTACTTAATCCTCAAAAGTGCCGCCTTTCGGACTGAAAGCCGAGGCGGACATTATCGCCTGGATTATCCGCAACCTGACTCTAACTGGCAAGTTCACACCTTAATCCAAAATCACAAGTTATGGAAGTCAAATATTTTACCAGATTAGCTGATTTTACACAAAAGTAAGGTATAATGCGAAGTCGTTGGCAGAATTCGAGCAATGGTAGAACGTCCTGTTAAAAAGTCTGAACGTCAGTCTGAGGAGACTGCTGACAGCAATCCCCGCAATTCAGAATTTCAGCCTCCTGTGTCTAAAGCTTCCTCATCCAAAGATTCAGGACGGAGAGAAGAACGAGCCTCAGGTAGAGCCAAAAAAAGCGAACCAGATGGCGCAGTCAGACAGACAAATGCTGCCCTCGCACGCGGTCCTAAGCCTGCCAAGCCTAAACCTCCCGTAGAGCCAATTATTGAGGAATCTGTTTCTGAAGAAGAAACGGCACCTGAATAGAATTAATTCTCACGCCAAGACGTAAAGACGCAAAGATATTCGGATATCCTTCGCGCCTAACGGCTAGCGCCTAACGCCTGCGGCTTCGCTGCGCTGGCGCTTCGCTAATGCGCCTTTGCGTGAGCAATACATCCTTTAACGCCCCGCACTTCCACCATCCCCAGTCCCTCCATTATCTGGCGGCTCGTATTTATTTGTTGCGACTTGAATATACGTGTTGGTTGGCGTGTAAGCATTTGCAGCACTAACAGTTTTGAGGAGCAGTTGTAAGCTGAGCGCTAATAGACAAATACTTGTGATTTTTAGATTGATGCTCATGACCAGAAGTAGATGTACTGACCTTCTGATTTAAGCATTATTTTTCTCTCTTAATAAGTATTTATGCGTTGACCTTACTAAAACTTCATGAAGCAAATATGAAGCTATGAGTATTTTTGCAAAGCTTCTATGTAAAATTACTTAAATACTTTTAAGATGAGGACTCATAACGATTTTTTCCCAATTCCTTGGCTCTGTACATTGCGGCATCTGCTTGCTTAATCAAGATTTGACCATCTTCGCTATGGGATGGGTATAGACTGATGCCAATACTAGCGGAGATCGAGATCTTGTGTCCTTCTAAGACAATTGGTTCAATAAGTGTGGCTAAAATTTTTTCAGCGATCGCCGTCGCCACACCTACTGTAGGAATTGCTCGTAAAATCACTGTAAATTCATCACCTCCCAAACGAGAGACGGTATCGCTACTGCGTAAAGAATTGTTGAGTCGCTGACCGACGATGATGAGTAAGCGATCGCCATTATCATGACCCAAGGAATCATTAATTTGCTTGAAGCCATCTAAATCTATAAATAGTAGTGCTAACAATAAGTTGTGATCGCGCGACCATTGTAAAGACTCATGCAATTTTTCATAAAAAAATTTGCGATTTGGTAAACCTGTGAGGGCGTCGTGATTGACCAAATAACGCAATTTGTCTTCGGAGAGTTTTAATTCATCGTTAGAACGACATAACTCTTTTGCAGTGCGCTTAAGTTCTTCTTCAATCCGCTTGCGTTCAGTGATATCTCGCATCACCCCAACTAAGAATAAGTTACCAGCTGCGTCTTTGTGGAGCGATCGCTTGGTAGCAATGAGATGTGTAACGCCAGTAGCGGTGGTAAATTCTTCTTCGTGTTCGTGTGCTTGCTGACTTTGAAAGACTAAGTTGTCTTGGGAACGGAAAATATCGGCTTCATGTTTGGGGAAGAAATCGTAATCTGACTTTTCAATTAAATCGTTGAGAGGATAGCCACTTAATTGACTGTAAGCTTGATTGAGCACAATCCACTGATGTTGCTGGTTTTTGACAAAAATAGGATCGGGTATATTGTCAATTACTTGATGTAAAAATTCTTTCGAGCGTTTCAACTCTTCTTGGCGGTGGACAATCTGACTCGTGACAGCCATTGATGAGCCGGAAACAGCAACTAGCGCCGGAATTAAAGGTATCCACCAACCGTGGAGAAAAGCTACATACGCACCAACACTAATGATTCCACAAATAAGTAAGCTCTTCAGCAAGATAATGTTAATTCGGCGTAGTCGTCTGCTGAAAGCCGCTGCTATATAAGCCCAGAGCAAAATCCAGCTGCTGGCTGTGAGATGAGACCAGGTGTTGAGTAACGGTCTACCAACAAGGGCAGCGGATATGATCTGACTGATCAAATAGGCTTGGAGTTGGATGCCAGCGACAGGTTTGGCAGAGCCAATTAGGGAGCTGCTGTAGGGCATAAATATCGATCCTTGAAGACTAGAGGCAATTGAACCAATGACTACGATGCGATCGCGTACCCAAATACTAGGTACACGGTTAGCTAATACATCCCGTAAAAATACGGTGCGATATCCACAAGTGACGAGTGTGGGACAATTACCGCCCGGTTTCGGAAAGTTTGCTAAAATTTGGTAGCCGCGATCGTCGGCTCTCACATAGCCACCATCGTTGCTTTCAAAGCGAACAGTAAATTTGTGAGTTGACCTCGCTGTTGGCTCATTTCGCTGACCTACGGGGGAGAAACATGCTCCTAAACTCCTTTGGTGATACAGAATCCAGTCAAAATTCTGGACAATTGGGAGTAACTACACTGCCGTCGGAAGGCTTTTCGTAAGAGAATTTACTTAATTTAAATATCAAATTTTAAATAAAATGACACAGGGATGATAGTATATGGCATGATGAACGCCTAAAGATGCGAATAAATACTTAACCAACAATCAAATTAACATCAATTATGAGGCTAGATTGTGCTTCCCAACACCAGGCATAAAAAAATGCGGGGTCTGAGGTGCTTTTTTACTCGCACCTCAGACCCCGCATCTTGTAGCTTCTACTTACTGTTGCTGAAAAAGCTGAGGAAAGTTTTTAAAGTTGGTCGGACCTTTATATTCAGAAATTTGTGCCAATTTCTTTAACGATTGGACATTGGGATAGAGTTTTCCGTTAATTTGCCAGGTAGGAAAACCAGGAACCCCTGCGGCTTTACACAAGTCAGGACGAGGATTGGTACCACCTTCATCACATTCAATGTGATCGATTTCCTGATAGGCTTCTTTGCCAAATAGTTGCTTTTGTTCGTGACAGTGAGGACACCACCAAGCAATATATTCCTTCGCGCCAACTTGTTTAAGATGACGCGCCAGGGCAATTTCCGCTTCTCCCGAAGTCGTAGTAATCGGCCAACCGACTCCGATTACTGGTTGACCAACGGGTTCAACGTCAGTGTCCTTTTGAGTGACAGAATTAGCTGTCGCCACCGGGCCATCAACTTTAGCAAATATTCCCAAAGTCGTAATTAAGGCAATCATCCCGACAACAATAGCGGTAAAAAAGATTTGTCCCATCTCTTCCCAAACGCGACCGATAATTGTCAGCACCAACATTGACAGAGAGAATAAAGCCGAAGCTAGACAGTAATAACAGACGGCTTTAATTTTGAAAAACAGGAGATACATTAAATAACCGCTGAATACTGTCATGGAGACAGCACCGGCGAGTAACAGTAACCAAGTCCAATTTTCTAACCGTGTATGTAAGTCGTTATTTTGACCTGACTTAATTGCCAAGGGAATCAAGGCAAAGATTAACATGCCGGTATAAGCCAGACAACCAAATAAAGCTAGCGGCTGTCCGAAAACAGTACCATAAGCGCTATTTAGGACTAAATCGCAGCCTCCTGTCGGACAAACGGCTGCCCCGCCACTCAGCTTCTCGTAAGTGAGATAAGCCGTTGTCAAGGCACCGCAGGCTGCTATTGCCGCGATTATGGGACGGGAAGCGCGATGAATCCAGGGGACAGAACGACGGCGACTCATGCTCATAAATGGAGGGGGGGAATGGGGGAATGGGGGAATGGGGGAATGGGGGAATGGGGGAATTATGAAGGAAAGATTTTTTTCATTCAATATTCAACATTCATCATTTTTTGTTGTGCAGCTTCCACAAAAGAGGCGACACGAATCGGGTCGATTGGTTGCTCGATCTGATTGTGGCGTTTGAGGGAACTGGAGACGATGACTCCATCGGCTGACTGAAGTAAGGTAGCAACATTTTCAGTATTTGCGCCACTACCAATAAACACGGGGGTGTTTTTTGCCGCAGCTTTGGCGATTTTTAATTCTTCTAGGTGTGGCGGCTTACCAGTCGCAGTCCCAGATAAAATGATGGCGTCTGCTAAACCGCGTTCAATGGTGTCTTGGACTGCGGTAATCAGATTGTCCGAGCTTATAGGACGCGCGTGTTTGACTAAGACATCGGCAAGGATTAGGACATCGCTGTCTAAGGAACGACGATAACGCAGTAGTTGGTACGCGTCACCCTCAATAATTCCCTGATCGGTTGCCATCACTCCAGTCAGAACGTTGACGCGGATAAATTGCGCCTTTACTATTGTTGCGATCGCCATCGCACTCTGACCATCATTTCGTAATACATTCAGTCCTATCGGCAGTGTCACCAAGTTCTGTAGTCGCTGTACGACTATAGTCATGGCGCTGACAACAGCGGGATCGACTTGGGTTTTTGTAAACGGCGCGTCGAAGAAATTTTCCACGATAATGCCGTTAACTCCACCACTGGCGAGTGCTGTTGCTTCTTGTTCGGCGCGGTCAATCACTGCTTTCAGACTACCTCCCCAGCGGGGTGAAGTAGGCAGCGGTAGCAGATGCACCACGCCAATGATTGGTAGTCGGGTTTTAAATAGCTGAAATAAGTCCACGTCTTTATTATTACGGACCCTAGCTTTCTTGATTAAAATCAAATGTGTTTGTGTACGGTTGCTATGATACCTCTAGAACGAGGGTAGGAATTAATTTCAAAGCTCCCATAAGTTATGTTAAGATAAAAAGTAAGCCAGAAGAGGAGTATGCCACTCAGAAGACGCAAGGCAGCTTCCCGTGTTCAAGGCAAAGCCTTATTGAACGGGTAGCATTACCGTAACTGCGTAGCCGCTTATCGGCTTCACTTAGGGTAGCGACTTCTCAAAGAACGACCACGCGCCCAGTACGGTAATGCAAAATACCAACATTTAAATTCTTAAGAAGAAAGATTATTGAGTGTATAATTACTCCAAAACGCTCTAAAACCCCTGCTGCCAAAGGATTTAATAAAGTCGCTAAAGCGCATTGGCTTGATTTTTATTAGGGTGATTCAAAGCGCAAGTAAAGCGCGTGTGGTTGCTTCTGCCAACGACTACAGACAAAAATACTCTCTTATTGCTTGAGCAGCCAATCTGTTTCGGCAAACGACTAAAATGACGTTGAAAGACTATATGGGTGATAAGCCAACAATTGCCATTTCACACTTGGGCTGCGAAAAAAATCGCATCGACACAGAACACATGCTGGGGCTGCTGGCAGAGGCAGGCTATGGTATTGATAGCAACGAAGAGCTAGCTGATTACGTTATTGTTAATACATGTAGCTTTATCCAAGCCGCACGGGAAGAATCTGTCAGAACTCTAGTGGAGATGGCAGAGGCAAAGAAAAAAATTGTCATTTCTGGCTGTCTGGCGCAACACTTTCAAGAGCAGTTGCTTGCCGAGATTCCAGAAGCTGTAGCAGTTGTCGGGACTGGGGATTATCATCAGATTGTGGATGTAATTCAGCGGGTAGAGCAAGGAGAACGCGTCAAGCAAGTTTCTGCCGAACCGCGTTATATTGCTGATGAGAATACACCGCGTTACCGCACAACAACAGAGGGTGTAGCTTATCTACGGGTAGCCGAAGGATGCGATTACCAATGTGCATTTTGCATCATTCCTCATCTCCGAGGTGCCCAGCGGTCGCGGACGATTGAATCAATTGTTGCTGAGGCGCAACAGCTAGCGGCTCAAGGAGTACAGGAAATTATTCTAATTTCCCAAATCACAACTAATTACGGTTTGGACATCTACGGCAAGCCAAAATTAGTAGAATTGTTACAAGCTTTGGGTCAAGTTAATGTACCGTGGATACGGATGCATTACGCATATCCCACAGGATTAACTCCTGCGGTGATTGCGGCGATTCAGGAAACCCCAAATGTTCTACCTTACCTGGATCTGCCTTTACAACACTCTCACCCAGAAATGCTGCGAGCAATGAATCGCCCGTGGCAAGGACAGGTGAATGATGCGATTATTGATCGCATCAAAACGGCGCTACCGGCCGCAGTCCTGCGGACAACATTTATAGTTGGCTTCCCTGGAGAAACAGAGGAGCATTTCCAACATCTGTTACAGTTTGTTGAGCGCCATGAGTTCGATCATGTTGGCGTGTTTACCTTTTCAGCCGAAGAGGGCACTCCTGCTTACACGTTGCCAAACCAGTTACCTCAAGAGGTGATGGATGAGCGGCGGAATGCAGTGATGGAACTCCAACAGCCAATTTCCTTCCAAAAGAATCAAGCGGAAGTTGGCAAAATAGTTGATGTGTTGATCGAGCAAGAAAATCCCGAAACCCAAGAGTTAATTGGAAGATCCGGACGATTTTCGCCAGAAGTAGATGGACTGGTGTATATCCGTAAAGACACGAATTTAGTGTCCTCAAGTGTAGTGAAGCTGGGAACGATTGTTCCAGTAGCGATCGCTAGTGCCGATACATACGATCTTTATGGACAAATTGTCAATAATCTCAATTAACTATCTATCACCAACCAAGAATAAAATTTAGGAGAATTAATGAACCTTTCTTTCGCAGAACTAGGTATCTCAGAAGCGCGTATCCAACAATTAGAAAAGTTAGGATTTACCGCCCCTACCAACATCCAAGCCCAAGCTATTCCCCAACTGTTGGCTGGACGCGATATGGTGGGTCAATCCCAAACCGGAACGGGTAAAACAGCCGCCTTCTCGCTACCTATCTTAGAAAGCCTGGATATGAATCAAAAGGCAGTTCAAGCCTTGATTCTGACCCCAACCCGCGAATTAGCCATCCAAGTCACCCAAGCAATTACTGACTTTATTGGCAACCAAGGACCACGAGTTTTGGCAATCTACGGCGGTCAAGCGATCGACCGGCAGATGATGCAACTGCGTCGTGGTGTACATATTGTTGTCGGTACACCCGGTCGCGTGATCGACTTACTTGATCGCGGCAGTTTGCAACTCGACAAAGTTAGTTGGATGGTGTTGGATGAAGCCGACGAAATGCTCAGCATGGGCTTTATTGACGATGTGGTGAAAATCCTCTCTCAAGCACCTAAAGAACGTCAAACAGCGTTGTTCTCAGCGACAATGCCACCATCGATTCGCAATTTGGTCAACAAGTTTTTGCGATCGCCAGTGACAGTCACTGTCGAACAGCCCAAAGCTGCACCAACCAAAATCGTCCAAATCGCTTACTTAGTGCCGCGCCACTGGTCAAAAGCCAGAGCCTTGCAGCCAATTTTGGAACTCGAAGATCCAGAATCAGCATTGATCTTCGTCAAAACCAGACGCACCGCCGCCGAACTCACCAACCAACTACAATCAGCAGGTCATAGTGCTGATGAATACCACGGCGACTTATCCCAACAAGCACGGGAACGGTTATTACAACGCTTCCGCAACAAGCAAGTGCGCTGGGTCGTCGCTACAGACATCGCCGCCCGTGGTTTAGACGTTGACGATTTGACACACGTTATTAACTACGACTTACCTGACAGTGTTGAAACCTACGTTCACCGGATTGGTCGGACAGGTAGAGCTGGTAGAGAAGGGATTGCGATTTCCTTGGTACAACCATTTGAGCGTCGTAAGCAACAGTTAATTGAACGCCACGTTCGTCAAAGCTGGAAAGTTAACTCGATTCCTACCCGCGCTCAAATCGAAGCTAAGCAATTAGAAAAATTGCAGGTACAAGTGCGCGAAGCCTTAACTGGCGAGCGTTTAGCTTCCTTCTTGCCCATCGTCCGTGATTTAAGCGAACAGTATGATGCTAATGCGATCGCTGCAGCCGCTCTACAAATCGCTTACGATCAGACTCGTCCCGATTGGCTCACGAATGATGTGCCAGAGGAAGAAATCAATGACAGTCCGAAGCCGAAGATCATCAAACGTGGTGGATCAGGTCATAGTCAAAACCGTTCTTGGAACAATGACGGTAACGACGACAATATGGCCATTCCTAAACCTAACAAGTTGATCAAACGCCGCGATTCTGTCTCTAACCACATCGCTTCTGGTACCGTCGCTGAATAGAAAGACGTAGTCACCTAGGTTTTAGAAGTAGGCTGAGTTTCGAGTAGAGCGAAGCTCAGCTATAACGTCTCTGTTAATTGAGATCTTGCACTATTCTCTAGACCGCCTAGGAATAAATTCCTAGGCTCATAGCTCAAGTCCATTAAAATGGACTGAAATCATTTCTCAGTCATCTTTAGATGACTTTAGCTATGAGACTGCGGTTTCAACCGCAGGCGGGCTGATTTTTATAGGCGTAAGCTCTCAGTTAATTCAAATAGGGACGACTTACCTGTTCTAAACGCACAACTTCCTCATCAGTTAATTTCCAGCCTAATGCACCAGCATTTTGCTGTACCTGTTGCGCTGTTTTGACACCGGCGATCGGGATTACATTACCTTGGGCAATTAACCAATTCAGAGACACCTGGGCAGGAGTACGACCGTATTTGTCCCCCAGTAACCGTAGTAAAGAGATTACTGGTTCAATCTTTTGTAAACCTTCTTTACTAAATCGCGGATCAATAGCCCGCGCACCTTTGGGATTTTCCCCACTCTCAGGTGTGTACTTACCTGTAAGTAATCCTTGAGCCAAAGGACTATAAGCCAAAAGTGTCACATTTAGACTCCGGGCTGTATCAACAATACCATTGCTTTCAACTTGTCGAGTCAGTAAAGAATAACGGACTTGATTGACTGCCAAAGGCACACCTCGCGCTGCTAAAAATTGGTGTGCTTCTCGCATTTGTGCCGCCGAGTAATTACTGACACCAATAGACTCAATCCGTCCACGCTGAACTTCATCAGCTAAGGCATTCATCAGTGTTTGTTGACTCATGAAAAAAGTGAAAGGCCAATGCACTTGATACAAAGCAATGCGTTCAACTCGCAGGCGCTTCAAACTATCTGTTAAAGCCTCTGCCACAGACTGACCATTAAATCGCCACGGTAAAGGACCAAATTTAGTGGCAATTTGGACTTTTTTGTCAGTTTGCTGCATAAACTGTCCGAGGAATTCCTCCGACATGCCAAATCCGTAAATTTCTGCAGTGTCAAAGAAAGTCACACCCGCTTCCACTGCGGCGGTAAAAGCCGCTTTCAGTTGGTCAGCACCGTAATCACTACCATAATTCCAGAAAAGTTTGTCACCCCAAGCCCAAGTACCGATGCAAAGCGGCGTGACAGCAGGACCATTTAGCCCCAGATTGATAGTTTCCATTCTAATTTTCTTTACAATTATTTACTTAACAATTGTATCGTCAGGCTCAATCAAGTAGCGCATAAAACTTTGTGTCATTTACGGATAAATGAGTCCAACAAGCGATCGCTGATGTACTAAAAAATGCATAAAATTAGATCTTCTTAGCGTCTTTGCGCCTAACGCCCTAAGGGGCTTCGCTGCGCTGACGCTAACGGCTGACGCCTAACGCCCTAAGGGGCTGCGCTAACGCTAACGCCTAACGGCTGACGCGCAACGCTATCGCTAACGGCTTCGCTTCGCTAACGCTAACGCTAATGCGTGACATTTAAAATGACTGATTTTTGGACAAACATTCTCGACTTTGCCACCACCACCGCCAAGCGAGTCAGTATCAGACTCTTACAAGATTTTGGTCAAGTACAAGCTGCCCAAAAAGCAGATGGTAGCCTGGTAACAGAATCCGATAAATGGGCAGATCAGGAAATTAGCGCCGCCATCACCGCTGCTTTTCCCGAACACGGAATTTTAAGCGAAGAAAGCGATCGCATTTATCCTGGCAATGAATGGTGCTGGGTAATTGATCCCTTAGATGGCACCACCAACTTTACCCGAGGGATTCCGCTGTGGTCGATTTCTATGGGTTTGCTGTATCGAGGTACTCCCGTTTTTGGTTATATCTATTTACCAACCATCAATCAAACTTTTCACGGTTTTTGGGCGGGTGATTCCGGATTAACCATCCCTAGCGGCGCATTTCTCAATCACCATCCGATTCATACGAGTACGGACGAGATTGGGAAGAATCACTTTTTTAACCTCTGTTCGCGCAGTGTGGGCGTACTACAACACGGTTTTCCTTGCAAAATTCGGATACTAGGTGTGGCTAGTTACAATTTTGTGACAGTAGCAGCCGGTTCAACTCTGGGTGGTATTGAGTCCACACCAAAAGTATGGGATATTGCGGCGGCTTGGGTGATTCTCCAGGCGGCTGGTGGGGTTTGGGTATCGTTGAAATCAGAACCATTTCCGTTGGTAATGGGCGAAGATTATTGCGATCGCTCTTTCCCAACTCTGGTCGTTAGTCAACATGAATTAGTCCCGGTGTTTGAAACTTACCTGTACGCAATTAAAATTTAATCTTTGGTGGCATTTACCCAGATAAAATCGGCTGTGTCGGATGAATATTTCTCTAAAGTATCCACCCGACTGAACAAAACAGAACGCTGGGTAATTTTGCTCACACGCCGCGCTACTCGGCTAGGGATGCCATACCCAAACACCACATGTCCTTGTCCGGCTAAGACGATAATTTGCGTATGTGGATTTGCTTGGGCATATTTAGCAATAGATTCTGCCATTGTTTCATCCCATAACACTTGTGCTAAAAAGAACTTTTCTGCATCAGCACTACTACCATGTCCGGAGGCTTGATGCTGTGTAAATGCGGCTAAAGCGATTTGGCGATACTGAGGATTATCTGTACGAATTTCGCTAAAAGGAGGTATAAATTGCCGCTCTTGTTCGGTCAGACTTGCTAAACCTTGGCGAGCGACTTTGCGGGTGATTTCACTTGGCGTATTGGCGGCGATGACGGGAATTTGTTTGGCGCGTGCATACCGGAGAATCGGGGCGTAATATTCCCACGGAAAACCCCAACGCTTTTCGTATTCGCTTTGTTTAATTAGTTCTTCCTCAGTTAACTTTCCGGCTAAATATTGATTGACAACTTCTTGGTAGGGACGCTGGAACATTTCCATCGCGATAGCTAGCTTTGGCTGACGCGCTTGCAATTTTTGGATAATTTCCAACTGTGTTTGATGGTCGCTCAAGCGATCGTGGGTTTCTGCCAAATACACCACA
>JBBQRU010000002.1:0-80925 GCA_038214545.1 Cyanophyceae cyanobacterium | reverse complement strand
TTGTTTACTAGCATTTGTCCTCAGCCTAGATGACTTCTTAATCGCCAGTTTTACTGCAGGTAGCGGAAGTGCGACCTTACCAATGGAAATCTTTAGCCGCATCCGCACATCTGTAAAGCCGGATATTAACGCTTTAAGCGTAATTTTGATTTTAGGCTCTTCTATAGTCGCCTTCATCGGCGAATCAATCCGCGCCCAAGGTGAACGAAAGTAGTAAATAGCTTCAATACTATATCTCTTTCTCCATATTTTTTTTGCGTTCCATGAAAGGTGAAAATTCAACTAGGCTTTCTTTACGAACCGCAAAGGCGCAGAGAACGCAGAGAAAGAGAAGGAAGAAATACTTAACTGAACCGTATTGATTTATCAGCCACTTTGACTTGTCCTAAAACAAGACGATGCTGACTCGACCATGCAGTAACTAGGTGCAAAGCTGTTTTTCCTAATACTCTATTAAATATTTTACTGTTACGGGTGTTATTTTGTTAGTCTTTTTGGGCAATATAACCTAAAGAACCATGTGAAACAAGCAATCCTATTTGGCGTCAATGTATATTAAATGACTAGAAAATATTTTTGTTTGTCTGCAAATCGGAATTTTGCACTTTGCTTTTGGGCGATCGCTTATCTACTCACAATAGCTACTCGGGTGTCAGCTCAACTCCCTGTCATCGTCCCACCACCCCAAGATATCACTCCCCCAACCCCACCAACATCGCCACTCACACCACAACAATTACCGCATCCCAACCAACTCCTCAAACCACCAGCATCAACAAGCAATGAGATCGACCCCAGCCTTGAAGCATCAAAAATCCGCATAGAACATTTTGACATCATTGGTAGCACTGTTTTTAGCCAAAAGCAGCTAGCATCCGTTACGAAAAATTATACTGGTCGCGAAATCACCTTTGCAGAACTGCTGCAAGCCCGGTCAGCGATTACGCAACTCTATATCGACAAAGGATACATCACATCAGGGGCGTTGATTCCGCCACAGAAATTAACTAACGGCGTGGTAAAAATTCAGGTAGTTGAAGGTAGTTTAGAAGCCATTGACATCACCGGCTTAAAAAGACTCAACCCAGACTACATCCGCAGTCGTTTAGCTTTAGCCACCCAGAAACCACTGAATGTCCGCCATCTACTTACAGCATTGCAAGTACTGCAACTCGATCCGCTGATTAAAAATTTATCCGCTGAATTGTCTGCAGGTATACGTCCGGGGATAAACGTTCTCGATGTCAAAGTGACAGAAGCAAATACATTTAAAAGTCAAATTGCTCTAGATAACAGTCGTTCTCCTAGTGTCGGTAGCTTTCGTCGCCACGCGCAACTCACTCAAGCCAACCTACTCGGTTTGGGAGACGGATTAACTATCGGTTACAGTAATACAGACGGCTCTAATGCCGTGGATGTAGGTTACTCATTGCCTGTAAATGCGCGGAATGGCACTGTTAACTTTACCTACAATAATACGTGGAGTCATGTAATTGAATCTCCTTTTAACCGTTTAGATATCCAGGCAAATTCCCGAAACTACGAACTCAGTTTCCGCCAGCCAGTCATTCAAACTCCGCAACAAGAATTAACACTATCGATTGCTGCTTCCCGGAGTGAAAGTGATACTTCCTTACTGAAAACTCCTTTTGCATTATCACCCGGAGCGAATAATCGTGGCGAAACCCGCATCTCGGCATTACAATTCATTCAAGAATGGCAACACCGCAGTAGTTCACAAGTAATTGCCGTGCGATCGCAATTCACATTCGGTCTAGACATCAACTCCACAATTAATAAAACCGCACCCGACAGTCGCTTTTTTAGCTGGCGCGGTCAAGGACAATGGGTAAGGGCGATCGCCCCAGACACATTACTACTAGTAAGGGGTGACATGCAACTTGCAGACAGAGCACTCGTCCCCATCGAACAATTTGGCTTAGGCGGTTTTAGCAGTGTCCGAGGATACCGTCAAGATTACTTACTCACAGATAATGGAGCGCTACTGACAACAGAAATTCGATTACCAATCTTTCGTGATCGCAACTCAACAACCCTGCAACTAATTCCCTTTTTCGATCTTGGGACAGCTTGGAACAATAGCGGTAGCACCCCCCAAAATACCTTATTCTCAGTGGGATTAGGCTTGCAATTACTTCAAGGCGATCGTTTTAGCGCTCGTCTCGATTGGGGTATTCCTCTAGTATCAGTTTCCGGTACAAAAAAGACATGGCAAGAAAACGGACTTTACTTCTCCGTCATTACCAAGCCTTTTTAGAAATTTTCCTCAATTTTTAGCTTAGCCTTAACTCACATTAGGGTTAAAAATCAATAGATTGACAAATGGGAATTTCGATTGTGAATGTTGCTCCTTGACCGGGAACCGAACAACATGATAACTTTCCTCAAATAATTCTTCAACGATCGTCATAAGACCGGGATAGTACCGATGTAGATTTCGCGATCGCGCTCATAAAGTGGTAGCAACTTCCTTTTTCCGGATGGAACACAGATTCTATAGCTAGTTTATGAGAAAAAAATCTAAATTTCCACTAAAATCGACTTTTTGGCTTGTGGCGATATTTATCTCCGTGTCAGTACTTCCAGTGTGGATCACAGCGGGAAAGGCAATAACTTTTAGACCACCTGGCGATGACGCGCCTACAGCCTCGACCGGAGGTGCTTCGCGAGATGGTGGTAGCTGTGTGGCTAACAATGGGGAATTTACGCCGATAGTGCCAAAAACTAATTTTGGTTTAACGGTAGCAGCACATCCGACAGTTTATGCTTATATACCGCAAACTACTGCCAAAAAAGCATTTTTCAGCATTGAAGACGAGAATACAAACCATCTTTACCAAACAACCCTAAATTTACCGGCAAAACCAGGTGTAATTGGGATCAAAATTCCTGAATCAGCGACTGCACTTAAGACTCTCAAGAATTATAAATGGTCTTTGGTGATGATTTGCGGTGAATACCTAGAGCCAGATAGCCCGTCTGTAAATGCTTGGATACGTCGCGTTGAGCAACCAGAATTACCAGTATCAGAAAAATCGGTATCAAAGTTAGCCAGCAATGGAATTTGGTATGATGCAATCTCTGAATTGGCGCAATTGCGGAACGCACAGCCAGAAAATTCTCAATTAACTCAATCATGGACAGAACTATTGCAGTCAGTCGGATTGGAAAAGATCGCCACGAAACCACTTATTAATCAGTAAAAATGTGGTTTGACTTCAAAGTGCTTTGGCGTTGGCGCTTAGTGCTAATTGTTGCACCCAGTGTTGCCTGCGGCACTATAGTGCTAGGGATGCTGGGTTCATTTCAACTCTTAGAATGGGCAACTTTAGAAAAGTTCTTTGGGCTGCGTCCTGTAGATTCGCCGGAACAACGGATTCTGATTGTCACCATTGATGAATCTGACATCAAAAAAGTCGGCAAATGGCCGATTCCTGATGCTATTTTGGCGCGGGTAATTAAAAAACTACGATCACAGCAACCAAGAGCGATCGGTTTAGATATCTATCGAGATCTACCAGTAGAACCAGGTCATGAGGAATTGATTGAGGTGATGAAAAGCACATCTAACTTGATTGGGGTGCGAAAAATTGTTGGCGAACAAGTGGCTCCACCAGCCCTCCCGGCTGACCAAATTGCTTTAGCGGATCTGGTTTTAGACTCAGATGGCAATGTGCGACGCGGCTTGCTGTCAGCGAATCATGGCAAATCGGTGATTTTAGGCTTAGCAACTCATTTAAGTCTGATGTATTTAGAACCCAAAGGAATCAAACTGGAGGCGACTGATACCAAGGAGACTAATTTACGTTTGGGTCAAGCGCTGTTTTCGCCTCTCACGGGCAAAGAATTTAATTACCAAGGTGCTGATGTTAAAGGATATCAGATTTTACTGAACTATCGAGGGAATCAACAGCAGTTTCAGACAGTCTCTATGCATGATGTGCTGAATGATGCAGTTGCGCCGCAATTGGTACGCGATCGCATAATTTTGATTGGTACCACTGCCCCCAGTATCAATGATTTTTTCCATACTCCTTACAGTCGTAAAAGCATGGCTGGGGTAGTGGTTCACGCCAACATCGTCAGCCAAATTCTCAGTGCGGCTATTGATGGCAGACCACTGATGCATACTTGGTATAAAGCCACTGAAGCTGGATGGATTTTGGGTTGGTCTTTGATTGGCAGCAGTATGAGTTGGTACTTATTACATACCCATCGCCGTTGGTTCCGTAATCCGTTCTTGGGTGTCAGCATTGCCATCGCCACTCTCATAAGTATCAGTTTTTTTGCATTTGTTTACGGCTGGTGGATTCCCGTAATTTCACCGACTCTGGCTGTAATCATCTCGGCGATTGTCATAGTTAACTTTCACAAACAATGGCAGTTAGAACAGGTAAACGCCCAACTCCAAGAATATTCTCGCACCCTAGAAATAAAAGTCGGCGATCGCACTCAAGAATTAGCCGCAGCTAAAATCGCCGCTGATGTCGCCAACCTTGCCAAAAGTGAATTTCTCGCCAACATGAGTCATGAATTACGGACACCTCTCAACGGCATTTTAGGCTACGCGCAAATCCTCCAAAGATCTTCCATCTTGGCAAAATCAGAAATGGATGGGGTGAATATTATTCAACAATGTGGTTCTCACTTACTAACTTTAATCAACGATATTTTAGATATATCCAAAATCGAAGCCGGCAAATTAGAACTTGATAAAAGTGACTTTCATTTTCCTGCATTCTTAACTGCTTGCGTGGAAATTTGCCGCATCCGCGCTCAACAAAAAGGAATCAATTTTATTGCTCAACTCGATGATTCACTGCCCCAAGGCATTCATGCTGATGAAAAACGTTTGCGGCAAGTATTCATTAACTTATTAGGAAATGCCATCAAATTTACAGATTGTGGTCAAGTCACTTTCAATGTCAAACTCATACATAAGCATTCATTATTTAACACAATTCGCTTTGAAATTCAAGATACTGGGGTCGGAATGACAACCAGCCAATTAGGAAAGATTTTTCACGCCTTTGAACAAGTAGGTGATAAACGCAAACAAGCCGAAGGAACTGGATTAGGATTAGCAATTAGTAGCAAAATTGTCGAATTAATGGGAAGCCGGATTGAAGTTGAAAGTACTTTAGGAACTGGTAGTAGATTTTGGGTAGACTTAAATTTAGAATCAGCAAGTGAATGGCGACTTACAGATACTATTCCTCACCAAAAAATTATGGGAATTAAAAACAAAAAGCCTCAAGTTCTGATTGTAGATGATCAATGGGAAAATCGAGCAATTATTTGTAACGTACTTTCAACGATTGGTTTTGATTGTCATGAAGCCACTAACGGTCAAGAGGGTTTAAATAAAGCACTAGATTTACAGCCAGAACTGATTTTGACTGATTTAGCTATGCCAGTTATGGATGGATTTGAAATGATGCAAAACTTAAGAAAAGCATCGATAAATATACCAATCATTGTCTCATCTGCCAGTGTCTACGCTGCGGATAAATCTCAAAGTTTAACCGCTGGAGGAAATGATTTTTTACCAAAGCCAATTAATATTAACGATTTATTGACATTATTACAAAAATATCTCCAACTGGAATGGCTGTATGAGTTACCACCTACCGCCATTGACACCACCAATCTAGAACTAATTCCGCCACCACAAACAGAAATAGATAAACTATTAGATCTAGCAAAACGAGGAGACCTCAAAGCCATAGAGACAGTCCTTCTGGAATTAGAATCTGGTCAATATTTACCCTTTGTTAATAAAATCAGAGAATTAGCAGATAATTTTCAAGTCAAGCAAATTAGGGAATTGCTCAAGTCTTTTCAAGGTGTTAGCCAATGAATCAGAACAACATTGACTCATCAACTATCTTAATTGTTGATGACAATCCCACAAATTTAAAAGTACTGTGTGCAGCAATTGCTGATTCTGGATGGGTGATATTAGTAGCTACTGATGGCGAAAGCGCCATTGAACAAGCAGAATATGCTCAACCAGATTTAATTTTATTAGATGTAATGATGACGGGAATTAATGGCTTTGAAACCTGTCAACAACTCAAAAACAACCCAGCAACTCAAAATATACCAGTTATTTTCATGACAGCGCTCAATGATACAATTGATAAAGTCAAAGGTCTGTCAATAGGTGCTGTAGACTATATTACTAAACCTTTTCAAACGGAAGAAGTATTAGCGCGAGTCAAAGTGCATTTAAAAATTCGTTCGTTGACGAAACAATTAGAAGACCAAAAAATCCAGTTAGCCGACCGAGTAGCAGATCGAACAATTGAATTATCTGAGGCGATGCAGGAATTACAACAATCGCAATTGCAGTTAGTGCAAAGTGAAAAAATGTCTACTCTCGGTCAATTAGTGGCTGGTGTAGCTCATGAAATTAATAACCCTGTAGGTTTTCTATCGGGAAATTTATCTTACCTGCAACAGTATGTATCTGACTTGCTTGGACATTTTAAATTATATAATAAAAATTATCCTCATCCTGTGGCAGAAATTGTTGACAATGCTGAAGATATTTACTTAAATGAATTATTAGAAGAACTGCCAAAAGTAATTACATCTATGAATATTGGCATAGAACGTATTCAAAATATCAGTACTAGCTTGAGAACTTTTTCTCGCTCTGACACATCAGCTAAAGTAGCTTTCAATATTCATGAAGGTATCGATAGTACATTGTTAATTCTCAAACATCGTTTAAAAACTAATAACAAAATTCCGGAAATAGAAATAATTAAAAAATATAGCAATCTGCCAGTTATTGAATGCTATCCTGGACAGCTAAATCAAGTCTTTATGAATATTATTACCAATGCAATTGATGCTTTAGAACAATACAGTGAAGAATGTGCATCTAAAAATATAACTCCTCCAAGTAATACAATTAGCATTCACACACAAATAAATCCTGAGTCTAGTAGGTTGTTGATTTCTATTAAAGACAATGGACCGGGGATACCACTCGAAGTGAAAAAGCAAGTATTTGAACAGTTTTTTACCACTAAATCTGTAGGTAAAGGAACTGGTTTGGGATTGTCTATTAGTCGGCAAATTGTCGAAGATAAACATCAAGGCAAACTTACTTGTATTTCAGCTTTAGGAGCAGGTACAGAATTTGTGATTGACATTCCACTTAAATAATTCCATTTTCAATACCATTGCCAAAATTTATGAATAACTCTCATTTCTGCGCCATTATCTGCTGTTACCTCCTGATTCCCGCGCTTGCCAAGGCACAAATTACGCCTGATACCACATTACCTGTAAATTCCACAGTTACCCAAAATAACAACACCTTCATCATCAATGGTGGCACTTCTAAAGGTAGCAATCTATTTCATAGCTTTGACAAATTTAATGTTACCAAAGATACAGAGGCTTTTTTCAACAACCCCCCTGCCATCACAAATATCTTCACACGAGTAACAGGTGGCTCTATCTCAAATATTGAGGGTACAATCCGAGCGAATGGTAGCGCCAACCTATTTTTACTTAATCCAGCAGGTATCATCTTTGGTGCTAACGCTTCATTAAATATTGGCGGTTCTTTTATTGGCACCACTGCTACTAGTATCAACTTTGCTGATGGTACTTCTTTCAATGCGAAAAATCCTCAACTTGCACCACTGCTCACAATCAGTGTGCCAATAGGCTTGAATTTTAGTAGCAATCCTGGAGCAATTCAAGTTACAGGTTCTAGCAGTAGTAATCCTACTAGTCTTCAGGTTAATCCTGGACAAACCCTAGCACTAGTTGGTGGTGATATTAACTTGGTACAAGGTCAACTTACAGTACCTGGAGGACGCATTGAGTTAGGCAGCGTCCAATCTGGCACAGTTGCCCTCAATCCTATTTCCTCTGGCTGGAGTTTGAGTTATCCTCTGATCACTAACTTTGGCAACATCAGCTTATCAGGACTATCTGGCGCAGATGTGAGTGGTGATGGCGGTGGGGTGATTCAAGTTCAGGGCAAACAAGTTGCTCTTAGTGATGGTTCATCTTTAGTAGCAGCAACTTCAGGAAAAGTAGATGGCGGCACAATTGACGTTAATGCTACTGAATCATTGACATTAACTGGTACAAGTGCAGACATTCAAAATCTTAGTGGCTTGTTTGCCTATGCTACTGCTAACTCAACAGGTAATGCTGGCAGGATTAATGTTAATACGAATCATTTACAGTTAAAGGATGGAGCACAAATGTTTTCTGGTACTTTTGGTCAAGGTAATGGAGGTAGTATCAATATCATGGCTCATAGTGCGGACTTTTCTGGTACCTCCGCAAATGGTAACTATTCCAGTGGCTTGTTTGCCAGTGCTCAGCGCGGATCTATCGGTAATGCGGGTAGCGTTAATCTCACTACTGATTCTCTACGAATTGCGGATGGAGCACAATTAAGCTCTGCAACTTTTAGTCAGGGAAATGGGGGTAGTGTCAATGTCACCGCTCATAGTTTGGAGGTAACTGGTACTTCTGCAAATGGTAACTTGTCAAGTGCCTTAGGTGCAGGTACCGAGAGCGGCTCAACTGGTAATGCCGGTAGCGTTAATCTCACAGTTGATTCTCTAATTGTTAGCAATACAGGGCAAATTAGCTCAAATACCTTAGGAGAAGGAAATGGTGGTAGTCTCAACATTAATGCTCACAGCATAGAATTAATCGGTAATTCAGCACCTACTCCATCTGGTGCTATCACTGGTTTGTTTACAAATGCCTTAGGCGGAGATAAAGGTAATACAGGTAGTATTAACATTACGACTAATGCCTTAAGAATTATTGATGGCGCACAAATAGACTCTGTTACTAGAAGTAACGCAAATGCCGGCAGCATTAACATTAATGCGTCACAGGTTGAGATAAATGGTTCATCGGCAGATAAAGTATATGCTAGTGGTTTGTATACAAGCTCTTTGCAATCACCAGGTAGTGGGGGTGACATACATTTAAATGCAGATTTCTTGCGAGTTTTAAATAATGCACAAATATCTTCATCAACTTCCGGTAATGGAAATGCTGGCAATATCGATATCACAGCGAGAACGCTGGAGTTACGTAACGGTGCAGAAATATATTCGTCAACTCTTAGTAATGGGAATGGAGGCAATATAAATATCATAGCTAAAAAGGTAGAGTTAAGTGGCGGTAATAGCGATCCTTATAGTACTGGTATATTTGCAAATGCATTTTTAGGAACTGGTAATAGTGGAGAAATTAAAATTGCTACGAAAGAGTTAATGCTCCGCGATCGCTCAACAATTAATGTCGGCAACTTTAATAGTATATATCCCGATCTACAGCCAGGAACAGGAGCAGCAGGTAATATTGAAATTGCCGCCAATTCCTTAATACTAGATAATGGCAGTACCCTTTCTTCTGACACATCAGTAGGTAGCAAGGGTAGTATCAATCTCCAATCTCAAGCATTGATATTACGCCACCAAAGTTCAATTCAATCTACCGCAAAGGGATTGAGTAATGGTGGCAATATTAAAATTAATGCGGATACTATAGCTCAATTAGAGAGTAGTAAGATCATTGCTGATGCCGACCTTGGTAAAGGTGGCAATATCGAAATTACTACCCAAGATTTGTTTTCATCGCCAGATAGTGTCATCAGCGCCAAATCATCATTGGCAATCAATAATGGTGTTGTTCAAATCCACAACCAAAACATAGATGCTAAATCTGGATTAATCAAGTCACAAGTTACTGTGCTCGATGCCAGCAGGCAAATCACAGCCTCCTGTCCGGCGACAAAAGGTAATCATTTTGCAGTTACCGGACGCGGTGGATTGCCAGAAAATCCCACTAGCACCCTAAGAGGACAAACTCTGTGGTCTGATTTGCGACCCCGTTTCCAAGAGAAGGAAATCAATCATCCCCTCTCAAGATCAAAATCCCAGGGTTCTACTCCCAACTCCCCCCTCATCGAAGCAACAGGATTGGTAAAAGATGAACATGGCAATATTTCGCTCATACTTGATGGAAGCCAAATGACACCGCAACAGCCTTGGCAAAAAATAACGCAATGTAGAGATTTGCCAAGTCATGAAACTATTTAATCCCCACAACTAAGTTAGCAAATAGCATGTAAAGATTTACAAACAAGTGTTAAATAATTCACAAAAGCTCCGGCGATCGCTATTGCACAGCATCTTATTAGGATTACTCATATTTTTGTTCATAACGACGATCCCCGTCCAAGCAGGCATCAATTTAAAATTAGCGAAAACCCCAACCCAAATCGAGCAAGGTAGAACTCTCTACTTCTCCGGACAATTTACCCAAGCCGCAGAAATATGGCAACAAGCAGCAGCGGATTTTGCTCGTCAGCACGATTCAATCAATCATGCTTGGAGTCTGAGTTTACTCTCACTAGCAGCACAAAATCTCGGAAAATGGGACTTGGCGCAAACAGCAATCGCTAGTAGTTTAGAAGAGCTCCAACAGTTAGAAAAAAAGCATCAAGGCGATGTGACGATTCTGGCACAAGCTTTAAACACTCAAGGCAGTCTCAAACTAGCGATAGGACAAGCGGAAGCCGCTCTCAATAGCTGGCAGCAATCAGAACAAGCTTACGCAGCAACTGGAGATACAATTGGAGTACTCGGCGCTCAGATTAACCAAGCCCAAGCATTGCAAACTTTAGGATTATATCGGCGATCGCAAAAACTATTAGTTGCTGCCAATCAACGTCTTCAGTCTTTACCCGATTCCCGACTCAAAGTTGAAGGTATGCGAGGTTTAGGAGTTGCTTTACAAGTTGTCGGCGATTTACAGCAATCTCAAGCGGTATTAGAACAAAGTTTAGCCATCCAATCCCGACTCGGCGATCCCACTCTCAAAAGCGAGATTCTCTTTAGTCTAGGAAATACCGCCAGAAACTTACAACAAACAGCTACAGCTTTAAATTACTATCAGCAGGCGGTAGAGAGTGCGACCAACCTCAAAGTCAAAATTGAAGCCCAACTTAATCAACTCAGCCTCCAAGTAGAATCGCAGCCAGAACAAACTCAGTCTTTAAGAGCGCAAATTACAGCGGAATTAGAGCAACTACCTGCAAGTCGGATGTCTGTATATGCTGCTGTTAACTTTGCCCGCAGCCTCACCCTTAAAGACACAAAATTACCCACAACCGAGTCAAAAGTCCAAATCGCTGAAATCTTGGCTCGCGCAGTACATGATGCTAGGAGTATCGGCGATTCGCGAGCCGAGGCTTATGCTCTTACCCAGTTAGGAGAATTATACGAACAAACAAAGCAATTTGCCGATGCTTTAACTTTGAGCCAGCAATCGCTCTCAATTGCTCAAGGAATCAATGCACCTGATATTGCTTATCGCGCGGCTTGGCAACTCGGACGTATTCTCAAACACCAAGGAGATACAGAAGGGGCGATCGCAGCTTATAATTCATCGGTAAAAACTCTTAAATCTTTACGTAGTGATTTAGTCGCCATCAACCGCGATTTCCAGTTTTCTTTTCAAGAAAGTGTAGAACCTGTTTACCGCCAGCTAGTCGAAATGTTATTAGCAACCAACGAGAACCAAAATAACTTAAAACAGGCGCGAGAAGTCATTGAAGCCTTACAAATAGCGGAATTAGACAACTTTTTCCGCGAAGCCTGTTTAGATGCCAAGCCGCAACAAATCGACCAAATTGACAAAACAGCCGCAGTCATCTACCCGATTATCTTATCAGATCGCCTTCAAGTTATTGTCTCACTCCCAGGCTTGCCCTTAAGTACATACAGAACTATTCTGCCTCAACCTCAAATAGAATCTATCCTTCGGCAGATGCGGCAATCATTAAATCCTGCATTTGATTCCACGGAAAGATTGCAACTTTATCAGCAAATGTATGACTGGTTAATCCGACCCATAGAACCAAAATTAACCCACAGTGGCATTAAAACACTTGCATTTGTCTTGGATGGTTACTTGCGTAATCTCCCAATGGCAGCTCTCCACGATGGCAAACAATATCTAGTAGAGAAATATGGCATTGCGCTATCGCCCGGTTTACAGCTATTGAAAGCGCGATCGCTCCAGGAAAATCAAATCCAAGTGATTGCTGGTGGACTTAGCGAGTCTCGTCAAGGCTTCAAAGCAATACCAGCAGTCAAGTCGGAAATATCTCAAATTCAGGGAGAAGTTTCCACTCATGTGCTGTTGAATAAAAATTTTACCAGCAGCAAGCTCCGAGAACTAGTCAACGACAAACCATTCTCAGTTCTGCATCTAGCTACCCACGGTCAGTTTAGTAGTAAATCCGAAGATACATTTATTCTGGCTTGGGATCGGCGGATCAATGTCAAAGAGTTGGATGAATTACTCCGCGTGCGAAACCAATCAGTACCAGTCGAATTGGTTATTTTCAGTGCCTGTCAGACCGCGAAAGGCGATAATCGAGCGATTCTGGGATTGGCAGGAGTCGCAGTCCGTTCTGGAGCACGCAGTACCCTGGCGACCTTATGGGCGGTACAAGATGACTCGACATCTAAATTTATGGTGGAGTTTTACAAGCAACTTAGCCTTCCAGGAGTCAGTAAAGCTGAAGCCCTCAGAAAAGCCCAGCTTGCCTTTTTGAGCTTGAGCGAATATCAGCACCCCTTATATTGGGCACCTATTGTTTTGGTTGGGAATTGGTTGAAAAGGGGGAGTAGGGGAGGGGGGGAGTGGGGGTATTGTAACGAGATATTCCAGAAATTAGGTAAAACAGTGAAAAGTAGTCAACAATCTGCTCAAAATATATTCAGATTAGGAGGCTTATTCCATGTCTATATCCGATACCCAAGTTTATATCGCTCTTGTTGTCGCATTGATTCCTGGCTTTTTGGCTTGGCGTTTAGCAACGGAACTTTACAAGTAGACCGTTAATTCCGACGAAAAGTAGCGTATTTTACAAGCAATATCTATCTCATTGCTGTACATTAAGTGATAACACTGTAGTATAACTACGGTGTTATTTTTGTATCTGACTTCGATTCAGGGTGGCAATCCGAAAAAGATCGAGTAACATGGCAGCAAATACGACTGTACGAGAGAGTAAGTACGCTCTGGTAGTTAGAAGTACAACAGCCATTATCGCTGCAACCGCCGACGAATCAGAATCATGAATGCCATTCAACAACCTTTTAAACCTCCAGTCCCACCTCCAGAAAAACGTCGGACTAAACACAGACGTCATGCTCGTCGCCAGCGGTTGACCCAAGTTGTCGTAGAAACTACTGCAAAGTTGGCAGTAAATATTGTCATCTGTGGCGGCGCAATATCGGCTTTGGTACAACTTCTACCTTATAACTGGTTGCAGCAAGATAAGTTGCGCGAAATCAATACGGAAGTCAGCCTGTCAGAAGGACGGGTAAATCGTTTACAAACAGATTTTGGTCGCTACTTCGATCCGCACCAGGCAAAAAATATTATGCAAGAGCAAAGTCAGCGTGTTGACCCTAGCCAGCGGCAAGTTTATATGATCGATAAAGACGCCAGTGAATCTGAAGACCGATCTCACTAAGCAATTTTCTTGAGCGCAATTACGGACTCATTAAGATCAACCGAACGCATTTATACGTAAGGTAATGAAATTGCGCTCTTGCAATTGGAGTAGTAACAGTATTCAACCGAACGCATTCATGCCGCAGGGAG
This sequence comes from Cyanophyceae cyanobacterium, assembly GCA_038214545.1. Taxonomy (GTDB): domain Bacteria; phylum Cyanobacteriota; class Cyanobacteriia; order Cyanobacteriales; family Nostocaceae; genus JBBQRU01. The sequence goes on along the minus strand of JBBQRU010000002.1, from coordinate 67,221 downwards.
CGTTAATTGCGAATTGCGCTATGAGCGAATTGCAGTTGACTCCTGGATTAAAAATTTTAGATTTTGGATATATTTAAATTACTTATATATTTTGGGTTTTCTTTGCTCAACCCTATCCAAAATCTAAAATTGACAGATGGAGAAGATCGTTGAGCCAAATATCAACTTGCAGCAGCAAACGTCCAGCCTGCTCGTTATGACCTAATTTCGGTAGTTGCACCCAGGCGCGACGGTAATCAGCACAAGCACAGTTCCAATCTCCCCATAAATGGTAAGTTCTACCACGTTCAGCGTAGATATGTCCTTCCAGTTGACCTAAAAGTAAGGAATTCTCAAAGTTCTCAACAGCAGAAGCATACTCTCCTAAGTCACGCAAGGTAATTCCCCGGTTCAACCACGCCCTAGCATGGCTGGGATTGAGATTGATCGCTTGATCGTAATCAGCGATCGCTTTGTGTAATTGTCCGCAAGTCGCATAATAATTAGCACGATTATTATAAGCACTAGCTAGTTTAGGATTGATCGCGATCGCTTTGTTATAATCTAGAATTGCTTGAGCCAGTTGACCTTGCTGAAAATAAATTAGTCCGCGATTATTGTAATCAATGGCATTTTCCGGATGGCGGTGAATCAGTTGACTCAACAGATTGATCGCCAAAGCGAAATCTCCTTGCTGAGATCTTGCTAAAGCACAAGAGCGTAAATCGCTATCAGGTAAACTGGTGGTCGGTGAACCAATGCGGCTGTGTTTGCGTTCTGATGATGGTAGTGAGTAATGCTTCATATAGTTCCGCCTGAGCGACTAGCTCGATAATGTTATTTTATAAGGTTGAGTTTTTTTAGCTTATGCAGTTGTGTCACTTTCAAAAATGTCTACAGTATAAATACTTAATATTTCGACTGTAATTGCCAGGTGTAAGATGCTCACAAGGTGTACTCCGATCACGTTTGATGCGGCATACATAGTCCTACATCAAAGCTTATGAGGATTCCTGAAAATATGAAAGTGACAAAAGTCCTAATTATTTATCAGTCAGAAGTAAGTTGTAATTTATGCAGATAAATGGCAAACAGCCGGAGTAGACGCAACAAGTTGGTATAATACCCACAATCTCCTCATTTACCTGTCCGTGTCTTCTAACTGTTGATAGAGTTTTCTTATGACAGCAACATTTTCTCCCAATTCGGACGATTTAGTAGCAGACGACTACATAGTGCTGGGTTTAGCAACCTGCTTCGTTAAGGAAGACGGAGAAGTCTATGAGGTTCATGTGCTCGAACCAATTCCCTCTGCCGCAATGGAAGCAATCGCCAAAGGTGTGCCTACATCCTATAAAATGGCGAGAGCGACGACTTTGGGATCGGTATTGGATGGCGATACACCAAAAATGCCGGAGGGTTTTCCCTCAGATACCCAATTCTGTGATGAATTTGCGCTACGGGTAATCTCGACGGCTCGCACCTACAAGCGTCGGCAAGTCGCACAATCCCTGATTCCTCTAGGAACAGCTCGCGATGACTTTAAATACTCAGTAGAGCGCAAGCGAGTGCTGAATGCGGCGCGACTTGTGACTCAGGAAGATAACGTCAAACAACATTCCCACACTCACAAAGTTTTATAAGTTGAGAACAATTGCGGAAATTAATGAAAAAATTCTTCGCTCATCAGCAGTAGTTTATACAGCTACTGAGCTAAAAGCGCGGGTTGCCGAAATTGGCGTTGCGAAAACGGCTCTAGAAGTAGACGTGATTACTACTGGCACCTTTGAGCCAATGGAATCGAGCGGAGCCATCATCAATTTAGGACATACTGACCCGCCGATCAAAATTCGGCGTTGCTGGTTAGATAATGTCCCAGCATACTCGGCATTTGGAGCAGTAGATTTGTATCTAGGTGCAACTAGCTCCGTGGAAGCGAATGACGGAGAAGAAATCAAGGAAAAAGGCGGCGGTCATGTAATTGAAGATTTGATCGCCGGACTACCCATCCAAGTCCGAGCACTAGGACAAGTCACAGACTGTTATCCCCGCTCATCATTTGAAACCACCATTACCCGCGAGACGATTAATCAGTTTTATCTATTTAATCCTCGGAATCTATACCAAAATTTTATCGTTGGCGTAAATGCTGGCGATCGCCCCCTATTTACTTATCTGGGACCACTACAACCGCGTTTAGGAAATGCAGTCTACTCCAACCCAGGCGCAATATCTCCGTTATTGAACGATCCAGATTTGCAACTAATTGGCATTGGCTCGCGGATTTTTTTTGGTGGTGCGATTGGCTACGTTGCCTGGGAAGGGACTCAGCATTTTCCCTTACAAAAGCGCCTGCCTAACCGCACACCAATTGGACCTGGAGCGACTTTAGCTTTAATCGGCGACGCCAAACAAATGGACGCCCGATGGGTACGCGGTTGTTATTTCAAAAGCTATGGTCCTTCCTTAATGCTAGGTGTCGGCGTACCCTTACCCGTATTAAACGAGCAAGTAGTCGAGCGGTGTGCCGTCCAAGATCAAGACTTGGTAGCACCAGTCGTCGATTTTTCGATTCCCCGCCGCGTCCGTCCCACCTTTGGATTAGTCAGCTACGCCCAACTTAAATCAGGAAGGATCACCATTGATGGTAAACCAGTCCGCACCGCCCCTCTGGCGAGTATGTTTCTTTCAATGCAAGTAGCGACAGAGTTAAAAAAATGGATTGAGGCAGGAACATTTACCCTCACGGAGCCGGTAGCACCAATTCCGATGGAGCGATCGTTCCTACCTCAAGATCGATGGACAGAGTTTTAAGCTAAATCGCTTCCCCTACTGCGGTGGCTTTTCCCGCTTAATCGGTTTAGCAACAGGTGCTTTAGTCTCTTTACGCTTCACGACAGGAGGCGTAGTAGTTTCGCCGGATTTCCGCACTGGACGTGGGGCATCCATATTGCGCTTACCTGTTGGTGTTGTGGAACGCGTTTTCTTTTTCCAGGTCTTTGGTTTTTGAGGTAAGACAGCGATCGACTCACCTTGCTGTATTAATAAATTTTCACCTTCTCTTTTAGTATGGAAATCCCAGAACTGCCCCACAGCCTTTGTTGTCAGCACACCCGTTAATTTCAATTTGAAATATTTGGGTTTTTCTGACGCTTTACGCGGCACCTGCTTGATTTTGACTACCAAGCTTTGTGAATCCGCAGATTGGTAAACAACCTCCCCGCGAACTGAAAAATAACCGTCTTCAATTTGAATTGCAGGTATCGCTGAATCTTCTGTAGTAGCCCCTGCCTCAGATTCTGTAACTTCTGCTACAGGATCTGGCACTTCCTCTTTAGATTGGAGAGCCAGATTTTCTGGTTCCCAAACCCCGACAATTTGCAGGTGCAATTTGCCATCTTCTTGCCCTGTCCGGGGATAGACTACCCATAGATGTTCTTTTTCTAAATCTAGGTGATTTTTGACTAAACTCATAATCCGTCCTAGGAGAACGGCATTGAGTTCACTCTGATCGGTAGTTGTCAGTTGACCCTGAGTAATTTGTTCCTCAGTTGGGGTATAGCGACCGCGAACCAAGCCAATTGCTCGGTACTGCATCGGCTCACTAGGAGGTGGAATCGGTTGTAGCCGATTGGTAATTTTCTCGTCTGTAGGAGTTTCAGTTGAGGAAATCGGCTCTTGTTGAGTAGGTAACTCTGGTTGAGTTTGAACTTGAACGTTCGTAGAATTAGCGGATTCAGATGACGGCATGAGGTCGGAATTCATAAAAACTCCTTGCGGCACAAAACAGATCCCATTGCGGGATTTAAGGACGGCAGCAGCAAATTGCATTAAGCATTATTACTACCGAAAGTCTAATTGCTCAGACTCTAATTTCGGAAGCATAACATAGCTACAATTAACACGGTTCTGCCAGTAGTCACGACTCACTGCAATCAGCGGACGTTGTTATTTGTTATAAAATTCACTCCTGTTTACTGGTATTCCGCAAAAAAACGGAAATTTTTTACATTGCGTTCTTCATTAAACGATAATGTTGTTAGAGTTCTGGAAAATTCTGTGTCTCAAGCACGCAATCGCTGGATAGTTAATGTCGTCTTGGTAGTGGCAGTGATCGCTTTTGTGGGAATTTCGATGGTTCCCTTGCTTACTGGCTTGGTGCAGAGCCAAAGCACAAAGCCTGGGAACACCACCAACCCTACAAGTAGTGCGACCGTACCAACCGAAAAATCAAAATTGGAAGACCAAGCGCGGGGTTATGAAAGCGTTTTGCAGCGGGAACCAGAAAATAAAGTGGCGCTGCAAGGTCTACTGGAGGCGCGGTTACAATTGCTGCGTCTCGGGCAAGGCAATATTAAAGGGGTAATCGAACCTCTAGAAAAGTTAGCTAAGCTTAACCCCGAAAAAACTGAATACACAGTCCTCTTGGCACAAGCCAAGCAACAAGTTGGCGATCCCGAAGGGGCAGCGGCGGCTTATCGCTCTGTCCTCCAAACGAAGCCAGGAGATATTAAGGCTTTACAAGGTCTGGTAGTACTCCTACTCCAGCAAAAACGCCCAGAAGCCGCAGTCGGTTTGCTACAAGATACACTCAAAAACTCTACTCAAGCAAATAAAGTTCAGCCCGGTAGTGTCGATACTACCCCAGTGAAATTACTCCTCGCTCAGGTTTATGTCACTCAAAAACGCTCTAGTGATGCCATCTCCCTCTATGATGAGCTGATCAAAAATGATAAACAGGATTTTCGCCCGCTGTTAGCGAAAGCGATCGTCCTCAAAGATCAAGGGAAAACTGAAGAAGCAAAACCTCTGTTTGACCAAGCTGTTGCCCTCGCACCCGCTAATGTCAAAGACAAAATCACCCAATTAGCAACTTCCCCTTTAACGCCTAGCACTACCCCATCAACTGCTCCAACGGCTGGTGGAAAGGAAACGAAGGATTAGGGAGTGCTCTTGAGTGCTCTTGAGTGCTCTTGAGTGCTCTTGAGTGGGTATGCTAAAAATTTTTCTTCATATTCATGATTCATAATTTCTCCCTCTCCCCCTCCTCATTCCACTGCAGCAACAGCGCCGAAAATTAGAAATAAGCAACCGCCAATAAAGGTAAGAGTGCGTTCGGAAATTTTGCCAGCTAGCATTCGTCCACCAATGACAGCGATCGCAGTACAAATCGCATGTCCAACAATTGAGCCTGTAGTCACTGCTATCGGGCTATATGTTGTCGCTAGGGCAATCGTAGCAATTTGCGTGCGATCACCCCACTCAGCCACAAATGTCATCATAAAGGCTTTAATCAAAACGACAATATTATTATTTCGTAACAATTCTAATTTGGCTTCAGCTACGGTTGCTTTCGCCTCTTGAACTATTTCTGCCCCACAAGAGTCAGGAGGCATCCGGCTGGCCTCGTACAGCAGTTTGAGACCAAAGCCAATAAACAAAAGAATTTCAATGTAATGAATATAAATCTTGGGGATCAATCCCAAGACTTGACCAGCGATTACAGACAAAATTGTCATCGCGGCTAAAGCGCCAAGCACCCCGACAAAGATCAGCCGCCGTGAGTGATGCATCGCTAAGATCACGGCGATAAAGAAGGTTTTATCTCCTAGTTCGGAAACTGTAATTAGTAATAAACTTGCAGTAAAGGCTGTTAACATTTCATCAAACTCCTCAAACGTTGTACGTAGCGAGCTTGATGAAGAAAACAATACTCCACCAAGCTCACAGTTTTATCTTGCGAACTCAGTGAAGGTCTCACTCCCAAATTGCTGATAGCTAATTTGTCTTCTGAACCAGGCTCATCGCCAGTATGTTGATTCAGATGTACTGGCGTTGCCAGTAGCTACTCCCCTTCAGTCTGTAGTCATCATACCTAATAATGATGGATTTTGAATGATGAATTTTGCAAATTTTTATTTACAATTCATCATTCATCATTCATAAATTAGTACTTCCTTTCTTGTGGCTGAAACAATGTCATCGCCACCGGTCGGTATTGAAGATCGATGCCGACGGGTGAATAATAAGCCATTGTATGCTTGAGGAAGTTCTCATCGTCTCGGTTAGGGCAATCTTCACGGAAATGAGCACCGCGACTTTCTTGACGATTTAAAGCTGAGGCGAGAATCATTTGTCCAACGACGATGATACTCCGCAGTTCTAAAGCTTCAATTAATTCGGTATTCCAGCACTTGCCTTTGTCATCAAGATAAACTTGGGTTGATTGGACTTTTAGCTGTTGAAGTTGTTGCAAACCCGATCGCATGATTTCCTCGGTACGGAAGACGCCGCAATGTTCAGTCATGCAATCTTGGAAGGCTTGACGAACTTGAGCAATACGGTACTGTCCTGGTTGGTTGAGCAAAGCTTGAATTTGCTGTTCAGCTTCTTGGATATACAATTCGGGTTGTAAAGATGGTAACTTGCGATTTTGGACAAATTCAGTGATCGCGGCTCCTGTTCTGCGTCCATATACAACACATTCCAAAAGCGAATTACTTCCCAAACGATTTGCACCGTGGACAGAAACACAAGCCGACTCACCCGCTGCGAAAAATCCTTCCACCAAACCATCACCACTGCTACGAACCTTCCCATGCGTATTCACAGGGATACCACCCATACAATAGTGAATTGTCGGACGAATCGGCATTGGTTGATACACAGCATCAATTCCTAACAAGCGGTGTGCTTCTTCCCAACAGAAAGGGACACGGCTCATAATTTTTTCTTCACCCATGTGCCGCAAGTCAAGATAAACACAAGGACCACCTGCAGTTCCATCAGGATAAACACCGCGACCAGCACGCACCTCACGATTGATTGCCCGTGAAGTGATATCACGAGGAGCGAGTTCCATCCGACTCGGAGCATAGTTCGCCATGAAGCGATCGCCTTGGGAATTAATCAAATAGGCACCTTCACCCCGCACAGCCTCCGAAATCAACACACCTACCGGATACAATCCAGTTGGGTGAAATTGCACAAATTCCATATCTTCCAAAGGCAAACCTGCGAGGGCTGTCATCGCCAGACCATCACCCGTAGAAGCGTAGTCATTAGAAGTAGTATTATAAACGCGACCATAACCACCAGTCGCAAACATTACCGCCTTAGCTCTAACTACCTCAACTTTTCCATCCAAGATGCGGTGCATCACAACACCCTTAGCCTGACCTTCTTCCAAAATCAGGCGCATCACATACCACTCTTCATAAATATGCACCCCATACCGCCGCAGGTTGTTCACCAACTCATGCAAAATAGCATGACCCGTTTTATCCGCAGCGTAGCAAGTACGGTTATGAGAATGCCCACCAAAAGCGCGTTGAGCAATGCGACCATCAGGAAGACGCGAAAATAACACACCCATGTGCTCCAGGTCAATTACCACCTCTGGGGCTTCACGGGTGAGAATCTCCACTGCATCTTGGTCAGCTAAATAGTCAGAACCCTTAACTGTATCAAAAGCATGAGCGTGCCAACTATCCGCCGCATCAACATTTTGTAGCGCCGCCGCCATTCCCCCTTGCGCCGCCACCGAGTGAGACCGAATCGGGTGAGTTTTCGCGACTATCGCCACATTCAGTGTCGGGTCAACGCGAGCAATTTCTACTGCTGCACGACACCCAGCCAACCCGCCCCCAACAATGATTACATCGTGTTCCAGCATTTTTGTAGATTAAAGGATAGGATCATTATTCTACTTTATGATTTTTGGAGAGAATCTTACGCAAAGAGTTTCTTAGCATCTAACGCCTAACGCCTGACGGCTTCGCTAACGGCTAACGCCTTCGCTAACGCTAACGCCTTCGCTAACGGCTAACGCCTTCGCTTCGCTAACGCTAACCCTTCTTGGCGTCTAACGGCTAGCGCCTTCGCTTCGCTAACGCGCCTAACGCCTAACGGGAACGCGAGCGCTAATGCGTGATATCATCCCGAAAAGTTGGTTGCTTCGACAGGTTGCTGTTGAGAAACATTTCCTGGCATTGGTTCCATTTTGGTTCCTGGTTCTACAAGTGTCACTTCAATATGATTTAATAATGTGGTGACAAAAGCAAAGAGTAGGAAAGGTAGCGATAGGAGCACGACAAGTCCAACGGTGGCTAAGGCGTAAACAGGTCTTCTTGCCCCCATCAATGCCATTGCTGATGCCAAACTCAAGGTGATGGTAATTAACCAGACGATAATCTGACCGTAGATATCGCCGAAGGTTAGCGTACAAGCAACGCGATACTTTTGTAAGTTATTCATAAAAAATACCTTCAAATTTCCCTTTAGGTTTAGATTAAAGCTGCTGTTTGGGTTTTAGACAATTTTGAAAGAATTTTGAAAGGTTCGCAATATGACTTTACAATTCTGCAAGTTTTTCTTATTTGGATAGGTTTTTATACTTCTCCAGATAGATGTAGTGATTTAAAGTAATTTTCAAGTCTCACTTCGATTGGTGATGATTTAAAGTATAAAATCAAATCCTCTTTGCAGTCATATTTAAGTAAATAAAGTATTGTAAATCACTTAATTGCTAAATGATAGCTTCACATAATGGTAATTGTAGACCTCTTTTGAGGACGGCAATCGGCAGTTAGGTAAAATATGATGATGGAATGGGAGAAGCTCCTCACGAAGAAAAGGCTAGGTAAAAATAGCCCGGAGGATTTAGAGTCAGCACGCACCTGCTTTCAAAGAGATTACGATCGCATTGTATTTTCTTCGCCTTTCCGTCGTCTCAAGGATAAGACTCAGGTTTTTTCCTTACCACAGAGTGATTACTTGCGTACCCGATTGATTCACAGTATTGAAGTTTCTTGTGTGGGGAGATCCCTTGGTACAAGAGTTGGCTATGAGATTATCGACAGACATCAGCTAAAATCCAACCCTTCTGACTTTGGTGATATTGTCTCTACAGCCTGTCTCGCCCATGATATTGGTAATCCTCCTTATGGTCATGCGGGGGAAGACGCCATCCGTAGCGGCTTTAAGTCTTGGTATAAAACAACCGAAACTTGTCTAAATGAGTGGGAAGAAGCTGACTTTAATTTATTTGAAGGTAATGCTCAAGGTTTCCGGATCATGACCCAACTGGAAATGCAACCCAGAAAAGGCGGGATGCAGTTGACTTATCCAACTTTAGCGGCTTTCACAAAATATCCGCGAGAGTCTTACATTGATGAATCGATTACCAATGGCTATGCTGGTAAAAGTGTTGCTAAATACGGTTTCTTCCAGTCAGAGAAACATTTGTTTGCAGATGTGGCGGCGGAAATTGGACTGATTCGCCGCAGTCAAGAGGTAGCTTGGTGGGCGCGACATCCTCTGGCTTTTTTAGTTGAAGCTGCAGACGACATCTGTTATCGCATTGTTGATGTGGAAGATGGTTGTCGCATGGGATATATTCCTTTTGGTAGAGCTAAGGAATTATTGAATGCGATCGCTCAGTGTTCTGAGGATGACCTAGAGTTACAAGCAAATAGCAATGATGAAAAAATTAAGTATTTACGTGCGCGGGCGATTAATCAACTTGTCAAAGATGTTGCCGGAATTTTCCTAGACCACGAAACAGAACTTCTCGCAGGTAAGTTCGATAGCGAACTAGTATCTATCAGTAAATATGCTGAAATTTTAGCAGCGTGTCAGTTGGAAACCCACACAAAAGTTATTAATCACCCCGATGTAGTTAGTCTCCGCATTGCCGGATATGAGGTCTTGGGTAATTTGTTCGCTGACTTTGCGGAAGGTATATTGTTGCGAAGTGAAAAGGGTCTGATGTTTAAACTAATGCTACCCAAGCAATATCAAAAGACTGATCAAAGCTACTATCAGCAGATTCTGCAAATTACAGATTACATTTCCGGCATGACCGATTCCTATGCAACTAATCTGTTTCGGAAATTTAAGGGGATCGCCTTAAGATAGGCAATATTATCCAAGCCCCGGCATTCATGCGTAGGCTAAGGAAATTGCGAATTGCAAATCCTACCTCTGCGCCAAGCCAGAATTGGGGTATTTACGAGTTTGAGCAGTTTCAACTTCGTTGTCAACAGCAGCGCGATAGGTATCAACAGCATGATTAGGCAGAATATCACCGAATTGTGTAACAAAAGACCACGATTGCCCGACGTGGACATAGACATCTTTGCGAAAGACAGTGGGAGGTGAGAGGGGAACTAAATCTGCTAAATTGGATATTCGGTAGCTGTTGGGAACCATCTGACTGTGAAGCTGAGCGAAGTTTGGATTGCCAATCCGTGGTCCGGCATAAGTGTAAAGTCGGATTTGCGGTTTGAGTTGCGGAACATTCAGGGCAAGATCGAATGCTGCAAGGGTAGCAAGGGCAGATCCTAAGCTATGTCCTGATATGTAACAAGGTAGGGATGGATTTAACTTACTAGCAATTTCCCGAGTTTGCTGAGCCAGTTTTTTGTAAATGTCCGCAAAACCAGAGTGGATTTTACTATTGGCAAAACCTTTATAGTCTCTTTGGAATAATAGTATATCTCCAATCCACTCGGTTGTTCTTTGAGTACCGCGAAAAATAATGATATTGGCAGTTTTGGAGGCGAGAACAAAACCATAATAGACGGGGATAAGTTGGTTGAGTTTTACTGTTTGTTGCACAGTATCGGCTATTTGCCCTTGGGCATTGTCCACATTATTTTCCACCGGATCAGCTGTGTCAGTGGGCGAATCGGTTGAATCGGTTGGAGACGGCACATCAATCTCAATCGATACTGAACTCCGCACATCTTCTAGAGCTTTGAATGAATAAATCTGAGTATAGCTATCTAATCCGGATGTGTATGCAGGTAGAGATTTCAGTGACCCATCAAAGGCGGGATTTACCTTGGCTAATAAATATTGCTGAGTTCCTAATTTACTGCACTGGATGAGCAACTTAGATATGTTGCGTTCGTAGGGAACGTTAGGTGGCGTCAGCTTTAGCGATGTCTGAATCTCTATTCCTTGATTAATTTTTTTGGCATCGGCGTCAAAAGTTTTCTTGACGATACTCTGAAGATCTGTCTGAGTTTTCTGCCGAGCCAATTCTTGTAGCTTATTTTGGGCTAATAGTCGCTGATAATTCCGAGTTCCGATTGCTGCCACTCCAAATGTCAGTCCTGCAAGCAGAAATTGCCGTCGTTTAAGATTTCTCATGACCGTCTTTCAGTACCAAGCGCATAAAACTGGTTGGTTACCTGTCCCAGAGTCCAAGTCAGGGTAAAAAAAGCCGCTGACTTGGCAAACCCAGAAAACAGGGGTATAAATACCCCCAAACTAAACATAGTTAGCCAAGCCATAAAGGCGAGACCAAAAGCACCGAGAAAACCAAACAGGATTCCGGCAACTGCTAAAAAATCTTGACCTTTGGTATAACCCCATAAATGACCGATATCCCAGATCATTTTCAATGCCAATGCACCAACAATTACCAATGTCAAGGTTAAAAAACCGTGAAATGGATTTAAGCCGATGAGGGAAGCTCCCATAGCATAATCTAGAATTAGCCTGCGAATTCGCCGGTAGCGACGGAGCAAAAATGGTGGTGTGACGTCTGTCTCAGATTCTGGGAGGTTATTTGACATTAAATTGCCGCATCTAAGAAAGAGTGCATATACTGATTCACCAATTCCGGTTGGTCTTGTTGTACCCAATGACTAGCTTGCGGAATATACTTAATTTGCAAATCTCTCACATATTCTTCCGTACCGTAGGTTAATTCCTTACCTAAAGCTGTATCTTGTTCTCCCCAAATCATCAGCGTCGGCATTTGTAAGATGCTCCAATTGCGGTTGATGATATTGCTTGAGAGAAAGTTACGATAGTAATTTAGCATCGCCGTTAAAGCACCTCGTTTAGCGGCGGCATCTTTGTAAGCTTCCAAGTCTGCTTGTGTAAAGGCATTTTTGTTAACTGCCATCTGCCTGAAAGCTGCTTCAATTGGCAGGTAGTCTGATGATTGGAGTAAGAGTTCTGGTAGCCACGGTAATTGGAACAAGAAAATATACCAGCTACGCAGTAATTGTTGAGGAGTGCGTAAACCGGCGGCGAACTTGGCGGGATGGGGTAAATTTAAGATAATTAATTTTTCTACCATTTCTGGGTGTAGGTCGGCAAATGTCCAAGCGATCGCTCCTCCCCAATCATGTCCAACTAAAACACAAGAGTCGTATCCTAGACCTTGAATAATCCCTTTGACATCTTTGACCAACTCATCTATAACGTAAGCGGATGGGTCTTCCGGCTTATCGCTATCATTATAACCACGGAGGTCAACGGCTACAACTTTATACTGATTAGCAAATTCCCGAATTTGGTGCCGCCAGGAGTACCAAAACTCAGGAAATCCGTGCAGCATCAGCATCAAAGGACCTTCCCCTTGAGTGACATAGTGAAGTTTCACGCCGTTGGTGGTGAGATATTCGTGTTTCCAAGCGCCGGAGAGTACAGACATATAGATAGCTAATAAATTCGTGCTTTAGTTGCAACTTACCCCACAATTAGATTATAGATCTCCGCCGACAGTTAGAAAAAAATATGCGAGGATGATTTTACATCCCCGCATTTGTTGGTGTCAGTTAAAGCTTCTAGGCAAACTATGCAAGATTTAGAAACCAAACCGCTATTAATTAATATCAATCATGTCACGCTTCGCATCACTCATGAAGAGTTCGAGCAACTATGTCAAAATAATCCAGAACTGCGATTAGAGCTAACAGCTAACGGAGAATTAGTAACGATGGCACCAGCCGGATTTGAAAGCTCGCAGAAAAATGCAGATCTAACCACTGACGTTAGTATTTGGAACCGACAGACTGGACTAGGAAGAGTCTTCGACTCCTCTGGTGGTTTCACTCTTCCATCTGGAGCAGTCAGATCGCCCGACGTGACCTGGATCGAAAAGTCGAAACTTGCGAATATCCCGAACAGTAAAGCTTTTCCTCGAGTAGTCCCCGATTTTATCATCGAGCTTAAATCGACAACCGATAGCTTAAAAACCCTTCAAGAAAAAATGCTGGAGTATCGCACGAACGGAGTGCTGTTAGGGTGGCTAATTAATCCCCAAAAGAAGCAGGTAGAAATTTATAGATTAGGACAAGAAGTAGAAAAGCTACAATCTCCAACTACCCTCAGCGGTGAAGATGTATTACCTGGATTCGTACTAAATTTAAGTGTGATTTGGTAAAATTGTCACAAATCTACATCCGATCCTGTACAGACATGTTAGTTGTAGATAACGTCTTTACTGAAGCTTATCAAAAACTTAACCTTAATCGCTTAATCTTATTGGAGGGATGGCTAAGATACCTAACATATTCTAGGTATTGATATATACAATTTGTATCAGGGATTCTCTGGAACCGTCTTTGGTCGGCGGATACTTCCATGCATACTATTTTTTCTAGTCCTTCTGGTATTTTACGTTTACAGGGAATTAATTAATGACAGCGACTTTTTTTGATGCCAATTTTTACCGCGCTGCAAATAGCGATTTGGCAAAATTCAGTGACCAACAAGCCTTGTCTCATTTTCAGACTAATGGCTTACAAGAAGGTAGAGCATTTTCTCCCTTTCTTAACCTAAATTTCTATCGCGCCAGCAACTCAGACTTGGCAAAACTCAGCAATAGCCAATTACTGGATCATGCTCAGACCTTCGGTGTGAAAGAAGGCAGAAAGCTTTCGCCATTTGTTGACCTAGACTTTTATCTCGCCAAAAATGCTGATTTAAGTAAGGCTTTTGGTGGAGACCGCGAAAAAGCACTGCAACACTTACAAACTTTCGGACTCAAAGAAGACCGGAAATTTTCCCAGTTTGTCAATGTAGATTACTATCTAGCCGTCAACGGTGACGTTAATAAAGCGACGGGTGGCGATGTCACCAAAGGGTTACAGCATTTAGAGATTTATGGTATCAAGGAAAGCAGACAATTTAGCGAGTACTTCGATCCGACTTTCTATTTGAACAATAACGCTGATGTTAATGCGGTTTACAAGGGAGATAGCGCTCAAGCATTAAATCACTTTGAAACTTTTGGAGTTAACGAGGGACGCCGTTCTTCAACTGTATTTGATGTTGGTTATTATAAGCAAAAATACGGTGACTTAAGTAACTTAAGCAACAAAAAAGCTTTCGACCATTTCCAAGTTTTTGGTGTTAATGAAGCACGACGCGGCTCGAAGTCTTTTGATGTCACCTCTTATGTGAATAAATATAGTGACTTGAAGGCGGCAAAGTTAACTAACGAGAAGGCTGTCGATCATTATTTGGTGTACGGTCAAAATGAAGGACGCCTTGGTCATAACACCAACGCGATCATCTTCGTTGCTGATGGTTTACGTCCTGATGCAATCAACGCTACTGATGCACCAACCTTGTTTGCTCTACGTCAGCAAGGTGTAAACTTCACCAACAGTCACTCCTTATTCCCCACCTTTACCACTCCGAATGCTGCGGCGATCGCTACCGGACATTACTTAGGTGATATAGGAGATTTCAGTAACACTATCTACACGGATGTTCCTATTCCGAGTGCTAACGGTACCATCACTCCTTTCATTGAAAACGATCCGGTTTTAGGTGATATTGACGAAAGATTCCCTGGTAATAACTTCTTGGATGAAGAGTCGATACTAGCTGCGGCACGTCTGTCAGGATTTGGGACTGCAGCTATTGGTAAGTTAGGACCTGTATTAATTCAAGACGTTACCCAAGGTAATAGAGTTAATGGCGCTGTTCCTCCATCACAGACAATCATCATTGATGACTCTACAGGCACAGCGGCAGGCGTTCCCCTAAATTCGGAAATCAAGGCACGATTAACTGCAGCCGGATTAACACCTCCAACAACTGGAGTAGGTTCACTGAGAGTTCAACCATCTGGTAACAACACCACTCCAGGAACCTTATCTGCCAACGTAGCTCAACAAAAATATTTTGCTGATGCCACTACTAACGCGGTTCTACCATTGTTGAAAGACAAGGGTCAGCCTTTTGCAATGGTTTACTGGTCTCGCGACCCAGACGGAACTCAGCACAACAACGGAGATAGCCTGAATACATTAACTCCAGGTATCAATGGCCCAACCGTGAAAGCTGCGGTTAAGAATGCTGACAACAACCTCAAGCAAATCCTCGATTATCTGAACACTTCCGGCTTGGCAGATGACACAGATGTGTTTGTCACAGCAGATCATGGTTTTGGTACCATCAGTAAAACTGCAGTGAATAGCGCCGGTACTAAGACGACCAGCTACGCAGCTTCACTAAGTTACACTGGGGTTAACGCTGGATACTTACCTAAAGGCTTTGTTGCGATCGATCTAGCAAAAGCTTTGAACTTACCACTATACGACCCAGATAAAGCCTCTACTGCAATCGTTAATGGTACTGGTCAATACACCTTAGTTACTCCGACTGCTACTACTAATCAGTTACCGGTATTCGGTAATGCTCTAATTGGTGGAACGGGCGCACTGGTAAACGGTATTAATGATGCCAAGGTGATTATTGCCTCTAATGGTGGCTCTGACCTCATCTATCTTCCCAACTCCAACCCAGCTACAGTCACTGGTAAAGCATTAGTCCAGCAAGTAGTTGATTTCTTGACTAAACAAGATTACGTGAGTGGTGTATTCGTAGATGATTCTTTTGGCAATGTTCCTGGAGCATTGAAACTCAGCGATATCGGTTTGAAGGGTACAGCGACAACACCAGTACCATCAATTGTTGTTAACTTCACAAGCTTTAGCCTAGATGCAGCAAATCCGTTACTCAGTGGTATTGAAATCGCTGATAGCGGCTTGCAACAAGGACAAGGTATGCACGGTACTTTTGGTCGTCAAGATACCGCTAACAACATGGTGGCGATTGGTCCTGACTTTAGACAAGGCTATACAGACCTAGCTCCTGTCAGCAATGCTGATGTCGGAACCACTGTTGCTAAGCTTCTGGGTTTAAATATTCCCTCAGTTGGTACTTTGAAGGGTCGAGTGATTAACGAGTCTTTAGTTGGCGGACCTGCAACTGTTGCGTACACGAGTGGTTTAGTCAAGTCATCTGATCCAGCTGCTAATGGTCAGAAGACATACCTCAACTATCAGAATGTAGGCTCTACGGCTTACTTTGATGCGGCGGGATTTGCTGGTCGTTCAGTTGGTTTGAAGACAGCATAATCATCGTCGGATTTAAGATTACCTAAATTATTTGAGGGGTGGGCTAAACAGTCCACCCTTTTCATATTAAGTATAAATATCGCATCTATCATTAGAAGTGAATTTGCATTCAGTTTCTCAAAAATACGAATTTTCTTCTTCAGCAAAATTTACAATACATATATACTTTCAGGAAAGCTTATTAAATACTTAACCTACATAGTCTAATCTTTATCCAGGATTGATAAAATTATGTCAATAAATTTAATTCTATTGACATTCAGCACTTTGTGAGGATGACTAATGACCGCGAGTTTCTTTGATGCTAGTTTTTACCGCACTGCAAATCGTGATTTATCAGGATTTAGCGACCAACAAGCCTTGTCTCACTTCCAAACATTTGGATTACAAGAAGGTAGAGCATTTTCTCCCTTTATCGACCTCAATTTCTATCGCGCTAGCAATTCAGATTTGGCAAGCTTCAACAATAGCCAATTACTGAATCATGCTCAGACATTCGGCGTCAAAGAAGGCAGGAAGCTGTCGCCATTTGTTGACCTGGACTTTTATCTGGCGAAAAACGGCGATTTAAGTAAGGCTTTTGGTGGAGACCGCGAAAAAGCACTGCAACATCTGCAAACTTTTGGACTCAAAGAAGACCGGAAATTTTCGCAGTTTGTCAACTTAGATTTTTATCTAGCTAATAACAGCGATGTGAATAAAGCGTTTAGTGGCGATGTCACCAAAGCGCTACAGCACTTAGAAATTTTTGGTGTCAATGAGAACAGGAAATATAGTGAGTACTTTGACGCTAGTTACTATCTAAGTAATAATGCTGATGTGAATAAAGCCTTCAAGGGCAATCAGTTTCAAGCTTTGAAGCACTTTGAAACTTTGGGTTTGGATGAGGGTCGTCGTTCTTCCGTAAGTTATGATGCTAGCTTTTACCGCAAGTTTTACTCAGATTTAAACACTCTCAGCAACAAACAAGCTTACAACCATTTTCAAATCTATGGTTTAGGAGAAGGAAGACGCTCATCCCAGGCTTTTGATGTCAGTTATTACTTAAATAACAATGCTGATTTAAAAGCCGCTGGTTTCAACAACGATAAAGCCATCCAGCATTTCCAACAATATGGTCAGCAGGAAGGACGATTCGGTCATAAAAAAGTGATTTTAATCTCACTTGATGGAGCGACTCCCCGTTTAGTAGATCAATACATCGCCAGTGGTGCGATCAAAGCGAATGAAGGCTTAGGTTTACTGAGAAGTCAGGGGGTTTCTGCTTCTAATGTGACAATTACACCGTCACTTACAGCTCCTGGTCACGTAGCGATCGCAACAGGTTCTACAGCCGCCAACAATGATATCGACGCCAACAGCTTCCACTTAGTCAACAGTCCTTTCAACCAAAACATTAGTGGATTTGCTGCCCCAATTGGTGGTTATTCACCTTCAATTGATGGTAATCCGGCATCAGAAAGTGCTAACACGACATCTGAACCGCTGTGGATACGGTTGCGAAATGCTGGATTGAAAGTGGTAACAGCGACTTTCCCCGGTGGTGATGGTGCGGATATTCGCGTTGATCCCTCCGACCCCAACAGTCAACTACTACAGTCAGCAGCAAAGCGAACTCTAGATTATACAGTCCCATTCGGGGCTTTCGGTGGTACAACAGCCAAAGGCTATAGCCTCACAGGTACTAACTTTACTGCTGCTGCTACGACTCTTGTCGATCAATTAACAGCTGCTGGCAAAAAATCTTTCAGCACTGTCAGAGTAGCTAGTCTCGATACTATAGCCGCTACTACTACCACTGGCGGCGGTCGTCCCTATAATCTCCAAGTAGCTGCCCTGGATACTACCAATGATGGTGTCACCAATTACGATACCCTCGCCTTCTTCGATGCCAATCAAGGTATTCCCGTAGGACCATTTACCTTACCTTCAACTGGTCCCGCTTACATCAAGTTTGGTGATGGTTCTCAACCCTTCTTCTTAGAAGGCAGTACTAACAAAGTGGGTGGCAGATTCTACGCTACCGCTCTGGCACCTGACCTTTCTAAAGTCGATGTTGCCCGTTCTTCTTTCAACTACATTCCACGCAATAGTCCAGTAGTCAGCAATGTAGACGACATCAACAATAACGTTGGTTTCTGGGATGCTCAAGCCGACTTCCGAATTCCGGAGAAACTTAGCGCGGGATTTGGCAGCTTCTCCGATCAGGAATTAGAGACCATATACGGAGACCAAGTTCGCACTTTTGTCGATTACCAGACTCGGGTAGGGTTACGAGCGATCGCGGCGAATCCAGATGCAGACCTCGTCATGATCTACATTGAACAACCAGATGGCTCTGAGCATCAATTCCTGATTACTGACTCGCGTCAAGCTACTGATCCCACCAATCCTAACAGTATCGGTGCCGGTCAAGATCAGGCGAAGATAACTCGCTACCAAGCGTACACCCAAACCGCTTACCTAGCAGCTAACAATGCCGTCCAGCGAGTAATTAATGCAACTGGTACTGACAGTAGTGGCAAACCCAAGAACGATATTATTGTCGTTTCCGATCACGGATTCGCTCCATTCCACACAGCTGTCAATATGACCAACTTACTCGCAAGTAAAGGTTTTGATACTACTAAGGTGCGAGCCATCACCTCTGGTCCAGCGACCAACATTTATATCAATTTACAAGGTCGGGAACCTAACGGGACAGTGAGTCGCTCGGAATACTTGACTTTAAAACAGCAAATTTCCGATTTTCTCGCTTCATACCAAGACACCAACTCTAACTACGATGGAGGCTCACCCGCAAGTGTATTTGACAAAATTTATACTCGACCTGTCAATGCAAGTGATTCTAACTTTGGTTTAGAAACAGCCGATTTCATCGGACAAGATGCTGGTGATGTATTCGCGCTGCTAAAAACAGGTTACAACTTTGACGGTACTCAAAGTCCAGTAGTAGTGCGGAAGGGTGACACAACTTCTACTACTCCGGTTTTCTCAGTACCCAACTTCTATGGCGCACACGGTTACGATCCGAATATCCCCGACATGAGCGCTATTTTCTTCGCCGCTGGTCCCGATGTTAATAAAGCATCGAACTTCTCCAGTGTCCGCAATATCGATGTAGCACCAACAATTGAGAATATTTTAGGTGTGAAACCAGCGCCAACTGTAAATGGTAGCCCGATTAACTTGAAGGCATAAAAGAAAAGGTCGCGCATTAGCAAATCTAATGCGCGACCTCTAAAAACAATCTTGCTAATAAGACTCAATCCGAAACCTGTATTAGGATTGAGACTCAGATAGCTTAATCCTAATTAAAGTCATGTCACTACTGAGCGAAAGCCACACCACAGCTACCGGATGCAGGTACGCTAGTAAAGTTATTAGTACCACCAACAGTATTAGTAGTACCAGTAGTTAGAGGCAACACAGGAGTAAATGTACCTGTGTTAGTTGACAGCAATGAATCCTCAATTCGGAATATTGGATTCGCAGTTGCTGTGGTCACTGCTCTATTGAGGAAGTAACCTGTAGCAGCGGTAGTACCCGCTGTATTGTTCTGTAGTCGCAAGCACATATTGGCATTGCTATTAGCTCTAGCAGTAAAAGCCGCAGCCCCTACAGCCGCAGTGTTATTTCCAACTAATTTGTTGTTGGTCACAACTGCATTAAGTTGAGCGCTACCAGCATTGACACCACCAGTAGCAGTGGCGTTATTACGGACGAGAATAGCTTCAGCCCGGTTGCCAGTGATAGTATTTTTATCTATCAACACATTAAGCTTACTATTCTCTTCTGCACTTACCTCAATACCGATATTGGTACCAGTTGTCAGACCACTGTTATCAATCTTGTTGTTGGTAATAGTAGCTTTTGCCTGACCGTTGATCCGAGAACGGACAAAAATTGCATCAGGACCACTGTCTTTGATAGTATTATTATCAATGATGGCAGTACTTACAGCATTGTTGTCAGCCCGAGTTTCAGAGTATTCAATACCGTTAGAAGCAGCTTTTGTAATTGTGTTGCCACTAGCAACATAATTTGTATTGGAAGTCTGACGGGCGCGGAGGGCAATACCAATACCACCAACATTAGTGACAGTGTTATTGGAGACATTACCTAATCCTAAAATAGCATCGCCATCAGAACCAAAGCTGACACCCTTGTCGGCAATATTCAAGACATTGTTGCCAGTGATTGCGAGAGTGCTGACTCTGGCTCCTTTCTCTCCGATTAAGTCAACATCACCATTATTTAGGTTCATGTCGATACCATCAGCACCATCGACTCCAAGAACACCAATGTTTCTCACGGTGTTGTTGGCAATGTTAACTTTCGCAGTCGCTGTGCCACTACAAGCAGCAAAAGTATCTGGCAACCCACCAAGATAGCTCCGGCAAAGGCTGAACTCGATACCATCAACTTCATTACCAACTAAAGCAGTTGGAGTGTAAGCAGCTACACCGTTGGTGACAACGCCGTTATACCCAGTTGTAGAACGAGTATTGTTATCTCCAACTAAGTTGTTAGCAATTGTTAAATCTACATCACCTTTGTTGTTGCGGATATAGATACTAGCTTCTAGACCCGTTTGGTCGTAAGGTTGGATGGTGTTAAGGACGGTGTTTCTAGTAATAGAACCTTTACCGGTAATATTTTCTAGACGAATACCTTCACCGATCGCATTATTGACAGTGTTGTTGTCAATAGTTGTCTGACCATTAGCTCCAACTAGCACAATACCTCTATTAGTAGTCAAAAGACTTTGACCAGCGGCTGAGTTAGGCGCAGTTAGAGGTATAGTTACTTGGTTATTTTTAATGGTCGCGTTAACGTTGTTCTGACCAGCAATACCAGCATTTTGACCAGTAGTGTTAGTAACCGCAAATCCCGAAAGGACTTGGTCGCTACCACCAGCAGCTAAAGTGATTGTACCGTTCACTTTCGGAAGGTTAGTTAAAGCGACTGTTCCTGGTAGTCCAGCAGCACCAACGGAAGTAGTTGCTCCGACACCAACACCAGAACCTGGTAATTGGATGTTTCCTAGCTGGGTGGTATTAATTGTTTGTACAGGACCAGTAGATAAAACCTGTACTTTGTTGGGAACAGTGAAACCAGCAGTTCCAGGATTTGTACCTGCTTGCACGTAAACTATGCCGTTACCATCAGATTGGGCATTAGCAGCGGCGGCTACAACTGTTCCTGTTGGGTTATCATAAGTACCATTACCTGTACCTATACCCAAGTTTGCGTGGTTAAACACATAAGGCTGTCCAGTTACAGGGTTAATTGCAGCTAGGGAATCTCTCTTAATTCGGTTATCTACCAAAATGTTAGATTCGCGCTCTACAGATTCTCCCATGCGAGCTGGTACACTCTGGCGGTTGCCACCACCATGTCCACCTAAACTTGCGCCAATATTAAATACTAAGCGGGTGTCAAACCGGGAGTCATTTTGCAAGGTTAATCCCATTGCTAAGTTGTCCCAAGAAGTTACCAGCTTACCTTTGACACCGACAAAAGCAGGAATACCTTCTCCACCGTAGAGGTAGGTTCCAGCATAGCCACGTAGGGTTCCATTACCCAAAGAAGCTAGTTTTTTGCCGACTTCTGCATCTACTCCGGCGAGAGATTGCTGGAATACTTGGACTCTGTCTAACTGTAAGGCATTGCCTTGGAATGAACTGGTGCCAACGTAATTTTCTGATAACCGGCTACTGGTTTTACCGAGAGGAATATAGCCATTAAGGTGAAAATCCCAGTTTTCACTTAAGCTTTCCAAGCCTAAACCAAGTTGATTGAAGGTAGTCTTTCCGGTGTCACGAGTATCGTAGGAAACGTAAGCGCCCATGACGCGGTCTTGTTTGCTATTCAGAAAACGCTGTCCCAGCAATACATTACCGCCGAGTGAACTGTTTTCTGTATCATAAAGTATCTTACCTTCTACGAAGGTCAGGTTTTTTCCAGGAGTTTGAAATACAGGGAAAAAACCCTCAAAACTACCATAGGAGTTAAAACCTGCACCTTGAGTACTGTAGCCAGCAGTGGCTCGCGGACTAAAGGTAATGTTTTTTGTACCTGTTTCAGTTTTAGCCAGCAGATTGGCTGCTGTGTTAGTGGTAGAATTTACTAAGTTAGTATTTTTAGGCGCTACTGTTTGAGCAGTAGCAGTTGAAGTAAATATTCCTAAAAATAACAGTGTGGCGTAAAGGGATAGAGGTGTTTTTTTGTTAATCATTTAGGCAACTTTATTCAGTAATACCACTGAAATTACTTACTTTTGCATGTTATATTTCAGACTTTAACATTAAGTGTTGTAGAAGTTATTATTAGTTTAAGCTTGAGCAGAAAAAATAAAATATATATATTAAGATAGATGTACAAATACAAACGGCAATGTGTCAAATCATGTATTGATTTGTAGTTGTGCAAATAGC
The DNA here is from genome assembly GCA_038214545.1 of Cyanophyceae cyanobacterium. Taxonomy (GTDB): domain Bacteria; phylum Cyanobacteriota; class Cyanobacteriia; order Cyanobacteriales; family Nostocaceae; genus JBBQRU01. The sequence goes on along the minus strand of JBBQRU010000002.1, from coordinate 44,627 downwards.
GCAACTATGAGTATTTATTTATTTATTTATACCCACTTCTTCAAGGCTTAAGTTCTAACTTGAGAACGCATGTGCTTCATAATGAACATTAGACTTATTAATCGGGACTGAAGCTATGTACCAAACAGATCCACCTCGTCCTCCGAAAGAAGTAATGCCGACGATGTATGATCTTCAGAGTGAAGACATTGAGGAATCTGGTTTGCCTGACCAATTTCACCTGCTGCAACCCCGTCTCTTAGATGAAACCTTTCATCCTCCTGGTTATCCTCAAGAGCGGATTTTTGTCGCCAGCGATTTAAATCTCTACTATGACCCACACCATACACTTTGGTATAAGCGACCTGATTGGTTTGCTGTTTTAGGTGTTCCTAGTCTCTATGAGCAGCGAGATTTGCGTCTCAGTTATGTTGTATGGCAAGAAGGGGTTAATCCTTTTATTGTAGTTGAGTTGCTGTCTCCAGGTACGGAAAAAGAAGACTTGGGACAAACTCTCAGAGATGTTGAGCAACCACCGACAAAATGGGAAGTGTATGAACGCGTCTTGCGGATTCCTTATTACGTTGTATTTGACCGTTATAGCTATCAGATGAGAGCTTTTAAATTAGATGGTAGCCGCTACGCAGAGTTAGATGTGCCTAATTCGCGCCTGTGGATACCAGACATCGAATTAGGTTTAGGTGTGTGGGAAGGTGAATATCAGGGTTTTCAACAGCCTTGGTTGCGCTGGTTTGATACCTCAAATAACTGGGTGCTAACTCCTGTCGAACAGGAACAACAACGAGTGGAACGTTTAATTACACAATTACGTTCGCTCGGCGTTGAACCTGATCTAAATTAATTTATCATCCCGCAATTAACTGTACAAAGTGCGGCTCATCCGCAATCTCATCAAAATCAATGTCTGTTGCTGCATCTTCCCGATAACTGGGATTGAGTGTAATTGCTTGTTGGAGATTTTCTACAGCTAATTCTGCGTGAGATTGCAAAGCGAAACAAGCGGCTTTGTTATAATAGGCACTCGCATAGTCGGGTTTGATTTCTAGAGCTTTGTCTAAGCTGATGATGGCTTCAGGATCTTCGCCGAGTCTAATTAGTGAATAACCTTTGTGATTCCACGCTTTGAAAGAATCTTGCTTGTATTTGATCACTTGGTCGAATGACGCGATCGCTTCCTCATATTCTTCCAACTCTTCCAACGCTAATCCGCGATTTAACCAAGCGACGGGATCTTCGGGTTGACAGCGCACAGCTTGCTCAAAAGATTTCAACGCTTCCTGATGTCGTCCTAAAGATCCTTGAGCGTATCCTCGATTAGACCAAGCTTCGCGGTAATCTGGTTTAATTTTGAGAGCACTATCATAGCACGCGATCGCCTCTTCATAGCGTTTCAACCTTCCTAAAGCCATCCCTTTTTTAAACAGAACTTGAGGATTTTCTGGATGACTATTGATTACGTGGTCAAAACAGGCGATGGCTTCTGCGTATTGCTTTTGAGCAAGCAGTGCTTCTCCCTGTCTAATTTGCTCTTCAGTGGCGACATCGGGGACAATTTCCGCCTGTCTAGGAATCTCTCTTTCTTCAACGTCAGGGGTAATCGCTTCGATGCGGGATAAAGATGTAATTTCTACCTGTTGAGGAGTTTCGGTAGGGATAGTGGCAATTTTCGACACCACATCCGACTCAAATTTTTCTAATTTCTTGAGAATCAGTGCTTTTTGTTGCTGGGTCTCTGCTTGTAATTGCGAGAGTTGAGACGATAACGCCAAGCCTGATTTTTCTAAACTACCTAAAATTAGCTCTTTGCGTTTTTCGGCATCAATCTGCCATTGATGGAGTTCTGAGGTGAATTCTGACTCTAATTTACCGATATTTTCATGAGTTAGCTCTTGGCGTTGTTTAGTGTCTGTCTGTAAATTCGACATTTGGGCGGTCAACTCGGCAGCTATTTTTGCTAAATTATCATAAGTTAATTCTTTTTCTTTTTCTGTATCTCTGTATATTTGTGAGAGTTGTGTTGTTAACTCTGCGGCTAATTTTTTGAGCTGCTCATAAGTCAATTCTTGATGTTGTTCTGCATCTGTCTGTAATTGCGCGAGTTTAGAGGTTAAATCTGACTCCAAACTTTGAAGATTTTCATAAGTTGAGCCTTGACGCTGTTTTGCATCTGTCTGTAGGTGTATCAGTTTTGTCGCTAATTCTGACTCTAATTTTTTGAGGTGTTCATAAGTTGATTCTTTTTGTTTTTCTGTATCACTTTGTACCTGCAACACTTGCGTAGCAAGCTCTGCTGCACGGTTTTCGATTTCCTCACAGGTTAATGCTTGACGTTTTTCCGCATCTGCCTGTAGATGTAATAATTGAGATGTCAATTCTGACTCCAAAGAGCGGATATTTTCTAAAGCTAGTTCTTTTTGCTGTTTTGTCTCTAGCTGAAATCCATAGACTTGAGTGGTAAATTCTGACTTGGATTGTTCCAAATCGTCAATGATTTGTGATTTTTGGTGTTGCAATTGTAATTGCAATTCAGCTAGCTGGTCAGCCAGAACAGAATCGAGTTTTCCTAACTGCTCAACAGTTGTGTCTCTTTTTTGTTGAGCAGCGGATAAAAATCCCGAAATATGAGTGGTAAATTCAGATTCTAAACTTTTGACTTTTTGCTGAGAATTAATAATTTCCGTACTTAATTCAATTAATAGATTTTCCTTAGATTGAGATAGCTCAGATTTCATCCCTGAGACATTACTAGTCTCAATGGCGATCTTTTGTTGTAGTGCTTCTACTTGTCGATCTAATTGATTAATAATATCTCTAGCACGCTCAATGCCATTTTCGGCTGATTGCTTAACAACTAGCATCTGATTTTCTAATTCTGCTAGTCCCTGCATCTGTTGCATTGCTTTGTCAACTAGTTCTCGCAGCACAGCGCGGCGTAACAGCCAAAGTGAAGCCATAACAGCGATGGGAAACAGAGCCACAATTACCAAACAGATATTGAGTAAAGTGGTGGTACGGCTAAAGGTACTATCAGCAGCTTGCACTTGTTCGCGGATGCGGAGTGCTTGGGCTTGTTCTGCATCTGTTTGTTGTGCGGGTACTGCTAGCGCGGTCATGTCTCTCGACGGGCGTAACGGTGAAACGACCATAGCGCCTCCCAAAATCAAGGCAAAGACGACGGGATTATTAATCTTCATAAAAACTGTCCTCATCCATCAGTCACAGCAACGGCACATTTACTTATAATTTACCAGTCATGCACAACAGCTGGCATCACAGTAGCAATTTTTGATGACATATTGGTCAAGTAGCAACAGAGCAAGGTGACACAAACAACGAGAAGATGGTCATGAGCGTTAAACTTGAGCGAAAAACAGGGAACAATAATGCTGGACTTGAAGAGAGCGAACGAAAGTGCTCAAAGAAGGCAGCAATGGTGAAACTAACTGGTTATGAAATTTTAACTCAAATCTATGCCGGCACTAGAACCTTAGTGTATCGAGGTATCAGAGAGTCTGACAACATCCCAGTCGTCATCAAACTGTTACGCAGTGAATATCCCTTATTCCACGAACTGGCTCAATTCCGTAACCAGTACACCATTGCCAAACATCTTCAGATGGATGGTGTGATCCAAACCTACAGCTTAGAGAACTACCATAACGGTTACGCCTTAGTAATGGAAGACTTTGGGGGAATTTCTCTCAAAGAGGAAATTGGCAGATGGAGTGAGGATTTACCCGGATTTTTCGCCATAGGGTTGCAAATTGTCAATAGCCTCGACGCACTATATCGGCAGCGAGTAATCCATAAAGACATCAAACCTGCCAATATCCTGATCAACTATCACACCCGCCAAGTCAAACTAATTGATTTTAGTATTGCTTCTCTCCTACCGAGAGAAACACAGCACCTAGGCAAAGAGAATGTTCTCGAAGGCACTTTAGCGTATCTCTCTCCCGAACAAACAGGACGGATGAACCGGGTGATTGACTACCGGACTGACTTTTATTCTTTAGGTGTAACTTTTTACGAGCTTCTCACCGGACAACTACCCTTCACGACCACAGATCCGATGGAGTTGGTACACTGTCACATTGCCAAGCAACCACCCAGCGTCCATAGCATCAACCCGACGATTCCGCCGATCCTCTCGTTGCTAATTAGCAAACTGATGGCTAAAAATGCCGAAGACCGCTATCAGAGTGCTTTAGGATTAAAACATGACTTAGAATATTTGCAACAAGATGTGGTAAATGAAAGTAAAATTTTTGCCCTTGGCCAAAAAGATTTTTGCGAACGTTTTATAATTCCTGAGAAACTCTATGGTCGTTCCCAAGAAGTAGAAACTTTACTTGCAGCTTTTGACCGCGTTGCCGGAATCGTTGCTTCTGCACTCCCTGGTCACAGTGAATTAATATTAATCGCTGGCTTTTCTGGGATTGGTAAAACGGCGGTAGTGAATGAAATTCACAAGCCAATCGCCCGCCAAGGGGGATATTTTATCAAAGGTAAATATAACCAGTTTGGGCGCAACACTCCCTTCTTAGCATTTGTCCACGCGTTACAGGACTTAATGGGACAACTGCTAAGTGAAACAGACACTCAACTTGAGAAGTGGAAAACTAACATCTTGTTAGCGTTAGGATTCCAAGCTCAGATTATTATCGATGTGATCCCAGAACTCGAATGGATTATCGGCCAACAGCCACCTGCACCCAAATTATCTGCTAGTGCTGACCAAAATCGCTTTAATTTGTTGTTTGGGAAATTTATCCAGGTATTTGCCACTCCAAAACATCCGCTAGTCATGTTTCTCGACGACTTGCAGTGGGCAGACTCGGCATCGTTGCAATTGATCCAATTACTCATGGAGGATGACACCCGCAATTTATTATTGATTGGAGCTTATCGCGACAATGAAGTTAATTCTAGCCATCCGTTGATGTTAACGATCTTAGATATTTGGCGAGCTGAGACAACAATTAACACAATTAATTTGAATCCTCTCCAACCAGTAGACTTAAACTTGTTAATTGCCGATACCCTTAACTGCAAAAATGCGATCGCCGTACCTCTAGCTGAATTAGTCTATCAAAAAACACAAGGTAATCCTTTCTTTGTCAATCGGTTTCTCCAGTCTCTATATGCAGATAAACTGATTCATTTTAATAGTGAATTAGGTGGTTGGGAGTGTGATATATCACAAATAAAAGCCTTAGCCCTCAGCGATGACATAGTAGAATTTATCGCATTACAGTTAAAGAATTTACCAATCGCTACCCAATTCGTATTAAAGCTAGCCGCTTGTATTGGCAACTCTTTTGACTTGAAAACTTTGGCAATCGTCAGTGAAAGCTCCTTAGAACAAACGGCGACAGACTTGTGGGAAGCACTATCAGAAGGGTTAATTTTACCAATAAGTGAAGTTTACAAATTCTTCCAACACCCCCTCCCCCACTCCGCCACTCTCCTCCCGCCCTCTCCCACTCCCCCAGTTAATTACAAATTCTTGCACGATCGCGTTCAACAAGCTGCTTATTCGCTAATTCCTCAAGAAGAGAAAAAATCTACACATTTACAGATTGGGCAAATCTTATTAATTAACACGCCACAAAAAGAAAGAGGAAAGATGATTTTTGAAATCGTTAATCAGTTAAATATGGGGATCGAATTAATTACCCAAACCCAGCGCACTGAATTAGCACATCTAAATTTGATTGCCGGACGTAAAGCCAAAGCAGCGACTGCATACGCCGCAGCTTTAGAGTATTTAAATACCGGCAGATCGCTAGTTGATTGGCAAGACTACGATTTGACTTTACAGCTTTATTTGGAAACCGCAGAAGCCGCATACTTAAATACTGATTTTGAGCAATCAAGTCTCCTGGGTGAGGTGATCTGGCAACAGGTAAAAAACTTAACTGATAAGGTGAAGGTATGTGAACTAAAAATTCAAATTTATATTGCCCAAAATCAACCGACTCAAGCTATAGCAATAGGGTTAGAAACTCTGGAAATGCTAGGCGTGACTTTGTCAACTGTCAATAATGGAATGAGTGTAGAGTTGCCAAAAATCAGCGATTTACCCAACTTTCCCCAAATGTCCGATCCTGCTAAACTAGCAGCGATGCGAATACTCGGAACAATTGTGCCAGCAACATATGTTGTCAACCGTGATATTTGGCAGCAGGTAATATTAACAATGATTAATCTATCGTCTGAAGGTCATTCCGCACAATCGGCTTATGCTTATGTCGCCTATGGCTCATTCCTCTGCGGCGTGCTGGGAAATATAGACGCAGCTTATTACTCTGGCCAATTAGCCCTTTTATTACTAAATAATTTGGATGGAAATGCACTTTATTGTAAGATAAATTTTGTTTTCAACGCCTTGATCAGGCATGGAAAAGAACACATTAAAGCTACTATTCATCCTTTACAATCAGGAATTCAAAATGGACTAGATAATGGAGATATAACATTTGCCGGTCTTTCTGCTAGCAACTTTTGTGGGCATCTATTTTTTGTTGGCGAACAATTAAATTCACTTTTAGAGCAACAAGCTAGATATATCCATTTACTCCTAAATCTGAAGCAGGAATTTCCTATATATATAGTGCGAATCTGGCGACAATTAGTTTTAATTTTAACTGATTCAGTTGATGAAAACAGCATTGAAAAAGAGGAAATATTTACATACCTGAGTACAACCAAAAATCAGACTGTACTATTTTATGCCTATGTAGCTCAAGAAATTTTGGATTATTTAGTCTTAAATGATGGCGCAATTGACAGTGCGAACCGGGCCGAAAAATATGTGAATTCTGGGGCTGGACTAATTTTGGTGCCGATTCATAAATTCTATTTTTCGCTAATTTGTTTAGCACGCTATCCCCATGTTTCCATCACTGAGCAAGCGCAATTATTGCAACAAGTGGCGATAAATCAAGAAACACTGGAACTTTGGGCATGTCAAGCACCAATGAATTACCAGCATAAATACGATTTGGTAGTAGCGGAGACTGCGAGAATTTTAGATCAACCACTGCAAGCAATGGCAGATTACGATCGCGCAATTTCTGGAGCGCTAGCTAATGGCTACCTCCAAGAAGCCGCATTAGCCAACGAAATCGCCGCCGAATTTTACCTTGCTTGGGGAAAAGAGAAGATTGCTCAAGTTTATCTGACTGATGCTTACTACGGTTACGCTCGTTGGGGAGCCTCAGCTAAAGTTAAACAGATCGAAAAACGCCATTCGCAATTACTCACTTCATTCCAACAAGAAAAAGTGCGGTTGCATAGCGGCGATACACACTTAAGTTCTCAGAATGCACCGTTATCTGTTCAGCTAACCGTCCAAACTATCTCCTCCCAAAGTTCAAGTACGGTTAGAGTTTTGGATTTAGCAACGATCATCAAAGCTTCTCAAGCACTGTCACGGGAAATTGAACTCTCGAAATTGCTGTCAACTCTGATGCAAGTGGTGATGGAGAATGCTGGCGCACACAAAGGTGCTTTGATTTTAGTTCAAGATTGCTCTTTAGTTATTGCGGCTACAGCGGTTGTCGGTGCAGATCAGATCAACACCGTTGTGCTTGAGCAACTCGTCGAGTCAAGTCAAGAAATTCCGGTGACGCTGATTAACTATGTCTCTCGCACTCAAGAAACGTTAGCTATTGATGATGCGACTGCTAATCAATGGCAAACTAAAAGCAAAGCCGGCTCGTCAAGTAATATTTTTTGTCTGCTGCCTTCAACTTTAGAAAACGATCCCTATATTATTCGACAACAGCCTAAGAGCCTTCTGTGTACTCCGATTCTCAATCAGGGAAAATTACTCGGTTTACTCTATTTGGAAAATAACCTGTCAATTGGCGCATTTACGAGTAATCGCGTTGAGGTTCTACATTTTTTATGTTCGCAAGTAGCCATCTCTCTGGAAAATGCGCGTCTTTACCAACAATCCCAAGCCTACTCCCAGAAGCTAGAACAATCTCTGCAGCAATTACAACAAGCACAGTTGCAACTCGTCCAAGGTGAAAAAATGTCGAGTCTGGGTAACTTAGTTGCAGGTATTGCTCACGAAATTAATAACCCTGTTGGCTTTATCGCTAGTAATATTGCTCATACTCAAGCCTACGTGCAAGACTTGATTGGTCATTTGCAATACTACCAAGAAAAATTTCCCCAACCCGGAGATGAAATCACAGGAAATGCCGAGGCGATTTATCTTGACTTCCTAATTGAAGATCTCCCATCTACTTTGAGTTCGATGAAAGTGGGTACAGATCGCATCCGCAATATCAGCACCAGTCTCCGCACCTTCTCTCGTTCCGATACCGTTGAAAAAGTAGCTTTTAACTTACATGAGGGGATTGATAGCACACTGCTGATCCTCAAATATCGCTTGCAATCGCAGCAAGAAAAACGTTCAGAAATTAAAGTCATCAAAGACTACGGCGATTTACCGCAAGTTGAATGCTTCCCCGGACAATTAAACCAAGTATTTATGAATATTTTGGCGAATGCGATCGATGTCTTGGAAGCAGGAACTGTGTTAAAACCTCAAATTTGCATTCGCACAGAGGTTTTAACCGCACAACAGGTTTTAGCGATTCATTTCCAAGACAATGGCTGTGGGATGTCAGAGTCCGTGAGAAGCAAGATTTTCGATCACCTGTTTACAACTAAGGCTGTTGGTAAAGGGACGGGTTTAGGATTATCAATCGCCCGCCAGATTATTGAGGACACTCACGGAGGTAAGTTGAGTTGCATTTCTGCGCCAGGGAAGGGAACAGAGTTTGTGATTCAAATTCCACTGTAATTTTTCCGCAAAGATTTGGGCAGAAGAGAATTTCCGTTACCCTCTGCTCATCCTCCTAAATGACATTGACTAGAGGGCTTAGGTTCTGTAAGATTATCGTAGGATAACGGAGGTTAAACATCAAAAAAAGATGCGGTTGTATCATCAATCACATCATGCGGCTATTTACGCAGTTACAATCCTCAGAAAGCAGATCTTAAATCATTCCTCAAGGCTCCTATTCACCTTAAAAGCATCAATCTAGATGCGAAGGTGCGTTGCGTGCTATCAGTGCAAAATTTTTATTTAAAACTAGTTTAAGGAGTGCAATATTATGAGTTTGCAAGCAGAAGAATTGAAACAATACTGGGAGCACAAGCTAAAGAGTGAATGTGTGTGCGACGCCAAGAGAGAGAGTATTATTTGTTGGCTACTAGGAAGCGATTTAAACAGATTTGAGCAGATCAACTCTGAAGAACTAGCGATCGCTAAACAAGGAATGGAATATCGGTATCAGATTTTACAGCGGCGCTATTTGGGAGTAGAACCGACAAAAGCCTATCACAACTTAACAACTCGGCTATTGAGTTTGGTGTTGTTAAGAAATAAAATTCAGACTTGGGTAGCTTTAGGACGCGATCGCACATCCACTGTCACAGATGTATTGCAAGAAGTGATCCAAAATTTACTGATTAGCGATCGCTACATGCAGGCGCAAATGATTTGGATCGCTCAGTCTACCACCGATAGAAGGTTACAGAATGCTTTACTATTTGCTAGTCTTGAAGAGTATTGTTTGCGACCAGTACGTAATCAACCCTTAGTGTTTTACCGATTTGTCAACTACCTACACCACATTCAGCGTGGTGGCTTAACCCAAGTACCTAAGAATGAACCACTAAAGTTAGTGGGGGAGGAAATACCAACAGAGGATAGTGAAAGACAATTAAGTATACTAGATAATCATGCAGTTACGGAGTATTTAAAAGCACAAATCACCTGGGAGCAGCAGATTTTGCGAAGTGAGGTCAAACAGAAGCTTAGTCAATACCTAGCCGAAAACCTAGGTCCAGAGGCTGTCAACTGGCTGGAACTTTATTTGCAAGGAAAGTCTCAAAGTGCGATCGCTCAGACTTTAAATTTACCTATTCAGCAAGTTTACCGTCTGCGAGAAAAAATTCAATACCATGTGAGCCGGAACTTTAAAGACGTTGCTTAATTAGCTGAAAAGTTATGAGCGATAAATTTAGAAGCAAACTATTCATTTCACAATAATCATTGGTCGATAAATGTTTTCACATGATTTTCTGACGATGATGGCACGCAAGCATGAACTATCTCTAGAGCAAGAACAAGTTTTAGTCATGCGCGTAGGTGAGGAAAAAAGCTATGAACAAATTGCCCAACAATTAAATACATCTGCTGATGCTTGCTTAAAGCGGATGGGTCAAGTGTATAAAAAGTTCAATATTGTGGGTAACAGTCGCGGAAAGGAAAATAAACTCAGGATTTTCCTGAGCAATAACTTAAAATCTCCTATTTCCGAGAAAAGCAACTTGAATTCTCCTGTAGTGATTCCCACTTCAGTTGTGCAAAATTTACCAGCACGAGAATATACTGCTTTTGTCGGTCGCGATGCCGAAATCGCTCGGCTGATGGAGCTTTTAGATGACCAACACTCTGCCCATTTAATTAGTGTGGATGGGATTGGCGGTGTCGGGAAAACAACTTTAGTAGTAGAAGCGGCTTATCGTTGTTTGGACGCCAGCAATCATCAAAATCCGCAACGGATTCCTACCTTTGAAGCGATCCTATTTATTTCTGCCAAGCAAAATTATCTAACGGCGATTGGTCTTTTAGCACGATTGACTTCAGTGCGGACGCTGCGTGATATTTGTCGAGAAATTACTCAAAATCTCGATTTAGGAGAAATAATTAGTTTTCCTGTGATCGAGCAAATTCAGCTCATTCGCCAAAAACTAGCTCAAACTAAAACCTTATTAATTGTTGATAATTTGGAAACGATTGAAGATCAACAACAAGTTCTCTCATTCCTTTACGATTTACCACCAACTGTTAAGGTCATTATTACGACTCGCGAGCAAGCGCTATTTGTACCCATCCGCTTGGATTGCCTACCCTTAGAACATGGATTACGCCTAATTGAACAGGAATCTGAAGAAAAAGGAGTATATCTAACTACCGCACAATCTCAACAATTGTTTACCGGAGTCAATGGAGTACCAGCAGCAATGATTTATGCTATTGGTCAGATTGCCGCCGGTTATTTATTAGAAGATGTACTCGCCCAAATTAAACAACCTGATGGTGATGTCGCACGTTTTTGCTTTGCCGGTGCGGTGAATCCTTTACGTGGGACACCTGCTCATTATTTACTAATGGGATTGACTTTGTTTGTACAACCAGCGACTAAAGTTGCTTTAGCCAGTGTTGCTTTTGAGGAAGCTGACCCGATCACTTGTGCTCACGGATTAGCAAAATTGCAACAACTTTCCTTGGTTTGGATGCAAGAAGGACGTTACGGTTTACTTGAACTCACCCGCGAGTATGCTGCTGCGGAGTTAGCGGTGCATCGTGAAATTGCTACACAGTTACGACAGCGATGGGTTAATTGGTATCTGCAATTTTCCGAGGCTTACGGAGGAACTAATTGGAAGGAGTGGCATATTGATGATGACTGTTTGGAAGCAGAATGGGAAAATGTCTGCACCGTACTGGAATGGTGTATGAGCCAAGGTCGCTATATTGAGGCGCGAACAATTTGGCGACAGATTAAAGGTTATGTTCATGTCCGTGGGTACTGGGATGAGCGTTTAGATTGGACCGCTTGGTTTATCGAAGCTGGTAAACAGGCTGGTGATTGGTCTTTTGTGGTGGAAGTGATGAGCGATCGCGCTTGCACTCTCATCAAGATGCGAACCAAAAGTCAACAACAAGAAGCCGAAGCTCTTTTACAAGAAGCATGGGATTTACGCCATCATCAAACCATCAAATTTCATTTAGAATTAGCTACTAATATGGTGATCCTGTGCATATTACAGAACAAGTTGACCCAGGCTGAAGATTGGTTACATAAAGAACAAAAAATCTTAGAACAAGCTTCTTTTCCAGAACAAGAGCAAAAAGAACAACAAGTTCATATTCTCTATTACCAAGGACAGATATCTTTTAAAGCTGGAAATTACCAACAGGCTCGGACTATTTTTCAGCAAGCTTTAGAACAAGCAGCCGCAGCCGGATGGCAAAGAGCGATCACGGGTATCCAAAATTGGTTAGCAGAGGTAGAAATTAAGCTTGGACATTTAGAGGAAGCTCGGCGAATATTGGAATTGAGCTTACCAATGGCGAAAAGACATAAAGATAAACGTTCCATTGCGTTCCATCAAGCAGCATTTGCCACACTAGAAAAGTTATCAGGAAAATTAGCTGAAGCTAAACGCTTTGCCAAAGAAGCAGCCGAAGGCTTTGAAAGTCTCAAGATGAGCTCCGAAGCCCAAGAAATGCATTCTTTGCTATCAAATTTAGGCAGCGGATAAGGAATAGTCTGACGGTAAAGTCATACAGGCACTAATTTGGAGTGATGCAACCTGATTAACATCTGCCAAAACACCGGCTCCAAATAATTCTTCAAACAGATTTTGAGTTACAGCAAAAGCAGTTTCTTGATTTTGAGATTGCATTTCATCTGCGCTGCCGTTGTCACGATGATGTAAAACATAACCAAATAAATTCTGACAATCTTGCATATAGCGCTTAGTATCTACTAAAATATGAGCGTGCCAAACATCGTCAATTTCCTTTGTGGGAGCCAGTTGCAGATCAGAGTAATGATGCTGAATGTACAAAAACATTTTATAGCGTAAGAGCGCCATTTCTAACTGCTTTTCTGTCCACCGATCTCCATCACTAGAAGACATCATTTTCCGCGCAACAGGTTGTAAATCCAAGCTGTTTAGCTGGGATAAAAAAGTAATTGTACTCATTATTCATGCTCCTGATAGGTAAATATATATGCGATTGTTTGCCTGAGGAAACTAATCTAGATAAATGTCTTTGTGTAAAGAAGCTACATCGATGTCTGAGTGCATTCCAGAAAGCTAGAGGTGATGTTTGCTGTTATTTCTCAATCAAAATTTCAGATTTACTCCGGACTGGTTCAGCACCATCCCATACTCTAATCCCGTTCAGTAAAGGCTAAGGAGTAGAAAGTTAGGCTGGTTGATTTACCTAAATGCGTCTCTGTATAAGTGGACGATAGGTATCAGATGACGATAGTTAATTTATAATAGTAATGCGATCGCTCAGCGCTCTCCAAAAGTAAACAACACTAAAAATCCCTAGATAGATTTTTTAGTGTTGCCGTATAAACCGATTTTATAACGGATCTTTTGTCCGCCAAACATCTTTGCAATATGAACCTGTAAACAATAAAATCCCGACTTGTACAAATGATGGAGCCAAAGCTAATCCCGTAACCAATACCATTACTCCAGTTAACACAACTGCAATGCGATAGACTTCTTCCGGTATCTTAAGTCCCAACCAGATACTAATCACACCTGTCAGAAAGACGAACAAATAGCTATCTAGCATGATTACCACCATGAGTATACAAGGATTTTCCGATCAGACCCGCTTTGACAAAAATCCTAGATCGGCACTGACAAAATCATCCTGAAGCACCACTCAGTAGTTTTCTATCATTAAGGTGCTCAATTATGTTAATTTGTCAACGCGTAATTCATGTAAAAACAGATTCTCACGTAGCTATTTAATCGCTACCCCAGAATTTGTCTAAAAAGCTACTTATATTTTCGTTGCCAGCGTTAAAATAACGCTCACATGGTGATGATTGTGGTTCTATTTGGCTGTTAAGGTCAGCTACATAACACTGAATATCTTTAAGTACTTGCACAATCTCAGTATTATTCAAGTAGCCAGAGTTATAGCTAAGTTTGGACTTCGCTATATTACATTCATAAATAATTTGGTTGATCAAAGCGTGAGCAATTTTTCTTGGTTCTCTATCAGGTAAAATTGGAAAGTGTTGAAAATCACAATGATCCATGCAACCCTCTTGGAGATTAACAGGAATTTTAGGTAGTAGTTAAGATTCTGCCAAATTAAAATTTGTTTGTAAATGCACTCTTGTTTGTTTTAGTTGTTTAAAGGTTGTGAGGTGACTCACACATGTGAAGATTATCATAAGTGAAAAATGAATATGGAAGAATTTGAGTCAGTACACCAAAAACTAACAGAAAGACAGCAGGAAGTTTTACGTCTCTTTCGCTCTGGTCATAACGATCGCCAAATTGCCAAGTCTTTGAATATTATTGAAGATACAGTTCGGCAGCACTTGCGAAATATTTGCTTAGCTTTCAGCCTCATCGCTGACTCTCCAGACGAAAGAAGACGTACCAGACGTGCTGAATTGATGGCTTTGTGCGCGTATCACCATCCAGAACAAATAAGTAAAGTTGGGTCAATTGCAGCTACGCAAATTTGGGGTGATATACCGAGTATTTCTGAGTTTTTTGGGCGTACAGGCGAACTCGAACAGTTGGAACAATGGATTACTCAGGATAACCGTCGATTAGTCGCCATATTAGGCATGGGTGGGATTGGTAAGACCACTACTGCCTCAGAATTAGTTAGACGTATTCAACATAGATTTGAATATGTTATTTGGAAAACAATTAGAGAACCAATTCAACTTGCCGACTTACTTACAAGCTTGATTAATTTTCTTGCCCATAGTTTAGCAACGCCAATAAACATTCCTGATAGTTTAGACGACAAGATCTCAAAAATGCTAGATTTTCTCCGCGAAAAGCGATGTCTATTAGTACTCGATAATACTGAGTCAATCATGGCAGAAGGTCGTGCTGGTTTTTATTCTGAAGGATATGAAGCTTATGGAGAGTTTCTCACACGCATAGTTGTTTGCGAACATCAAAGCTGTTTATTACTAATTAGTCGAGAAATGCCTAGTGAAATTGCTTTACTAGATCGAAATAAATCGGCACATTTACTGAAATTAACTGGATTAAAGGTGGCAGATGGCAAAAAAATCTTTACCGGGTTAGGAAACTTTTCTGCCAGCGATGATGAATGGGGAGAAATAATCGAATATTATGCTGGTAATCCCCTGACACTAAAAATTGTTGCTTCAGTAATTCGAGACACATTAAACGGAAATATATCTCAATTTATTCAAGAATATTTAAATTCCGGTCTTTTGAGCGAAATCAGAGATATTTTAGATGCTCAAATCAATCGTTTATCAGACTCAGAAAGAGAGATTATTTACTGGCTGTCAATCAATCGCGAACCTATTTCCGCTGCCGAATTAAAAAAAGATCTTGTTTCATCACAATCACGCTTAGCTTTACTAGATAGTCTGTTATCTTTGACCAGGCGTTCAATTATCGAAGTCAATAGTATTAGCTACACCTTACAGCCTGTACTCATGAAGTATGTTACAGCTAATTTTGTAAACCAGATTGTGAGCGAACTAACAATCGGAAAAATTGGGCTATTTGAAAATCATGCTTTAATGAAAGCTAAAAACAGTGATTATTTACGAGATTTACAGATTAATTTGTTTGTGCAACCAGTATTGCAAAGATTACTCCAAAACTTTGGTACTCAAGAAAATTTAGAAATTCATCTCAAAACAATTCTTTGGCGAATAATAAATGAAGCCCCACTCCAAAGAAATATGAGTCCCAAAGGAAATGCTGTAGGAAACTTACTTAACTTATTTCGCTACTTGGGAACTGACTTAAGTGGATATGATTTATCTAATCTCACTATCAAGCAAGCCGACTTGAGAAACTCACGATTTCAAAATATCAGCTTTTGCAATTCCCATTTGGAAGATTGTCTTTTTTCTAGTCCGCTTGGTAGCGTATTATGGGTAGTATTCAACCCTAGTGGAAGTTTGCTAGCTGCAGGTGATGTTAATGGTAGTATTCATTTATGGAATCTTAGTCAGAATAATAGACACGCGTTGTTAGATACACATTATACTTTTAAAGGTCACGAAAGTTGGCTTTGGACGATTAGATTTAGTCCAGATGAACAATATTTAGCGAGTGCCGGTGACGACCAAAATATAAATATTTGGCATGTTAAATCTCAGCAAATTTATCGAGTCTTGCAAGGACATGAAGGTTCGATTAGATCGTTAAGTTTTAATCAAAATGGTATTTTAGCCAGCGCTAGTGACGATCGAACTGTCAAACTTTGGAATATTTATACTGGTGAATGCATACAGACTTTATTCGGACATGATTCCATTGTGCGCTCAGTTAGTTTTAATCCCCAAAATCCGCAAATATTAGCCAGCGCTAGTGACGATGAAACCATTAGAGTGTGGCAGATTGATGGAAAATGTTTGCGCGTATTTTCTGGTCACAGTGGTGATATTAGAACAATATGTTTTAGCCCCAATGGTCAATTAGTTGCTAGCGCTGGAAATGATAAAAAAATCAGGATTTGGGATTTAATTAATGATGAATGTATTGTTTTTGAAGGGCATGATAACTGGGTTAGGTCTGTTGACTTTAGTCCAGATGGGCAGTTTTTGGTCAGTGCTAGTGAAGACAAAACGATCAAATTATGGAATACTAGAACTGGAGAATGTATAAAGATTTTTTCTGGACATAGTAGCTGGGTACAATCAGTCAGATTCAACCCCAGTGGACAAACATTTGTCAGTGGCGGCGCTGACCGGATGGTAAAACTTTGGGATCTCAATCAAGGTTGTCTCAGTACTCTGGAAGGATATACTAACTGTCTGTTCACTCTAGCTTTTAGTCCCGATGGAGAAACTTTAGCTAGTGGTCATGAAGATCGCACAATCAGACTTTGGAATCTTAACACCTTGCAATACAAAACTTTACAGGGTCATACTGACTGGGTGCGTTCAGTGACTTTCTCTAGCAATGGCGAATTTATTGCTAGTAGTAGCGGAGATAGAACAGTTAGGTTGTGGAATCTTACTAGTGGAGAATGCAAAATTTTTGAAGGTCACGAAAGCTGGATTAGGCAAGTTAGATTCAGTCCAGATGACCGGATGTTAGCTAGTAGCAGTGACGATAGAATGATTAAAATCTGGGATATAGAAACAGGAAACTGTATCCAAACCTTGCAAGGACATCAAGGCTGGGTTAGATCGATTGCTTTTGCTCCCCATGCTCAAATCCTAGCTAGCGCTGGCAAAGATTGTACTGTAAAAATTTGGGATCTGCAAGATCTTCAAAATATCAGATGTATCCAAACACTGCAAGGACATAATGATTGGGTATGGTCTGTTGCCTTTTCCCCCAATGGTGAAATTTTAGCTAGCGCTAGCGGAGATAAAACTATCAAACTATGGTGTCTCAGTGATGGTTACTGGCAAAATTTCAAAACTCTCCGCAGACATACAAAATCTATCCGCAGTGTTGTATTTAGTGCCGATGGGCAAGTTCTAGCTAGTGGCAGTGTCGATAGAAAATTAGTATTATGGAATACCACCTCGTGGGAACCAATTGGCAATCCGAAGGATCATAATGATTGGATTCGGTCTATTGCTTTTAGTAGTACAGGTAATTTAGCTAGTGCAGGTCAAGATGGAATTATTCAACTTTGGAATCTTCGCGATCAATTCAAAACCATCAAACTCCCTAATTTATATGAGGGGATGGATTTCCGAGGTGCTACGGGATTGACATCGCTACAGACAGCAAGTTTAAAAGCTTTAGGTGCAAAATTGACGTGAAAAATATCGGCATCAGTAAGTTCCAGAGTAAAAAAATCCGCTTCTACGGAGTTCAAGATTTAGAAAATCTTCCTCAATTGCAAAGTCTTTCCGCCGCAAAACGCTTGGAAATGAAGGCTGTGGCACAGGTTTTTCCTTTCCGCGTGAACAACTATGTGATTGAAAATTTAATTGATTGGCAGAATATTCCTGATGACCCCATTTTCCGTCTGACCTTTCCCAATGGAGAAATGCTGGCTGCTGATGATTTAGATAAAATTGTTTGGCTATTAACTCATGAGCCTGAATCTACACATTTAAAAGAATTTGTCAAGTCAATTCGTTCGCGCCTGAATCCGCATCCCGCAGGTCAGGTTGAATATAATATTCCCACTTTTAATGGTCAGCCAGTCCAAGGAATTCAACATAAATATCCAGAGACAGTACTCATTTTCCCTAGCGCTGGTCAAACTTGCCATACCTACTGCACATTTTGTTTTCGGTGGACTCAGTTCGCGGGAATGGATAGTTTTAAATTTGCTACCCGTGAATCTGGAAATTTCCAAGACTATCTCCGCCAGCATAAAGAAGTCACAGATGTTTTAATTACTGGCGGAGATCCGATGGTGATGAAGGCTCGCCATCTAGCTTTATATATTGAACCTTTGCTTGGTGAAGAATTTGCCCATATCCAAACAATCCGGATTGGAACTAAATCAATGGCTTATTGGCCTTATCGGTTTGTGACGGATGATGATGCTCTTGAGATTTTGCGTCTGTTTGAAAGGGTGGTCGCATCAGGGAAACATCTGGCGATTATGGCACATTATGACCACTGGAAAGAACTCGCCACTGATATTGCCCAAGCAGCAATCCGATGTATCCGTTCCACTGGTGCTGAGATCCGGACTCAAGGACCTTTAATGCGAGGTATTAATGACAGTGCTGAGGTCTGGATACGGTTGTGGCAAGAGCAAGTTCGCTTAGGATGTATTCCGTATTACATGTTTGTGGAGCGAGATACTGGTGCGAAACATTACTTTGAACTGCCGCTGATCCGCACTTGGGAGATTTTTCAAGCCGCTACCCAAAAAGTATCTGGCTTAGCTCGGACTGTTCGTGGTCCAGTTATGTCTACTCAGCCTGGTAAAATCGTCATCGATGGCGTTGCCGAAATTCACCACGAAAAAGTCTTTGTACTTTCTTTTCTTCAAGGTCGTCATCCTGATTGGTGTAAGCGTCCTTTTTTCGCTCGTTACGACCCACAAGCAACTTGGTTCACTGAACTGACGCCAGCACTAGGAAAACAAGAATTTTTTTACTCTGAGCAAATGGAACAAATGTTTTTAAGTTCTAGATAGTACAGATATTTACGTGCAACTACTGAGTAATTATTTTAACCACAAAGGACACAAAGGAAGAAAGAAGAGAAGGAAGAAAGAAAGAAAGAAAGAAAGAAAGGAAGAAAGAAAGGCTCTACCGCTCCCTTTATGGTAGTCATGTCCAGAATTAGGCTGAAAGTCTTACAGGATAAGGTCTTTGCTGTTATTTCAGAGATCTTCCTGTTATTTCGTCCAAAATACTTGCAGGACAAAGCTTTCGAGGCTTTTGACGGCTATGAGCGCATAAAGGGTACGGTAGAGCCTTTTAATCCAGCCGCACTTTGATATCGTTCCTCAGCATTTTTAGCTAACAGTTTCATGACAATATCTGAAACTGGTTGAGGAATTTGCAGAAGCAGGTGAGGTGGTACAGGTTGTTTGGCAATATGACAGTGAACTAACTCTAGAGGTTCATGGCTTGTAAATGGCAGCGTCCCTGTCAGCATTTCATATAAAGTAACTCCCAAAGAGTAGAAATCTGTACGATAGTCAATCGAACGATTCATCCTCCCTGTTTGCTCAGGTGCCATATAGGCTAAAGTACCTTCTAGTAAGTTAGGGTTACTAATAGTGTGTTTTTCTAAAAGTAGACGTGAGGAAAAACCAAAATCAGTCAACTTCACCTGCCCGATTTCAAAATCTAAAATGATATTACTCGGCTTAATATCTTTATGAATAATTGCAACTTGATATAAATCTATTAATGTTTCCGCTAAGGAGATCGCTATTTGTAAACATTCTGGAATTGTTAATTGTCTAGATATGAGAATTTGACTCAATGACTGACCGCTAAAATATTCTAATATCAGTGCAAAGCCATTCTGATATTTTTCTATATCATAAGATTTCACAACTCCTTTAATTGCCAAATCTTTAAGAACTTTATATTCATGGCGTAAGCGAGTAATTTCTTCTAAGGTAGGATATTCAGATTTCAGCAGCTTGATTGCTACTGGTTCCTGCTTCCTTTTACCTCGGTAAACAACAGTTTGTGTACCTTCACGAATTTTCTCAAAAACCTCATATCCTGAAATAGAATTCATAATTTTCACATTCATTGTCTCTTTTGCTACAGTAGAAACATTCCGACAGAACGTTTTGATTGAATTTAGTCTTTACTAATGTAAAATACTATTATTAAATAAACCTTGAAGTCAAGTATCACAATGTTTTAAGAGTTTTGTTTGCTATCTCGTATGGATTCATAACCCCTAAATCCCCTTTAAAAAGGGCGGACTTGAAGAAATATATTGCTCCCTTAAAAGAGGGGGTGGTTAGAGGATATGTGGAAACGCAGGTATAATTTACTCCTTTAAAACATTCTAAAAATAAGGGTAAACTTCTTGCTCAAATAAAACCCTAATATCTGGATGCTTTTGAGATGCCTCGCTTACTAATTCATTGTAATCTTCACGCACGTTAATGTAATAAGTCGCTTTGCGGTTTCCAATGGTTGGTAACCAAGCAGTATGCAAGGTCAGAGCAAAATTAAGCAAAGGATGGGACAATTTGCATAGAGGTCCAGGGGATAAATTATTAGCATCAAAGAGCCAAAATTCATTTTTGTCTTCGTACCATACTGTGCATATGATATAACCATCAGTAGAGTTTTCCGCATATTTACGGGGGATAAACTGCGGTGAAAGTGTCATGTGTCCGGGAGGAAATTTATAACGGTCAGTGATTGCTAATGCTTCTGTATGTGATGCATGAAGTCTAAACAAATAGGCGGGTATTCCCTTGTTTGCCAAGTTCAACACTTTTGCTAAAGGAACTTGCCTATTTCTATAATTTTTATACCTGTCGGCAATAAATTTTGTCATTAAGTCTTTCCATAGTCCAAAAGAGCACCAGTAAATGTTTTCCAGACGATCTAAAGGTTTTTTTGTGTGAGGATCTTGCATTGGATAAGCAAATAGTTCCACACCCCACGTACATTCAGCATCAGAAATAACATGCGAGGAGAGGATATCCCCGGTTTCTCCATTAATTACATAGCGTCCTACACGTCCGATATCTGTTTCACTATTTTCCATGCCACATAAATACGGTGGTACAGGATTTTGGGGGTTGTAAGCAGAAACATCATATTTTCTAACCCATTCACCTACATTCATCCCGCAGATGTGAGCTGCATGGAGGGTAATATTTCCCTGGGGGTTGTCGTAGTCCACTAAAAAATGTGCTGTTTCCAAAGGTAGCACAACTTTTTGTACTACTACTTTAACCTCCTGATTATCATATGCTGGAAATTGTCCCGCTTTCAAGTCAGCACGACGCACGATATAGAGTAGGGAGTCTGGTGAAACAGTTCCCTCTAATAGGTTTCTGAGTTGTGTTTCAACTTTTTTGTTTTCTGGAAAAGGATTATTGAGTACTTGTTCCAATCCCGTTGTAAAAGCTGTATCCATGAGCACAACATAATCTCTCGTAATGCCAATCTGATGCATACTTTGGTCAATGGGCACAGGTGAACCATCTGGTAAAACGAGCTTCCATCGCTCCAAAGCGCCTGCACCATCCCAAGAAATCAGATAAACAAAGTTCTCAATTTTTAAATTAGTTAGCTTCTCGATTAATCTAATATAGAGTTGTAAAAAAGTTTGGCAAGATTGAGAAAATAAATCAAAAATATCTTTGAGGAGATTGATTTTCAGAAATGTGCTGAGTACAGCCAAAAACTCATCTATTTCTTGGGGAAGTTGCTCAAGGTCATAAATAAAAGGAACGGCGTCTATAAAATTAGCTAATGACCTACCGTAATTAACAGTGAACATCTTCTGTGTATGGCGATCAAACGCAGGATGAGCTGTACTCAAAAAAGCTGGAAAAGGAGCATTATAACCATTCAACTCAGATTGCCATTCTTGATTAGTGCCAATCGGAGTAACAACCTTTAGGGTTTCAGTATCAATTTCATAAGGACGACCTGCATCATAGGTAATCAGTAGCCGCTCCTGGGAGTCCTGGGAAAACTTCATCGGTAGAAAAGCTGTATTTAGCTGGTTACGAACTCCCAAGGATAAAGAAAATCTCGTGATGCCATGATTGCGAAAACGATACTTGTTATACTTTGAGTCATGACAATAAGTTGCCTTGTCAGCATAGTAATCAGGTGGTTTGACAATACGCGTTGTTAATCTCACTTCATCCTGACAATCAAAATCTAGCCGATAAATCATGCCGTCGCCACACAATAGTGAATCTCCATTTTTATAGGGAAGACCTCCAGAATGAACAGTTCCAACTGGAGCAACCATGAAAACATGTCCATGCAAATCAGGAGGGAGATTTCCGCAAATGTTCATGTGGATATCCGTAAGTTCATTTCGACTTGCGGTCATGATTGACTCTGGAACTTGAGGACAGGAATTAAAATTTTGGTCATTAGTATCAAAATAATTATCTTGAGACATAATGATTTACTCCACAGATTTTGAATATTAATAACAATCCCAGAAATCTAGCCATAAACATAGTACTTATCAGCCATAAAAACATTCATCTGCGATCGTAGGTCAGGTTATATAAATTGTCAAATATCTCCGAAATGGTTTTCAAAAATCAAATTTTACTTTTCAAAGTCGGATTATTTGTAATTAATATATAGGATTTATTTGAGATGCAAATCTAACCATAGCACTCGTGCTTATGGCTATGCCTCAGTATTAATAATGATTTTAGTAACTGTAGATATTACTTATATAGACTTTATTGAAGGCTTATTCAGTAGCTTTAGCTAAATACGAAAACTTATTTTGCCAATAAAATACAATATGATTTTAATCTTTTGATAGCAATTTTCAATTAATGAGAAATTTGACGATTAGGCGGCAAATAGATTAATTTAGTTTTTGTTAATATCACGAAAATCAATGAAACAACAGTAATCAAATTCTGGAAAGTGGATGTTTAAATAAAGGTAATTCAGCGGATAATCTTAACAGCAAGTACTGTTGAGGAGTTGCGGCAGATGTATCAATAAAGGAAATATTTTGGTGGCTTGTCCACGGGTAAATTAATGATTTGGTGATAGTGCTCGTTGATGCCAGTCATAAATGCAGAAGGTGGTCATTCTGTATGCATGATCGTTAAGATGGGAAAGTAAGGAGTAAAGGCTTGATCTTGTAACAGTATGTTGTACTGTTACTTAAATATTTTGCGTATCCTTAGTTTTAATTATGACATCTGTTGATGTTTTGCTTATGAACAGAACATATTTGTGGTTGGGTGTTATTGTTACCCTGGTTGGTTATTGGTTCTTAGTGACTCGATTTTTCTAACGCCTTACATATCAACACGGAGCTTTTGGTCGTGCAATAGGACGAATAATGAAATTTCTATCTCCATCACAGTGGCGCTCTTGGTTGCCACAACTCGGTTCCCGTGTCTGGATTCTTGCCTTTGGTAGGTTACTGTCGGATTTAGGCACTGGCTTTACTTTATTTTATGCGCCGATCTTTTTTGTTAATAAAGTCGGCTTATCTGCTACCGCTGTTGGTTTGGCTTTGGGTAGTGCCTCAATTTCCGGGGTATTGGGTCGCGTGTTGGGTGGTTCTTTTGCCGATTCCCGGTTTTGGGGACGCCGCCGGACTTTGTTACTGGCGTTGCTGATTTCGGCGATTGGCTCACTTGTCTTAGCCAGAACTATTAATTTTACTACTTTGGTAATTGGTAACTTGATTGCTGGCTTGGGTGCAGGTTTATACTGGCCGGCAACGGAAGCGATGATTGCTGATCTGACACCACCAGAACATCGCCGCGATGCTTATGCTATTACCCGACTGGCAGATAATTTGGGGATGGGGATGGGAATTGTTTTCGGTGGTGTTTTAATTGCGACAACAGGGAATTACCGATCGCTCTTCATTATCGATGCAATATCTTTCATAATCTTTTTAGCTGTGGTTTATATAGCGATTCCCGAAACATATACCCCAGATGTGGAAACGCGAACGATACAAACAAATAGCTGGCGAGAAGCATTAAGCGATCGCCGACTGTTAGTATTTGCGTTAGTGAATATTATTTTTACTACTTATATTTCCCAACTGCAAAGCACGCTGCCGCTTTACTTCAAAAACTTTGTCAGCGTCAATAATACCGGCGGGGGATTCACCGAAACGACAATTAGTACACTTTTTGCTCTGCACCTAGCCTTGGCGATTCTCAGCCAACTACCGATTTCTCGTGCTTTAAGACGCTTCAGCCACCCACAAGCACTCAGTATTTCGGCTGTACTTTGGGCGGGAGGTTTTATTTTGATTTGGGTGACAGGCGTTGCCCCATCATCCCATTTAGCTTGGGCAACTTGCGCTTTGGCCGTGTTTGCGATCGCCACTGTCTCCTACACTCCGTCAGCTTCGGCTTTAATTACAGACCTCGCCCCGGAATCTCAAAGAGGAGTCTACTTCTCGATTAACTCACTTTGCTGGGCGGTTGGTTACTTAATTGGTCCACCGCTGGGAGGCTGGGCATTAGATCAATCACGAGTAATTGTATATGGTTTCTGGCTCAGTCTCGCCTTAAGTACAATTGTTACCATCGGGATTTTGCAGTATCTTAGTCGCTTATTAGCGCAAACTGACACAAACTCAAAACAGCGCTCCTAATTCCCTAGAGATTGAGAAACGTAAACTCTATACAGGCAAAGCATCTTAAAGTTTACAAATCTAAATTTTGAGCGCAGTCCACTCTATGATATTCATCAAAATTACCAAAGCTGATTAGTAGTCAATTGCTGGTAGAAGTAGTCTTTCGTATGCTTAAATATTTACAAGGCTAGTCTTAACACTTAAGTAAATTCTCTCTAAAAAGCTTGTGTTATAACAGACAAGTTTATATAAATAGGTGTGCATTTTCAGCTTTGAAGAATGCCTAACTGTTGCCGTCAGTAAAAATTAATCAGTGAGGAGTTGCTGTGAAAAGATATCTACAAGCTTATGCTGGTGGGGTAGGTTTTTTGTACTTATTTGCCGGATTGTCACCAGTGCAAGCTTCCCCAACAAAAGGCGTAAGTGACACTGTAAATAATATTCCTGTCCAGAAACAGGAAGTGATGAAAGTAAACGAACTACTAACTTCACGGCCTCAAGCCGCAGACATGGCGCAGGTCACATCTGTATCCCAACTATCTGATGTTCAGCCAACAGACTGGGCTTTTACCGCCTTGCAATCGCTAGTTGAACGCTATGGGTGTATTGCGGGGTATCCAGATCGGACTTTTCGTGGCAATCGGGCGATGACTCGTTACGAATTTGCAGCGGGTTTAAATGCTTGTTTAAATCGCGTTAATGAATTAATTGCCACAGCCACAGCCGATTTGGTGACAAAGCAAGATTTAGCAACTTTGCAAAAACTCCAAGAGCAATTTTCTGCTGAACTAGCGACACTGCGGGGTCGGGTAGACTCTTTAGAAGCTCGTACCAGTACATTAGAAGCGCACCAGTTTTCCACGACAACCAAACTCAGTGGAGAGGTAATTATTGCGGGAATCGGCGCTGGCGGCGGCGATAACACTCGCGGTCGTAAAGACCCGAATTTCATTCTTACTAATCGGGTACGTTTGAATCTCAACACCAGTTTTACAGGTAAAGATTTATTAATTACTGGTTTGCAGGCTCATAACTTTGGCGGTGGTTTGGATGGTAGTGGTAGTGTGCAAAAGAGTTTGGGATTAGCATCGCCATTACTCAGTTCCAGTAGCGCCCGCACAAGTATTGAACCTCAGTTTCCCGGACTCGATGTGAAGAATTTATCCGGCCAAGGTGGAAACAGCGTTCAGCTTTACAAATTACTTTACATCTTTCCGGTTGCGAACAAAATTACTGCTTTTGCCGGAACTGCGGCGGAAGTGTCTGATGCTTTTCCCGCCATCAGTCCTTTTTATGGTGAAGGACAAGAATCGATTTCGCGATTTTCTGGTTTAAATCCTGTGGTGCGAGTTTCTGGTGGTACTTCTGGTACAGGTTTAGCCTCAGCAGCAGGAGTGATTCTGAATGTCTCCAAACAAATAGATTTCCGGGCTTTATATGGCAGTGTCAGTGCGAACATTCCGAATAAAGCTGCTGATATCGTACCCGGAGTTTCCAATACACCACTAGGTGCTGGTTTATTTAAAGGTAGTACAGTAGCGGCGGCGCAACTGACTTTTAAACCCAGCAAATCCTTAGACTTGGCGCTGAACTATGCCAATAGCTATCACCAAATCAACATTTTGGGTACAGGATTAATTAGTGATGACATTGGTGCTTTAGCAGGAGTACCTCTAGGAACACCTGTAAAAATTAACTCCGTTGGTGGAACTGCGACTTTACGAGTATCGCCGAAAATAGCTTTATCCGGTTACGGTGCGGCGCTGTTTGTGGATAGTTCTTCTAAAAGTGTTAATGCTTCCACAACTTTTGTCAGTTGGATGGCAGGTGTACACTTTAACGATCTGTTTAAAAAAGGCAACAATGCTGGACTTCTCTTTGGACAGCCACTTTATCGCACCTCTGCTAGTGGCGATGCCAGCCTTGCAGCTGCGGGTGTAAGTCGAGAGACTCCTTATCACTTGGAAGGTTACTACCGAATTAAAGTCAGTGACAATATCAGTATTACCCCAGGCGCATTTGTCTTATTCAATCCTGAAGGTAATAAGAATAACCAAACTACTACCGTAGGTGTTGTGCGTACTACCTTCACATTTTAACGACAGTCCACACCCTCAAGGGTGTGGTTCATTACTCCAAACTAATTCCCCTGAACTAAAACTTGCTGTCCTTGAGATGAAGTTGCGTAACCTAAAAACGCCTGTACAGCTGGACTAGGGGGATTTTTATATACGTATAATAACTTACGTTGGTAAGGATAATTACTTGCGCCAGGGGTGACACCATCAATAGCTACAACCCTAGCCGTGCTTTGTTTAGCTACTTGAGCGTAGGTTGCATAGCCAATCCCATCTGTTTTGAGTTCCTGTACCATACCCGTTGTTTCATCCCTTGGTAAGGTGATGATATTGGGTGTGGTGCCAAAATTAGCACCTTTTAATACTAGATCCTGGAAACTTTGGTGGGTACCGCTAATTACTGGGCGATTTAGGACACGAATCGGTTTCGCTGGCGCACCTAAAGCTGACCAATTGCTAATTTTGCCTTGAAAAATATCCGCCAACTGGGCGCTGGTTAAACCACTACCTAAAGGGTTGGCATTACCGATAACTATAGCGATCGCATCATTACTAACAGGTACAGCTTGCAATCCCTGGCTTTTTTCTGCGGCTGACAAGGAGCGAGATACGGCTGCTACATCTACAGTACCTGCAGTCAAACCTTGAATTCCCTTATCAGAACCGTTAGCATTTACAGCGACACTTGTACCAGAAAATTGCCCTTCAAAACCTCTTTTCAGATTCTGATTAATACCCACCATACTAGTAGAACCATCGATCCTCACAACAGTACCTCCAGGTACAGAGGCAGGAGGTGGGAATGCGGAATTAGTCGGGGTTGAAGTATCAGGTACAGTACCTGTTTGGGTTGTAGAAATCGTTGGTGACGGCGGCTGTTGATTTTTAAAGTACCAAAAACCACCTCCAAGCAGTACTAAAGCTGCAAGGACAAAAACAATTGGAGGCGGCCCGCTTTTATTGCTCATAAAATATCACTTTTATTTAGACAAATGTAAATAAACGGAACTTACATACTTCGCTTCAAGTAATCCGTAATTGATCATACTTGCTCTACGAGAAGCAGGCTATGAGATAATTTACTCTGGAAGTTGTTTGGCTGGAGAACCATTGAGCATATTCAATCGCCGAGATATCTCATCATCTAGAGTCATATTTTCGATTTCGGCTTGGAGTTTTTCGGCTGGATTTTCTGACAGTTCGGCTAGAGCATTTGACTGTAGATTCCTACGTTCAACGGCATTTTTTGCTTTTTCAAAGTCATTTTTAGCCGAGCCGATATCAAATTCATTATTGACTTTAGCAATCATTGCTAGCGCCGCATTTACCTCTGACATATCTTTCATGTTTTGCATGTCAGATTTATAGTACTCTAACTTCATGCGTTCACGGTTTAATTTCTCTTTAGACGCATTCACAGAAGTTTCAGCCTGTCGCACCATTTCTTCTAGTTTTGGCAGGATCTGCTCTGTCTGGATTGCCTTTGTCATCGCCATTTTTGCCGCATCTTGGTTTCCACCTTGATGAGCGATTTGTGCTTGCTGTTCGTAAGTTTTTAATTCTTTAACTTTGGCTTCGTATTTACTTTGAGCAGTTTTGTAAGCACCTTCTTGAGCCGCAACGGCTACAGCCAATTTTTGTACTGCTTCCTGCATTGATTGCAAAGACTCTTCCGCCACCGCCACAGCGATTTTACCACCAGATTCCACAGGCATACCCCACAGCCAATTCCAAGTACCAACTACGGTTCTTCCGGCTTTATCACCTAATAACCAGTACGTCGCTTTTTTCATAGGTTTTATCTCAAAATTTGATGATAATATCTAAATACCCGATAAAAACTAATTGCCTGACTCAAATCTAGCAGGCGCTCTTGTATATATTAGTTAAATTTAATCTGAGCTAGGCTGAGTGATTATACTGATTTAGCATTATCCAACGCAAGACGAGAGAAGCGCTACCAACTCTCATCAAACGCTATGGATATTTTTGCCTTTCTTAAAGGCTTTCCGCCGAGTACTCTCTATTTAAACTGAACCGATGACTCAGCGACTCAGCATTTTCTCGCAGGATATGCAAGATACTTCCATGAACCACTGTTTCCAGCCGCATCCGCTCCTTCATAGGGGTTGGATATAGCGCTTTAGGCTTTTTAGGTGATTCCTGTAACCCTTCGACTGCATAGCGGTTAGGGATTTGACTGAGAATATGGGCAATTAGCTGTTGTCGCAGTTCATGAATCGAAAAGGCGGATTGATGAGGATGTACAGGATACTCACTTAAAGCATATTCAATTTCTTGAATGACACTTGGCAATGTTAAATTGATTAATTCGTGTGACATTTTTACCTCTGATTGACGATGATTATTTGTGGAAAAGGATAAATTGCTACAAACTTGTCGATCATCAATTACGGGTAGATTTGCCGGTTAAGGATATCCGTTATTGCTGCTCGAAACCCGGTTTTAGATTGCATGAGCTAGAGCGCGATAATTCACACTGGCATTTGTTGATAGCAATAGCTACAATGCCAGTAAACTTCGTGTGAGCGTGCGTGACGTAATAAAGTATTTAAGCAGCAAGGACAAGTATGTCTTGTCATCATCGACTGCCAGTTCTTTTTGCCTATCATCTCTTGGCTATAACTAACGATGGATTGGGTAGGTAATTGTACTAAGTCTGTAAATAAAACTCTCATTTACCTATTGCCTTTAAAAAGTTCTTCTGCTTATACTTTGACAAAGTGTTGTTTGAGTTCTTAGTTGATTTGATTGATTACGATACAAAACTTAATAAAATCTATTTTTTTAATCCAATTTGATGAGATAAGTAGCTTGGCACAAGTAAATCAAGGTTCGTAATTGGGATGACCGCCCACACGTTCTAGAGCGTACACATCGCCACTGCAAACCAATACAAAACGACAACAGATGTACTGTATTGAGGATAAATACCTATTGCCACTCTCTGTCTTCAAGTTCTCGCTGAGGTAACAATAAACTCGCTTCAATTTCCTGCCTGATCGCGGCTGTCACCTCACAATTGCTATTTAAACAATCGAGCAGTAACTGATTGGCATCATAGTAACGTTGCAGTACTTGCTGTTGCTGTGGGCTAAACTGCCAGTGGTGATCGATGTTTCGATAATTAGCGATGGTCGTCTTCAATTGTTGCGACCAACTTGCATAAGATGCCTGCCACCATCGTTGAAACCGTTCTCGGTTTTGCTGAAAACTCGGCAATTCACTACTAAGTTTTTGTAGGGATTTCTGGAGTCCAGTATCCAAAACAATACCGATAATATTTTTGAGCGCATCTGCACAGACATAAGCATGGGCAAAGTCTGGGCTGGAGGAAATCGTACATTCCAGAAGCAAGTCATCCAATGCCGCATCCAAAAACATCCCTTGGTCAAGGGTGCTAGCTAGAGCAAAGTGAGAAGCAACATGGGGTGTACGGGCAAGTGCCATGTATAATGCTCTTACTGTCGCATCCTTTGGTTTGGTGGGAATAGTCCGCGATTTTTGGCTTGCCCAGGTCAAAAACTCCTGTAAGTAAGGGTCTTGGGCTACTAGGGCATCCACTTGTTGTTTCATCAATTGCATGAGAGAGTCTGCACTCCGCAGCATTCCCGCCGTCAACAAAAAGATTTCGTGCCAATGGGGATCGGTAATGTGACTAACCAGCCCTTCTAAAGCTTGCTCCAATGCCTGTAAATTGTAGCTAGCGACAATATTCCTCGCCGTAAAGTATTCTTGAAAAGCCAAATAGGAAAAGGAAAACACTCCTCGCGCCCGTTCTACCAGCAACCCATGTTGCGCTTGCATCGCGAAAAGTGCGGCTTCGCTTTCTAGTTGCAGTTGAATCGGCTCGATGACCGTATCAGTGACACTACTAATATAGTCGCTGATGTAGTGCTCAATAACACGTTGCTCAAAGAAATAATGACCGTGTTCAAAGGTAGCAGCAGCAATCTGACTCAACAACTTTAACTTTTGAGGTAATAAAAACCCTTTGTAAATTTCATCCCGTTCAATCCCTCTAGCTTCATCCCATTTACCCAAGAGCAAATCTAGCCCTTCCTTATAAAAATCAGTCCGCTTAGTCGGAAATTTTTCCTGGCTATGGAACACCCAGCAGGCAAGATGTAAAAATAAGGGTGTGATGACGAGTCGGCGAAATTGCCAGTTTTCTGGCTGTTCCAACTGCTGAATAAATTGGGCAGACTCCGCAAGCCCGGATCTATTAGTTGTCTTCGTAAATGCTACAAACCATTTTTGGACAAAAGCAACGATTTGTTCAGTGGTAAACGGAGCAATTTCGACATCGGTGAAGCCTCGAAGCTGGAGTTTTCGCGAGGCGACTCTACAGGTGATGACAAACTTATTTTTGTGATATTTGTCGGAAAACTTGTGAATTTCTCTGAAGACAGCATTGCTCTGGTGATTCAAAACTTCATCTATCCCATCAAGTAACAGTAATACCCTGCCTGCACTCAACAAACTTTCAATAATGGATGGGTCGGAAATTCCACAGAAAATAAATTCTTGACGAATGTGTTTTAATATGCTGTAATCGCCACTGGTTTGATCCTCGGCAAAATTTCTCAGCGTGATAAAAATCGGCACCAGATTTGCCGCAAATGCCGCCC
Source organism: Cyanophyceae cyanobacterium (assembly GCA_038214545.1). Lineage (GTDB taxonomy): Bacteria > Cyanobacteriota > Cyanobacteriia > Cyanobacteriales > Nostocaceae > JBBQRU01. Next base: position 13,351 of record JBBQRU010000002.1, on the reverse strand, counting down.
GATTACACTGGATGGCGAGATGTTGTAAAAAGGTGGTTTTTCCCACTCCCGGTTTACCTAGCACCCGTAGTTTGGAGTAGGTTTCAACTGCCTGCATACCGGGTATTTGTTTCTCGTCAACAGATCCTTTGCCAAAGTTTTCAAATTCTTCGCGACCAAGCTTTTGCAAGTCGGAGATATCTAACCATTTTTGGGTTTCGATTTCCTCTAAAATATTTACATCTATATATATGTGCTCGATACTTACAGGACGGTTGATGTCTAATAGCTGCAAGATACCGCATTGGTCTTGAATGTACTCAAAGCGTTGAACACGCACTTGCGTCACCAAAGCATCAATTCCTAGTTCAGTTTTGGTATCAACCGCTTCCAAAAATTCTACTGTGGGATTGGTAGCAATTAAGCGCCACTCTAGATCCAATATAGAGCAAATCTCAATAAAGGTGTGGCGCTCAATCGGTCGTCCGTTAAAAAATCGCCAAATTGGCTGTCTAGTCTTAAGATTGATTTCAAAAGAGAGATTTTCCTGAGTCCACCCCTTGAGTGCAAAGGCAACTCTTGCTTCTTGAATCCCTGTGAATGATGCAGTGAGCGATCGCCTAGTCATAGAACACTACAAAGATATTTTAAAATCAGAAATTCAAATTTTGATTGATATACATAGATTTTAGAACTTTCTCATAGTAAAAATCTCAATCTTTGGTTGTAGTTATACAAAAAATCAGTACTCAACTTTCATTTCATCACCAACAAAACAACTAAAATTTTCTTGATAATATGAATCTCGAACAGACTTGAAACCCTTATCTCATAAAGATTTTATCAATAAGATTTTTAGGTTCTGCTGGTGAATAATTGATGTGCTGATGGCAAATAATATGGTTATTTTTTTATTAAGTTTTGTAACAAAATCATGCAGCATGATTTTATGCATCATTCGACAAAAAAAGGCATAAACCTTCAACCAGACCTAAATCCGCGACTTCGGCAAATTTATTGAGGGTATTGTTTTCTACGCTCAATCTAGAACTGCTAAAACTCCTAAATGCCTACATACCGCTCCTAATCTTGGTCTTGCCAATATCTTTGCGCTTTGTTGACAACTTTTAATTAAATTAATTTGAGTTACCCATTTATTCATTTACAGTTAAGTAGATAAGTCTATTTACTTATCTCTTTAGAGTGATGTAACAATAAATTAATACGCTATTATTTAATAATATCATTCCTCATGAGAATGCTAGCTACTGCGGGCAAATCAACAACTTTGGGAATTGTTGCCTGGAGATGAGAGCAGTGAGATGTTTTCCTTGCACACTGTGCGTATTCATCTGCAAAATGTCTTCAACAGTATTAATTTTTCATTGCCGGATAAAGCTTTTTTCAACTTAAGCATAGCCTTTTATCAAACCCTTACAAGACAAGACTTTTCACCAAATATTTCCTGGATAATTAACATGAACTTTGTCAAAAATGCTGAAGAAATTTTAATATTTGTTCTAGAAAAACTGGGATTAGCATGGTGGGTAGAGATAATTACCCATAATCCTAATTGCACCTACTATTTTGGTCCTTTTCTTACGTCTAAGAATGCTGATTTTTCGCAATTCGGATATATTGAGGATATTACTCAAGAAGGAGCTAAAATTAGCTCTGTTGAAATTAAGCAATACCAGCCAAAATTGCTCACAATCATTGAAGATTAAAGCCTGCGGTTTAAACTGTTCTGATATCTGATCAGTTTAAATAGTACAAAATGCCTTTAGTTAAGTTTTGTGCTGTAATCAATCAACTTAATTAAAAATGAAACAACACTTTGTAAAAGTAAGGGAGAAGGGCTTTTGAAAGGGAATAGAAAATGAAAGCTCCACTGCCAAATAATGAAGCCGCAAGACTGGAAACTCTACACCAGTATGAAATTCTGGATACCACTCCGGAATCGGAGTTTGATGAAATTGTGCGTTTAGCGGCGCACATTTGTGGAACTCCCATTGCCTTAATCAGCCTAGTTGATAGTCACCGTCAATGGTTCAAGTCGAAGGTGGGAATAGAAGTAAGCGAAACGTCGCGTGATGTGGCATTTTGCAGCCATACAATACTCTCACCCGATATTTTGATTGTCAGTGATACATTGACTGACGAGAGATTTAGCAATAATCCATTGGTGACAACCGATCCCCAGATCCGCTTTTATGCTGGTGTCCCGCTGATTACACCCTCAGGACTGGCATTAGGAACACTTTGTGTGATTGACCTTGTACCGCGAGATCTCAGCCTTGAACAAGTGGAAGGATTGCGAACATTAGGTCATCAAGTCATTACCCAGCTTGAACTTCGCCGAAATGTCAACACATTAGCACGCACTGTAACTGAATTTGAACAGACATCTGTTGCCCTCAAACAGGAAACTTTGCGGGAACGATTGGTGGCTGAGATTGCCCAGCGTATCCGCCGATCTTTAAAACTAAAAGAGATTCTGAGCACTACTGTGTCTGAAGTCTGGCAGTTTCTGCAAGCAGATCGGGTGTTTATTTATCGCTTTCAACCAGATTGGAGCGGCATTGTAGTGACAGAATCTGTAAGTCCCGATTATTTACCGATAGTCGGCAGGAAAATCAAAGACACCTTCTTTGAAAAAAAATGTGATTGGAAATACCAACAGGGACGACTTCAAGTTACAGAGGATATTTATACAGCAGGTTTATCCAAATGCCACATCGATTTACTAGTTCAACTCCAAGTCAAGGCTAATTTGGTGGTGCCGATCTTTCAAGAGGAACAGTTGTGGGGGTTGCTAGTTGTTAATCAATGTTCGTCACCGCGAGTGTGGCTACAATCGGATATAAATTTGCTCTCATCATTGGCGGTGCAGGTAGGAATCGCAATTCAGCAATCTACACTTTTTGAGCAGCTGCAAACTGAACTGCTTGAGCGTTCAACAGCAGAACAAAAAATATTGGAGCAAGCGGCGCTGCTGAATGTGGCGACAGATGCTATTTTTGTTCAAGATTTAAAGAACTGTATTTCATTTTGGAATAAAGGTGCTGAAAATTTGTATGGCTGGCTGGAAGCAGAAGCTATCGGTAAAAAAGTGCGGAATTTAGTGTCCAAAGACACTTCAGGATCTTACTTGCAAAATCAAAAGACTGTAGTTGAAGATGGTAAATGGTCGGGTGAATTACATCAATTTACTAAATCAGGTCAAAAAATCATTGTCTTAAGTCGCTGGACACTGGTGCGCGATCAAACAGGACAACCAAAATCAATTCTGGTCGTTAATAGTGACATTACAGAGAAGAAGCTGTTAGAAATGCAATTTCTCCGTGCTCAACGACTGGAAAGTATCGGTACTCTCGCTTCTGGTATTGCTCACGACCTGAATAATGCCTTAGCACCTGTGCTGATGATTGCAGAATTACTAGAGGAAAAAATCTCTGATCCCCAAAGTCAGATGTTGCTAGGAGAATTAAAAAATAGTGCCAACCGCGGGACTAATTTAGTTAAACAAGTACTGTCTTTTGCGCGAGGTATCGAAGGTCAGCGGACTGCATTACAGGTTAAGCACTTACTTTTAGAAATCCAGCAGATTGCGGCGCGGACTTTTCCGAAGTCAATCAAATTTTATACAGATATATCGTCTACTCTTTGGACTGTACTTGCCGATGCAACTCAACTCCATCAGGTATTAATGAACTTGGTAATCAACGCCCGTGATGCAATGCCTGATGGTGGTACTTTGAGCATTTGTGCAGAAAATTTGTTCATTGATGAACATTATGCCAGGATGAATCTGGATGCGTGTGTAGGACCCTACATTGCCATTACGATCTCGGATACGGGTGTAGGAATGTCAGAAGAAATCTTGGAGAGAATCTTTGAACCATTTTTCACCACTAAAGAGGTAGGCAAAGGTACTGGACTTGGTCTTTCGACAGTGATGGGGATTATTAGAAGTCTCGGCGGTTTTGTCAAAGTTTATAGTGAGGTCAATCAAGGTAGCCGGTTTAAGGTGTATTTACCATCTGTAGAAGGTAGTGAAACACAACACATAGAAAGCTTGAAAGTGCTAGGAGGGCATGGAGAATTGATTCTTGTGATTGATGATGAACCTTCAATTAGAGAGATTACCAAAATGACACTGGAAGCGCATAACTACAAAGTTTTAGTCGCTAATGATGGGATTGAAGCTCTAGCGGTATATGCCCAACATAAGCAGGAAATCGCTCTGGTGTTAATGGATATGATGATGCCAGAAATGGACGGTTTAAACGCAGTTCGGGTGTTGAAAAAAATGAACTCGCAAGTAAAAATTATCGCTGTTAGCGGACTGGCTTCCAGTGACAAGGTTGCAACCGCTATGGGTAGTGGGGTAAAAGCATTTTTGCCTAAGCCTTACACCACACAAGAACTACTCAAGAGTATCAATACCTTCATATTTTAACGCCGGCGCTCTTGTAGCTTACGGTACACTGCTTTCAAGTCAACTTGATGGTGTGCTAGGGCTACAAGAGAGTGATAAAACAAATCAGCTACTTCACCAGCGATCGCATCGGCATCATCATCTTTACACGCCATGACCACTTCTGCTGATTCTTCACCAATTTTTTTCAAAATTTTGTTATCACCAGCAGCTAGTAACTTAGAGGTATAGGAATTCTCACTTGGATGATCGCGGCGATCGCATATCACCTCAAATACCTGAGATAACATATCTGCTGGTGGTGAGACGATTTTCGCGTCTACCTGATGAAAACAACTGCGCTCTCCAGTATGACAGGCAATATCACCCACCTGCTCCACACCAATGAGCAACGCATCACTATCGCAGTCGTAACGAATACTCTTAACTTTCTGAATATGTCCAGAAGTCGCACCCTTGTGCCATAACTCGGCACGCGATCGGCTCCAGAACCAAGTCTCCCCACACTCCAACGTCTTTTTTAAAGACTCTTGATTCATCCATGCCATCATTAAAACTGTGCCATCCATACAATCTTGTACGATGGCTGGTACAAGACCGCGATCGTCATAGCGGATTCGCTCGACGGGAACGGCGAAATGCAAATTGGGTCTAGAATCAGACAACATACCAGCTGAGTTCCTAGCAAACACTCAATTCACGATACCATTAGGATGTAACTCAGCTGACATGTAGTCGCGTTTCGGCTGAGGTCTGTTTGTTTCTTATACTAAAACACTCAAATGTCTTGCAGATTGCATTCTCACAGCACTTGCAGCCACTTGGTGAGCCTTAGCCGCTTCCCCGTACCAGTGAATGGCGGAGTTATAAGCTGCCCGGTAAAGATCTTGTGAACCCTCAGACAATCTATTGCGAATCTCTAGAGGTAGGTCTTGGTTTGTTTTATATAACATAATCTTATTGTTCTTAGCCCGTGTAATTAAATATCATAGGGGTTTGCAATAAGAATTTCGCCTGTCCAAAGATAGATCTAGTAGCCTTCGATTTAGGAGAGAACCGTGGTCAACACAACTATCAAAACAACAAAATCGCAAGAAATCTTTGCTGCGGCACAAAACTTGATGCCGGGAGGAGTAAGTTCTCCAGTCCGCGCCTTCAAATCCGTGGGAGGACAACCCATCGTTTTTGACCATGTCAAAGGCGCATATATTTGGGATGTCGATGGCAACCAGTATATTGATTATGTAGGCACTTGGGGACCAGCCATTTGCGGTCATGCTCATCCCGAAGTCATAGCCGCCCTCCACACCGCCCTGGAAAAAGGTACCAGCTTTGGCGCACCTTCAGCCTTAGAAAATGTCCTTGCCCAAATGGTAATCGATGGCGTCCCCAGCATCGAAATGGTCAGATTCGTCAATTCTGGCACCGAAGCCTGTATGGCAGTCCTGCGGTTAATGCGGGCTTTCACCAACCGTGACAAAGTCATCAAATTTGAAGGCTGCTACCACGGTCACGCCGATATGTTCCTCGTCAAAGCCGGTTCCGGTGTCGCCACCCTCGGCTTACCCGACTCCCCAGGCGTACCCAAAGCCGTCACTAACAATACCTTAACTGCACCCTACAACGACCTCGAAGCAGTCAGAGCCTTATTTGAACAAAACCCCAACGAAATCAGTGGTGTGATTCTCGAACCAATAGTTGGTAACGCTGGCTTTATTACCCCAGATGCAGGCTTTTTAGAAGGCTTACGCGAACTAACCCACGAATACGGCGCTTTGCTAGTATTTGATGAAGTCATGACCGGATTTCGCATCGCCTACGGCGGCGTCCAAGAAAAATACGGCGTTACTCCCGACTTGACAACATTAGGAAAAATTATTGGTGGCGGTCTACCCGTCGGTGCTTATGGTGGTCGTCGAGATATCATGTCAATGGTTGCACCCGCAGGTCCAATGTACCAAGCGGGGACTCTATCCGGCAACCCGCTAGCGATGACTGCAGGCATAAAAACCTTAGAATTACTTCAGAAAGCTGGCACTTACGAGTATCTTGACCGAATTACCAAGAAACTCGCCGATGGCTTGCTAAAAATTGCTCACGAAACAGGTCACGCAGCTTGTGGTGGTCAAGTTAGTGGCATGTTTGGCTTGTTCTTCACCGATGGCCCAGTCCATAATTACGAAGATGCCAAAAAGTCAGACACAGCCAAGTTTGGTAGATTCCATCGCGGAATGCTAGAGCATGGTGTGTATCTAGCACCATCTCAGTTTGAGGCTGGGTTTACATCTGTAGCTCATACTGAGGACGATATTGATCGGACTTTGGCTGCAGCACGGGATGTAATGTCTAGTTTGTAGAGGGAGTCTCACGCAAAGGCGCTTCACTGAGGTGTCTTTGCGTAATAATAATCATAATGCCGATGATCAGCGAGGATTTTTATGATCGTCCCACTTTTAGAGCAGCCAATAGAAGAGAAACTGGTGACACTGTACGATGTTACTTGGGAGCAATTCAAAGGTATTGAGGCACAGTTAAAGGATAACCGCAATGTCCGATTGTCTTATTTATCCGGAAAATTAGAAATTATGTCTCCGATTGGCGATCGCCATGAGCGTGTAAAACGGACTTTCGGATTGCTACTGGAAGCTTACATGCGAGAGCTTAAGATCAGGTTTTATGCTAGAGGTGGTTTTACCCTGGAAGAACCTGGTTACGCTTCTGGTACACCTGATGAGTCTTACTGTATTGGGACTGATAAGAGTACTCCTGACATCGTGATTGAAATTATCGTCACCAGCGGTAGTATTAACAGGAAGGAATTATATAAACCCAAAAAAGTGCCAGAAGTTTGGTTCTGGAAGTCAGATACGCTGAGGATTTTTCGCTTAAATACAGCGGGTGAATATGAGGAAGTCACCCGTAGTGGTTTCTTCCCTGATTTAGACCCCCAATTATTATTACGTTACATCGCTTATCCAGATCAGTATGATGCTGTGCAAGAATTTATCCAAGCTATCCGCAGTTAATTGGCTCCAGATTTATTTGGGTAATTAGATATTGCGATTTCTTGTTTATCTTGTTTTTCTGATGTGCAGAAAGAGAAATACAAAGACTGAAAGAACTCTTTGAGCGGGAAGGCAATATAAGTTATAGGATTTATGGTGACGATAACATTGCGAAAATCGCGTTTTGCTAAGGCAACAATCGCCCAAGATACCCAGCGAGCGGACATCACGCCGTAGGGATTTAGCTGACTTTTGAATGGTCCTAACACCAGTTTACGAATAATACAGGGTGCATCTAGTCGGCGCAGTGTGATGAGGTCTCCCAAAGCTCTTTTAGATAATTCATATAGTGGGCTGAGGGCTGGATTGACTTCGGCTTCGGAAGTGTTAATCCACAGTTCTTTGAGGGCTTTGTGGGAGGATTCTTTGACGGTTCCGAGAAATAACTCAGCTAATTTTAAGGTGGAAAAGGTATTTACTTCGTAAGATTTTTGAATGGCTGTGGGAGTGCGATCACTATAAACATTCACACCATGATTGAGGATACAAATATCAACATTTTGCAAGCGGCTACACAAGTCTGTCTCTGAGCCTAATTGCCAATGTATGACCTCGACTTCCGGCGGGAATTGCGCTTCTCTCGACGTTGTCAGGGCGACTATCTTGGCTCCTTGGAGGGTCAATTCCTCAATCAACGCTTGTCCTAAGGCTCCGGAGGCTCCGGTAATCGCGACTGTTTTTCCTTTTAAAGACAAACTCGTTCCTAGCATTTTGTCTACAAATGTAAAGTGACCACAAAAATAGGCGTTACCTTGATCAAAATGATGTCGCCAATGATAAGTGCGATTCACCGTCCATTGGTTAGGTATTTCTACTAAATTTCCGGGTTTATGGGTCAAATCTGTCTGGAGGAGTAAACCTTGAGAGCGGGCGATCGCCGAAATTAAAAACATGACACTATAAAGACAACCTAGCCATAGTGCCCAGATATGAGTAAATCCAGCGGCTAGGGCTGTTGCTCCGACCATGACCAGGGATTCTGGTACATCGTTATACAGTTGTGATTTCTGATATAAATCTAAATTAGTGATGGTGAGATCGCGACGATAGGCTTTGTGATGCAGAGTGTGGAAATTCTTCAGCGGTGGCCAGTAGTGACCTGCTATGTGATAGCCATCTCTGACGAGTTCAGAAAGAACGACGGAGCCGAGAGCAAATATCAATTGAATAAATAGTAGTTCAATCACCTGTTTTAGTATTAATTCTTAACGAGCCATCCACAAGTGTAACGCGACGTGTGGCTGATCTTTGTAACTCCATTGCCATAGAGACAGATTTATTTTTGTAACACAGGGTAGCAATTTCCGAAAAAAACATTACATTATTTGATTAATCAGCTAAATTAGTACCGTAATTTTTTTTATACCTTATATGAAGAGCCGATTGGTTCGGACTGAGAATTTATGCTTAAAAGATACGTCACTCCGGAACACATTTTGTCCTTGGTGGAGTTTCTTTGTCGCGATCGCTTTGGTAATGACTACAACCAAAATCTAGGAATTGTGCGAGCATTTACTTTGGTAGGGTCGCGCTACCAAGAAATCACCCTTGATCCCCATAAACCGCAAGTCTGGATTCCTCAGATCAAGTTGGGATTAGGATTGTGGCAAGGAGAGTACGAGCTAGTTAACCGCTTATGGCTGCGCTGGTATGATGCAACCGGAAATTGGGTGTTAACAGACACAGAGCAAGCACTTCAAAGGTCAGATGAAGCTACAAGAGTGGCGGATGAAGCTACTAGACGCGCAAATCAAGCAGAGGCGTTACTAGAACAGCAGCGTCGGGAGAACGAACGGTTACTGGAGCGGCTACGACAGTTGGCAAAGATTATTCGCCGTGGTGGGGAAGTCATCAAATTCAGGTTTTATACATTGCTTTTGCCTCACTAGAAACATTGCTAATGTTTTCTTAGGAGCAGGGTTACATCTCGGTCCCGGTGTCGTAGTCGAAGACGGAACTTATCTACCTGTTGCGAGTAATATCTATCCGAATCAAAAAGCAAGTGAGTGACAACTTTACACACTAACCTGAAACGGCTCTAGTGTGGCTTGTAGCTGTAGAGCCATGTTTGAAAATCATCCTGATTCATCTGAGATGGTTTCATCATTTCACGAAGTGCAGTCTCACTATCCTGTTGATAGGAGCTATGCCCCTGAGATGCACTGCGATTATAGATGACTTCTGTACGAGGAATGCGATTGTTTTCATAAGCATTGAGAGCCATTTCTATATTAGGTACAGAGGAAAGGCACTCTGCTAGCTCGTAAGCGTCCTCAAACGCCATGTTTGCGCCCTGTCCCAAAGACGGTACAACTGGATGAGCCGCATCACCCAATAGAGTGGCTCTACCTTTGCTCCAGCGTTGTAAGGGGAGTCGATCACAAATTGGTCGCTCCACAATGTCGTCTGTAGGGGTTGCCTCGATGATCGCTCCCACAGGCTCTGCCCAATCTGCAAATTGTTCCTGAACACGAGTCTTAGAGTTTGTAGCACCTTGATGAAGATTGGACGGTAATAGCACACCTGCACTCCAGAAGGTGTAACCATTCCCAACATCGACCAGCAAAAAGTTTTTGCCATTGGGTGCCGTAATTAAGGTTGATGAGTTAGGAGACAGTAGCTCGTGGTCATACTGGATGACAGCACGCCAAGACATACGACCTGCATAGTTAGGAACACCGTCAGCGATGAGCGTCTGCCTGACAACGGAGTTGATTCCATCTGCTCCGATCAGCAAATCTGGTTGTAAGGCTTCTCTGTTGTGGAAATAGATTTTGATCCCGTTGTCATTCTGCTCAAAGCCAACACAGCGATGATCGAGATGAATGATATTAGGCGGCAGTGCCGAGGCGAGAATTGCTTGGAGACGCGACCACTGAATGTTTAACAGGGGTTGTCCATATTGCTGCATGACCGTAATTTGCTTTGACGCGATCATCTCTCCGCTGCTTCGCTTCAGAGTTATTGTATTCATTTGGCTACCTGAGTGTTTCAACAATTCAACAATCCCCTGTTGAATGGCATCAAGGCTATTTAATCCGTTTGGGGCTAAGGTCAGACCTGCACCAATGGGTCGCAAAGCAAGGGAGCGCTCATAAACTTGCACGTCAAATCCTTTTTTGAGCAGGGCGATTGCAGTCGCTAAACCGCCAATGCCACCGCCGATGATCGCAATGTTCATTAATTCTTTTCTCACTCAGTGATTAAAAATGTTTCCATCCGATTAGTTTTAAGAGCAAGTGGGATGTCTCCCATTTTAATCCTATTATCCATCACCAGTTAGGTTTCGGGAATGGTCAACCTGAAATTTTTTTGGGCTTCGGTGCTGGACATTATCGAAGAAAGCCGTAAGCGGCTTATTTGCAATAGGTTATTTTTTTCTGTTTAATGCATTTAGCAGTGCTCAATTTTTAATATTCTTGGTTCTAAACAACCGCATTCCATTAGCAGTCACAAGCAGGGAAGTTCCTGTATCAGCTAAGACGGCGACAGCTAACCCGACAACACCAAAAGTCCCTAATACTAAAAATAAACCCTTAGTTACTAGAGAAAAAATCACATTCTGTTGAATCACAGATACAGTCCGACGGCTTAAATCTACTGCGTAAGCTAGCTTTCTCAAGTCACTGCCTACAAGTACTACATCTGCTGTTTCTAAGGCAATATCTATTCCCCCGACAGCAAAACTGATATCAGCCGCTGCTAATGCTGGGGTATCGTTGATGCCATCTCCAACCATACCTACTACCCCATCACGGCGTAGCTGTTGAATCGCTTGTAGTTTATCTTCAGGTAACAGTTCGGCAAGGTATTCTGTAATATTAACTTGTTGGGCTATTTGTCTTGCTACTGCAGCGCGATCACCTGTCAACATCACCAAACGTTTTAACCCAATTTGTTTGAGTCGTCGCACTGCCTCAGTTGTTTCTAAGCGCAATCCATCAGCTAAAGCAATCGCCCCTAACAATCCTATCTGACTTCCCACTAATACAGGTGTTCTACCTTGAGTTTCCATCTCCACCAATAGAGATTCCGCTTCAGGTGATAAAGAAATGCCCTGGTCTGCAAACAAACGCCGATTGCCTACAAAGTAAAGTGACTCACCTAATTTCGCTTCAATACCTTTACCAGGTATCGCCCTAAACTTTGTCGGAGTTTGTAACTCAATTCCTTGTTCTCGCGCTTTGGCGACAATCGCCTTAGCTAAAGGATGTTCTGAATGTTGTTCCAAAGAAGCCGCAATCAGCAACACTTGCTCACTATTCTCACTTAATCCGTAGACTTGGGAAGCAACAGGCAAACTCTGGGTCAATGTACCAGTTTTATCAAAGGCAAGAATATTCATCCGCCCTGCTGTCTCTAGCGCATTACCGCCTTTAAATAACACTCCCTGGCGAGTTGCCGCACCAATAGCGCTGACAATTGATACAGGGGTAGAAATCACTAAGGCGCACGGACAGGCAATTACCAACATTACTAGTGCCCGATATAACCAAACGTCAAACGGCTGAGCAAATGCCAGCGGCGGAATTAAGGCAATAGCGAAGGCAATTAGAATTACAATTGGCGTATAAATCTCGGCAAACCGATCCACCCATTGTTGTGTAGGAGCGCGGCTAGCTTGGGATTCTTCCACAAGATGAATAATTTTGGCAACGGTAGTATCGTTGGCAGTGTGAGTAACTTTAACTTCTAAAAATCCGGCTTGATTTAACGTCCCGGCAAAAACAGTATCACCAGGTGCTTTATCTTCAGGAATTGACTCCCCAGTAATTGGTGATTGGTCAATGGTGCTGGTGCCAGAAATTACCACGCCATCTAAGGCAACGCGCTGTCCTGGTCGAATCGTCACAATCTCGCCAATTTGAATAATCTCTACAGATACTGTGACTTCGCGATCGCCACGTTTAACAGTAGCAGTCTGGGGAGTTAAATCTATTAAGCTACGAATTGCATTGCGGGTACGCCCAAAGGTGAAAACTTGCAGCGTTGTGCCGAGTGAGAATAAAAACAGCACCAGTGTAGCTTCAAACCAATCCCCTAAAACTACTGCCCCAACAACCGAAATCGTCATCAGCAAATTCATATCAGCGCGGCGCAGGCGCAATTCAAATAAACCGGCGCGGGCTATGGGGTAGCCAGCTACAATTATCCCTATGCCGTAAAAAGCTCGCGCTAGCCAAATCGGTAGTGCCAATTGTTGCGTGATTAAACCGAAAACTAACCCCAAGCCTGCGAGAATCACGCTTTGCCCTTTACTGTTCGTAATCTATAATTTCCAGTTGGGAACTGTATTCTGAGTCGGCGAAGGTGTAATATCAGCGTGGTCATGGTCATGGTCATGGTCATGGTCATGATTGTGGTGAGCACAAGAGTCAGTGTGATGATGGGAACTGACTTGAGGAGTTTGCTCTACTGTGTAACCGAGAGATTTAATGCGATCGCAAATATTTTTTTCACTTACACTCTCGGTTTCATAAGAAAATTGGACTTTACCTGTCGCAAAAGTTACTTTAGCTTCTGTAATACCGCGTAATTGTTGTAAGCTAGCTTCAATTGTCTTGGCACAGCTTCCACAGTCCATGCCTCCGACCTGCCAAGTTTGAGTTTTCAGGGATGGGGTTTGAGTCATATGCTGGGTAGCAATCGCCGAGTTCGTTTTTTAGATTATAACTCCAATAGGTTGTGCAATTTAGAGCAAACGATACTGAACTATGGTATGATTATCGATTGTGTCTCATCGTAGCCAATCCATGCCTAAACTAAAAACTCGCAAAGCTGCGTCCAAGCGATTTCGTGCTACTGGCACTGGCAAAATCGTTCGCCGCAAAGCTTTTAAAAATCACTTGTTGCAGCACAAGAGTTC
>JBBQRU010000001.1:0-100328 GCA_038214545.1 Cyanophyceae cyanobacterium | reverse complement strand
GTTACTTTGGGTTTGGGGACGATTGTGTTTGGGTTGATTGAATCGTCTAATCTGACACTGATGCATCCTTTGGTACTGGGTTGTTTGTGTGGAGGTGCAGTCATTTTGGCTGCTTTTGTTTTTGTTGAGGGTAATAATCGTCACCCGATGATGCCGCTGTCTTTGTTTAAATCTCGGACTTTTAGTGGTGCAAATTTACTCACTTTGTTGTTGTATTCAGCGTTGGGAGGGATATTTTTCTTTCTCCCGTTTAATCTGATTCAAGTGCAAGGTTACTCGCCTACGGCTGCTGGGGCGGTTTTTTTGCCTTTTATTTTGATTATGTTCTCGCTTTCACGCTGGTCTGGTGGGTTGGTTAGTCGTTATGGTGCGAAGTTACCTCTGACTGTTGGACCGGCGATTGCTGCTATTGGTTTTACTTTATTTACTTTACCGGGAGTTGGCGGTAGTTACTGGACAACTTTTTTCCCGGCGATCTTGGTTTTGGGTGTCGGAATGGCGATTAGTGTTGCGCCGTTAACAACCACAGTGATGGGTGCGGTGAAGACTCGTCAAGCTGGGGTGGCTTCGGGTATTAATAATGCTGTGTCGCGGACTGCAGGTTTACTCTCGATCGCCGTCTTCAGCATCATTATGTTAAGTTCTTTTAACCACAGTCTTGATCGCCGTTTGGCAAAGTTAAACATACCACCAGAAATTCAACACCTACTTGATAATCAGCGTACCAATTTGGCTGGCGCACAAATTCCGCCCGATGTGAGTGCTCAAATGAGTAAAATTCTCAAAATCGCCATCGCTGAGTCTTTTGTCGATAGTTTTCGGTTAGTGTTGTGGATTGCGGCTGGACTTGCTTTTTGTAGTGCGATCGTTGCTTTATTAATGATTAAAAAGCGTTCTCCAGCACCTTGAAAAACGGACTAACACTATAGCTGAATTAGTCCGCATTCATTTTAGTCGGCAATTTGCCACTTCACATATGGACGCGAAGTGAGGATGGCGATTGTGGTAAATGCACTAGGAGTAGACGGAGTGTCGGGTGGTAGCTGGATGCGAAATACTACATTGCCATTTTGGAAGCGCACTTGATACGCAAAGTCTTGATCTCGCCCTCTACCTACGCAGGAAGCATAAGCTCTTTTCAGCGGCGCAGTATATTCGACAAATTTTTTGCCTGATGATGTTAAATCGGCGAGACCAGCGATCGCTGCAGTGTCAGCAATCACCGTAAATTCTCCACCACCCTCGTATTGACGAGATGCTGTCCAGACCCCAAATGTTGCCGGACAAATACCAGACTGACGTTTTACTTGCAATACTGTATTCGGTGCCGTATTTGGCAATACAGGATCTGTCGTTTGTGCTTGAGTGCCATCAACCGCAAGTGCTAATAAGGTTGGTATTAGCAATGACAATGTCGCCAATTTTACTAAAACTTTCATAGTTTATAGGTTAAAACGCTGTGCGTATTTAGTGTACCTTAGTCGCGATTTTTACAGTTATTTTCTGAAGGAAATATAAAAAGCCACGATTACTAGCATTCGCTACACCTGGGGCTATCGCTGCTGACTGATTACTGAGATTACTGTTGATCATTTTTACAGGTGCATAAGCTAATTTATCTTTCCACTATCCGTAATCAGCAAGCTAAAGTCTGTAGACAGGTTTCAAGTCGCTGAGAAAAAATTTTATAGGATTTAACTATGTTAACGACAACAACAACAACAACCCAACTTCTCGCTAATTCTAAAGACTTATCAGGGAAATTAACATGGAAACCAGCCGAAATCAGCGCAGAACAAGGATTAGTAAGACTTACATCTGAGGAAAAAGAACTGATTTTCCGACAATTACCTCGCTCAAACAATGAAATCTATGCTGATGCAGTGTTTGAGGGTGGCGGTGTTAAAGGTATAGCTTTTTTAGGCGCATTGCGCTGTTGCAGCGACTTAGGGATAAAATGGAAAAATTTGGCAGGTACGTCGGCTGGAGCAATTACAGCTGCTCTTGTTGCTGCAGATTTGACAATTGATGACATAGAAAATGCAATTGGCAACTTGGACTTCATGAGCTTTTTGAGCCAGAAAACTAGCCCTCTGATTTTGAATGGCGATCCCAAAGATGATTTAGATAATCCTTTATGGATGATTGGGAATCTCCAAGCAGTTGGTAAAAGAGGTGAATACTCGACCGAACCATTTAAGGCTTGGTTAGATGACACTTTAGGAGATATAAAAACATTTAATCATGTTCAAAATAAAGGTCATGAACTCAAAATAATTGTTTCTGATATCAGTCAGGGGCAAATGTTGGTCTTACCTGATGATGTGATTACTGACAGTTATGCTCAATCACAAGAGAATTTCCTACCAAGATTAGCTCTTCCAGAAAATAAAGCTATGAGTGTGGCAGAAGCTGTCCGACTATCAATGAGTATTCCTTTCTTTTTTGAACCAGGGACGTTAGGAGATAGCACAATTGTTGATGGCGGAATTCTCAGCAATTTTCCTTTATGGATTTACGATGTAGACTCTAAAGACGGCAAACCACCTGCATGGCCAACTTTTGGTTTTCGTCTCACTAATAAGCAGAAATCAAAGCCGGCGATAAATGTCAACGATGCGGCTTCTTTGAGTACTCTTGAAATGTTTATGCAAATCATGCATACAATGAGTGTTGCTAGCGATCGCTATCACCTGCGAAAGTCTGAGGACAACCGAGTAATCGAACTTAATGACAATGGAATTAAAGCTACTCAATTTAATTTAACAAACGATGATAAAACTCGGCTTTATGTAGACGGTTATAACAATACCAGACACTTCTTTCTGCACAAATGGGACTGGAATGAGCATTTAAAACTACGAGGCTTTCAACCTGAGATGCAGTCATTGTAAGATCTAAATCTCAATTGTCCCACATAGAGATGCGAAGCAAAAGTATCATTTCGCATCTCTACACATCTAAGAAACCTGCAATCACTTACGCCTTGACCATCAAATATTGACCATTCCCGTTGTATTCCCCATCACAAGTAGCAAAATTTGTGCCTAACCACATCAAGTAATATCGCCAAATTCGGCGAAATTTTGCGTAGTCCATCCCGTAATCTAAGTTTTTGACAACATCTTGATTTGCATCGAAATTCTCTAACCAAGCTGCAAAAGTCTTGTGGTAGTTAATTCCATTCATATACCAGCGATTAATTGTTTTCAAATCCCGATTGTGTTCAGGTACCGCATCATACTTCCAATACCGACCATGAGGAAAAATGTACTTGTGGGTAAACGGACTAGAAATGTTATTCGGTGTTCTCACCGTAATAATGTGGATGAAAACCTTACCTTGGTCTTTCAAAAAAGTAGCTAGTTTACTGAAAGAGTCCGTTAAGTTGCCAATATGACAAAACACTCCAACGGAGAGAATTTTATCAAACTTTTCGGCAAATTGCACCTCATTAAAATTACCTTCGTGCAGTTGAAATCGACCTGAACTTAGGTAACTGGTAGGGTCTTGCATTTTCCGACGCATATAATCGCATTGTTTGCGACTCAAATTTATGCCAGTGAATTGCACATTCGGAAACTTAGACATGACATAATTGGCAATGCAACCCCAGCCGCAGCCGACATCTAAAATCCGATCACCATCTTGAATCTCAAGTTTTTCAATCAAGTCATCGATCATATACATCTGGGATTCTTGCAGGGTTTTAGCGCCTGTCTCCCACAAACCCATGCTATATTTGGGATAAATTAATTGCCAATCTCCCAACATCCGATTTAACATCTCTTGAGGTAGATCGTATTGAAGCTGCATCAAGTCATCTGAACCTTCAGCGAGGCGATCCGTCTCTGACCACACCCAATCATAAGGCGCTAAGAGTGACGGAAATCGCTGAAACAGAATTGGCATGAAGGTATTAAAAATTGCTTTGAGCGCTGAGTCAGGTATGACTAAGCCATGAATATAGGCTTCAGCAAATGCCATTTTTGCTGCATTAACTACTTTGACTACACCGCGATTGCGGGGAGTAGAAAGCGGGTGTATTAATTGGTTATTGTCAACAACGGGTAAATCTACTTGCAAATCTTGATAAACAGTCATTATTAACCTCCGATTTCAATTGGGAAATAATGGTGCTCGCAGAAATGAACGTATGCGTTGACTTTACTCCGGCGAAGTCAAAATGTCTATACTATAAGTAACAGAGAATGGCTGTAGCGTTAGATATTATTATTTTTAGCGTTATCTCACGAGCGCGATCAACTAACTTTACAAATCTTGAGCAAATCTCTGCTGTCACCTTTTGCCACCTCTAAGTCGGCTTTCTGGAGAAATTTACTTTCACAAAGATAACTTTGTATACTATATTTTCTGTGAAGGTGTTTTAATTTAGTATAACACTACACGACTTTTCAAGATAAATGAGTATATTCGCAACTGCAGCCATCGGGGAGATACCACTACCGATTTTTATCCCATCAGCAATCGCGATCGCTGCAATTTCCATACTAGTTGTTTCGTTGCTTCGTAGTCTAAGCTCAAGCAAAACTGAGCAAGCCAAGCTGCTGGCGTTAATCGAAGCCGCGAATCAGTCAATCAAGCAGCAAATTCAGACCGCTACCCAAGAAACCAACAAACAAACAGAATCCGCCCAAAAGCTGCAATCCCAGATGGCAAGTCTGATGCAAAATCACTCCCAACTGGAAACTAGCTTACAACAGTTACGCGAAAGTCAAAAGACTTCCCAAGAGCACCTGACGCATGAGATAACGAATGTGACAGGGACTCAAACTCAGAAGCTAGAAGCCGTGACAGCGCAAGTCACCGCTTTAGAAAATCTGAAAGTCCAAGTATCCAACCTTGTCCAAACTACTTCCAATCTGGAAAAGCACATCGAAATTACGGCGAGAACCCAAAATCAGAGACTAGATGCTGTCACAGCAAAAGTTACCGACTTGGAAAATCTGAAAGTCCAAGTTTCCAACCTTGTGCATAGCACTTCCAACCTTGTCCAGAGTACTTCCAATCTGGAAAAACAGATAGAAACCACGACAGAGACTCAAACTCAGAAGTTAGAAGCTGTCACAGCGCAAGTTACCGACTTGGAGGGTCTAAAAGTCCAAGTTTCCAACCTTGTCCAAACAACGGACAATCTGGAAAATCTGAAAGTCCAAGTTTCCAACCTTGTTCAAACAACGGACAATCTGGAAAAGCACATTGAAACCACAACTGGGACACAAACTCAGAAGCTAGACGCTGTGACAGCACAAGTTACCGACTTGGAAAATCTAAAAGTCCAGGTTTCCAACCTTGTCCAAACAACGGACAATCTGGAAAACTTGAAAGTCCAAGTTTCTAACCTTGTCCAAAGCACTTCCAATCTGGAAAAGCACATTGAAACCACAACTGGGACACAAACTCAGAAGCTAGAAGCTGTGACAGCGCAAGTTACCGACTTGGAAAATCTGAAAGTCCAAGTTTCCAACCTTGTCGAAACAACGGACAATCTGGAAAACTTGAAAGCCCAAGTTTCCAACCTTGTTGGAAGCACTTCCAATCTGGAAAACTTGAAAGTCCAGGTGTCCAACCTTGTTCAAAGCACTTCCAATCTGGAAAACTTGAAAGTCCAAGTAGAAAATCTCACTTCTTCTAACTCGCAACTGGAAAATCGCTTAGAAAAGTTGAAAACTGATAGTACTGGGACAGAAAACTCAACTCAGCCAGTAGACAGTACAGATATGCAAGCAGTAGTTGCAAAATTAGAAACTCTAGAAACTTTGAAAATCCAAGTAGAGAGTCTGATGAAAAATAATTCTAACCTGGAAAGTCGCTTAGATCAGTTGATTACACCAAAGAGACAAACACCAAGAGCAAGTAGAAGAAAGTAGTCTTAACGTCCCACCACAGCTAAGCTTGGTGGGATCTTGCTTGTTATTCCTCGACAAAAAAGTCAGGATCGTCATCTGATGATGTTTGTCTAGAACTAGTCAGACTCCACAAAGGTAGCAATAATGCCATCCCCATGATCCCTAAACATATACAAAAAGCTAACAATAAACCTACTGGAATTGAAATTGACTCAAAGGTGAGAAACTTCAAAGATATAGGTGTAGCATTTTGTACAGAAATAATCGCGATCGCTAGTACCCAAAAAGCGATCGCTACAGATGTTAGTAAAGGTGCGATAGTCGTCATAGGTGTTTCACGCATTAGCGTCAGCGTTAGCGATAGCGTTAGCGCAGCGAAGCCGTCAGGCGTTAGGCGTTAGGCGCAAAGGCGCAAAGGTGGTTTTTGTCTTTGCGTCTCGGCGCGACATAACTATAGTCTAAGCTTTCACTGATTCTAACTTAGCGATGGTACTCTCCATTTCTTCAGCAATCTTGGTTTGCTGTTCTGGTGAGTGAGTTTCTAAATAAACGCGCATTAGTGGTTCTGTACCGGAAGGACGCAGGAGAACCCAACTACCGTCTTCAAGATAGAGTTTGATTCCGTCTTTACGTCCGACTTCTTTGACTTTGACTCCGGCGACTGTTGCGGGTGGGTTTTTGGTAAAGGAGTCGATGACTGCAGCTTTATGGGCGTCGTCTAGGTGTAAGTCGAGACGTTTGTTGAAAAGTGGTCCACCAGCTTCAGCAATGGCTTCGGCGACTAGTTGGCTGAGTGGTTTGCCTTCGTAAGCGATCGCTTCAGCAACTAGCATATCTGCCAAAACGCCATCTTTTTCGGGAATATGTCCGATGATGCTCAAGCCACCTGATTCTTCTCCACCGATTAAGACGGTGGTTTCGCGCATTTTTTCGCCGATATATTTAAAGCCCACAGCGGTTTCGTAAATTTCTAAGCCGTATTTGGCGGCGAAATTATCGAGTAAGTGGGTGGTAGCAACAGTGCGAACTATCGCGCCTTTTTTGCCTTTATTTTTGATTAAGTGACGCGCGAGGAGTAACAAAACTGTGTTTGGGGTGAGGACGTTGCCTTTTTCATCGACAATCCCAAAGCGATCGCTATCTCCATCGGTTGCTAAACCAAGATCGGCGTGATCTTTTTGAACGGCGGCGACTAACTCGACTAACTGTTCTCCTTTTGGTTCCGGCATCCCCCCACCAAACAACACGTCGCGGTAGGTGTGGAAGCTTTCTAGGTCGCAGCCACAGTGTTTTAAAACATCATCTAGGTAGCCGCGAGAAGTCGAATAAAGGGCATCGTATTTGACTTTTAACTTGGCGCTTCTAATTTTTTCTACATCTATGAGAGTGTAGATGAATTGCATGTATTCCGGTTTGGGATCGAAGGTAGAAATCCTGTCAGTTCGGTTGGTAGCGGGTAACGCATCCGAAGCCCCTTCAATATTTGCCACAATCGTATCCGTAATTTCCGGTGTGGCGGGACCTGCATAGTCAGGAATGTATTTGATGCCACAGTAGGGTGCTGGGTTGTGGCTAGCGGTAAACATTAACGCTCCAGCTGAATTTAAATGACGGGCGTTATAAGCAATTACTGGTGTGGGACAATCCCGATCTGTGATTTTTACTGTCCAGCCGATGTCCGCTAGCACTTGGGCGGCTGCGTAGGCAAATTCATCAGCTAGAAAGCGAGTATCGTAGGCAATGAGAACTGGTCGGTCTTTTGTATATGCAGTTTCGAGGTAACTGGCGATCGCTCGTGTGACTTTCCTAACGTTGGGGAAAGTAAAATCATCAGCAATTATCCCTCGCCATCCATCGGTACCAAACTTGATCTTGCCGGAATTGCTACTGACGCTCATATGCAGCCACTTTCTCTGGTTCATCATTAATACTACAGGCGATCGCTCGTTCGGCTACAGTCGCAAGTATTTTCATCATATTTTTGAGTGCTGAAGCGCGGGTGTGAGGTATAAAAAGGTTACAAATCTTCAACAAATCTCATAATCTGCCTTTTTGGAAGTAAGATTTCCCAGAATTGAATGTCAAAAAGAAATTATTAATTGGTGTTTTTGTTACAAAAGAACTATTTTACTCGCTTCAGTCCAGTTAATCTAATACCATTGATTGCTCAGTATTATTTCTGAGGAAATTAGACTTTTATCACTGCCTTTTCATGACAAGTGAGGAGCAGCAATTTGATCATGACTCAATCTGTCTAACCAGTTAGTACAGTCAAGTGCTTCGCATGGGTGTTGTCGGAAACACTGGGAAATGCACATTCTACAAGCAGCGTTCTTGCTACTCAAATTTATCCATAAGAGGCTTTTATGTCTTGGTTTAAAACACTATCGCCGATCGCTATTGCCCTCTGCTGCACAATTTTTGCGGCACCAAAAGCCAGCGCTGGCTCAGTGTCTGATTTTATCTCAGGTCCTGGTACAGCAATCTATTTAGGCACTGGTGTGACTTTACCACTTTTGACAGATGGCAAATCCGGTGGTCAACATTCTTTGCGAACGTTAGATTCCCTGCTTTCAAGTGGGCTGATTTGCGAAGGCTTAAAACAAGTTATCCACGTTAAGCGACCTGATAATAGCGGAAACGACAGTTTTCCTAGTTGTCATGCGACAGCAGCTTTTGCCATCGCCGCGATGCAGAGTCACTATCACCCACGGTATGCTTTATTGTGGTATGCGGGTGCGTCGGCGATCGCTTACTCACGAGTAGACCTCAACCGTCATCGCTGGACTGACGTGTTGGCTGGCGCTGGCATTGGATATCTAACTGGGCGAATCGAGTTGAAGCAAAAGCACGGGCTGATTCTATTTCCGCTCATTAGCGGTGATGGGAATAGCGGTACTATTGTCGGATTACAGGTAATGGGATCTTTTTGAACAACTCTGCCTTAGCTACACCAGATGGCAGGGATCATATTTTAATGAGTTTGCCTAATCAACACTTCTTATTGCCAAGGCAAAGCTCATTCACAAGGATAGTGGAGAGAACGCTAGCGTATGGCTGGTAAGTTGCCAGCAGCTGACCGTTGATTACGAGACCCTACCTGCTACTTCTGAAGCCTTCATCTATGTAGCAATGATCCGGCTAAGGTTCGGGCGTTTAATGTAATTAATTATACTTTTAATCTGTCCCTTAGAGCCGTCAACTAGTAAAAAGTAGTACTACTATATTTGTAAGCTTATTTGTTCTCTAATAAATTGGTATAACCTTTATGAAAATTGGTGTTTTTATAGATAATCAATTATCTAATAGTGGCGGTGCCTACACATTTGAAAGTGACATTGTCAAATCCTTGGTAAAATATACTACTGAAACTAGCCATACTTTTGTACTATTTAGTTGGGCTAAAGAGCCACCTCAAGAGATAGCAACATCAACTATTGAATTTATTTCTCTTGCTCATACTAAATTCTCTCAAACTGCAATAAAAATATTGAAAAATTTGCCGTTTGCAAAAATAGAACTTTTGGTAGAAAAATATATCTTTAAAAGCATTTTTGATAGTGGAGTTGAAATAAATTGGTATTTGTGTCCTTGGATTTGCCCAACAATGAATTTGCCTTATATCAGTGTAGTATGGGATGTAGAACATCGGCTGCAACCGTATTTTCCGGAATTAAGTATAGAAGGCAATTGGTATGGGCGAGAGAAGTCTTATGCAGTTACGTTGCGACGAGCCGCGATAATTCTGACGGGAACGGAAGCTGGCAAACTTGAAATTGAGCGCTTTTATCAAGTAGCAACAGGTATTAAAAAAATGCCTATTCCCACGCCTAGTTTTGCACTAAATGCTCAACCAAGTGACGGAAAACAAGTGCTTGCCAAGTATAATATTCCGGAGAACTATTTGTTTTATCCAGCTCAGTTTTGGCCGCACAAAAATCATGTTGGGTTGTTGCTAGCTGTCCAGATGTTGCGAGACAAATATAATCTTGTTTTTCCTGTAGTATTTGTTGGCTCTGACAAAGGAAACCTGCAACATGTTAGGCAACTTGTGACTGAACTCAATTTAGTGACACAAGTGCATTTTTTAGGATTTGTACCCCAGCAAGATCTAATTTCTCTTTATCGCCATGCTTTCGCATTGACTTTTTTAAGTTTCTTAGGTCCAGATAATCTACCGCCACTGGAAGCCTTTGCATTGAGTTGCCCTGTAATTGCTTCAAATGTTTCTGGTGCCAAGGAACAACTGGGGGATGCAGCTTTGTTGGTTAACCCAAGAAATCAAGAAGACATTGCTAGGGCAATCAAGTCGCTTCATGATGACAAAATTCTATCTCAGACACTTATCCAACGTGGGTTGGAGCGTGCATCTGAATGGACTGGGCAGGATTATGTCAAAGGGGTTTTGTCTGTACTTGACGAGTTTGAAACGATTCGGCGTTGTTGGAGTAGTAAAACACCTTATCATGGCGTTTGATGAGAATTAATCCCCGGTCTTCTGAAACCTGGGAATTACAGCGTTTTATTAAATGTCGTTTTCTTCACTGTCAATCGAAAGCGCTAATTGATAGAGTTCGCGACGGGGGAGAGAGGTAAATTTCGCTAACTGGCGACTAGCTTGCGATCGCGATATTCCTTGAGCGATCATCTGAATTAACTCTGCTTTGAGCTGAACTTCGGACAGCTGTAGTTGACCCGGAGGAATTCCCGCTACTATGAAAGTAAATTCGCCTTGAGGTTCCCGATTGCTGTAGTGCAACTGTGCATCACTAATCGTCCCCCGCCAAAATTCCTCATACAATTTAGTTAATTCCCGCGCCAGTACAATTTGGCGATTCTCCCCCAAAATTTCTGCTAAGTCTTGCAAAGTTTGCCGCACTCGATGCGGAGCTTCGTAGAAAATTAAAGTGCGGTGTTCTGTTTGGATAGCTTCTAACCGTTCTTGTCTTTCCTGACCTTTGACTGGTAAGAAGCCTTCAAAGACAAAGCGATCGGTTGGTAGTCCAGCGGCTGAGATTGCCGTGATCGCCGCACTCACTCCCGGAATCGGTACAACTGATATCCCCGCTTCAATGCAAGCTTTTACTAGTTCATATCCCGGATCGGAAATCAGTGGCATTCCGGCATCCGTAACTAAGGCTATGGCTTTCCCTTCACCTAAAATAGCTAATAATTCTGGAGTGCGACTGGTGCGGTTGCGATCGTGGTAACTAATCTGGGGAGTATGAATTTGAAAGTGTTGCAGAAGTTTACCTGTGTGGCGGGTGTCTTCAGCGGCGATTAAATTTACAGTTTGTAAAATTCGCACTGCGCGGAAGGTCATATCTTCTAGGTTGCCAATCGGTGTGCCGACTAGGTAGAGTGTTGCTGGTTGGGGTTCGGTGGGCATTGGGGGAGTGGGAGAGGGGGGGAATGGGGGAGGAGGGAATTATGATTAATTTAAAAGAAGCTCAAGTGCAGAATCCAAAATCTCAGTGTGGGTTGTTTGTGGGCTTGGTGACGTTGGATTTGATTTATCTGGCGGAATGTACCCCTGGCGTTAATCAAAAGGTTGTTGCTTCTGAATATAGTGTAGCGGCGGGGGGACCGGCGACAAATGCGGCGGTGGCTTTTAGTTATTTGGGGAATCGGGCTACGGTGATGGGGGTTATTGGGACTGCGGCAATGGCACAATTGATTCGTGATGATTTGACAAGTTGTGGCGTAGCGATCGCTGATCTTGAGCCGACAACTACTCAATCGCCACCAATTTCTTCGATTATTGTGACTGAAGCTACGGGTGATCGAGCGGTGGTTTCGATTAATGCGGTGAAAAGTCAAGTGAGTAGCAATGTTCCGGAAGACATTCTAGCAGGTGTGGAGATTGTCTTGATTGATGGACATCAAATGAAGGTGGGTAGGACAATCGCAATGCTTGCTAAAGTCAAGAATATTCCTGTGGTGATTGATGGGGGGAGTTGGAAGCCGGGGTTGTTTCAGTTGTTACCGTTTGTTGATTACGCTATTTGTAGTGCTAATTTCTATCCTCCCGGTTGCAACACTAGGTCGGAGGTGATGGCTTATCTTCGAGGATTGGGAATTCCACAAATCGCGATCACGAATGGGGAGAGACCTATTGAGTATGATTGGCGCGGTCAGCAGGGATTTGTCGAGGTGCCAATTATTCAAGCTGTTGATACACTGGGGGCTGGTGATGTCTTCCACGGTGCTTTTTGTCATTATATCTTGCGAGCCAGCTTTCCTGAGGCTCTGGCGGCGGCAGCGCGGATAGCTGCTAAATCTTGCCAGTTTTTTGGTACGCGGCGATGGCGAGAGGTATTGAGATAATATTTACTTACACAAGTTAAATACATGAAAGATTTACAGGAAATATTAGCGATCATGTGTGGAATTGGTTGGGAAGCTGGGGATATATTGCGATCGTATTATCATCAGACTGTGGGTGGACCTAATTTAGATGTGCAATATAAACAGAGTGAGCCTGTGACTGCGGCTGATTTAGCGGTAAGTCAGTTTATTTTGGATAGTTTGCAAGCGGCTTTAGGTGAAGGAGATTATGGTTATGTGAATGAGGAAACTTATAAGGTTGCTGAACCTCAGCCGCTTGAAGCTACGTGGGTTTGGATTATCGATCCTTTGGATGGTACCCGCGATTTTATTGAGAAGACTGGTGAATATGCTGTACATATTGCTTTAACTAAAGCCGGTCGTCCGGTGTTGTCGGTAGTTGCAGTTCCTGAAGTCGGGAAACTGTATTATGCGACACTTGGCGGTGGGGCGTTTGTGGAAACTCGTGATGGTGGGGTGAAACATTCTGTAATGTTGCAGGTGTCAGCACGCGATCGCGTTGAGGATTTGATTGTGGTAGCTAGTCGGAATCATCGCGATCAAAGATTTGAGTATCTGCTCAAAAATTTACCCTGTCAAAAGCAAAAAGCGGTTGGGAGTATCGGCTGCAAAATCGCGGCGATTGTGGAACAACAGGCAGATATTTACCTTTCTCTATCCAACACATCTGCGCCGAAAGACTGGGATTTAGCTGCACCCGAATTAATTTTAACTGAGGCTGGGGGTAAATTTACCCACTTTGATGGTACTCCTTTGCGATACAACACAGGAGATGTGAGTCAATGGGGTGGATTGCTAGGTAGTAATGGTCACTGTCACGATGATTTACGTACAGTTGCGGAAAGCATCTTAGCTCAATGGAAATAAATTTTACTCTTCTGGGTTGATTCCCAATTCTCTGAGTTTAGCTGCTAGCTTTTCGGCGCGTTGGTGTTCTTGTTCTGCTCTTTGTTGCTCCTCTTCGGCGCGTTGGTGTTCGACTTCGGCGCGTTGGTGTTCGACTTCGGCTCGTTCATCACCAATCAACAGTAGATTACCCTGCAAGTCGCACCAGCGCAGCCATAGGGAATCTTGATTTTGATAAGTTCCTTGGACAACTCCTAATTCAACTCCTAGTGGTGCAATGGGATAATGACCGCGATCGTTAGGAGTCATTTTTTGATAGATATCATCGTTGAGGTGATATACCTCTAGATTGTCATTACGGATTTCGTAGATGGCATAATAAGGAATCCGCATGACTCGCTCATATATCCAGAATTTACCAGAGTAAGGTGTTGTATCCCTTTCTGCTTTACCATTGCCAGAGGCAAATTCGATGGTAATTGTCGGCGTGATGAATTCTCGCCACAGTACATAAGAGCGGCGGATTTGACCGTCTAGTTTGGGTGGGACGTTAGGGACATAAAACCAGTCGGGGGCGACTGCACCCTCTTCTGGTGGTTCAGTCTCCCGCCAGTAGATACCGCAATCTTGACCGATGCAGTATTGACCATCTGGATGCAAGCGCTGTAGGACTGGTCCTAGGGAGTCAGTCAAAATTAAACTTTGAGGATGTTCTTGAAAATTTTTCACAAACGTTCCATCGGATTCAGGTAACTGAGTGTGGTCGGGAAATGGTGGTGGTAGTTTCTCGGAAGTGAGAGATTCAATCATATTAAACATGCAATGCAACAGTTATCAAGTATTTTACCAATTTTAAAGGGCACAGCAATGCCGTGCCCCTATATAACTAAATCTCAGTCACGCGTGAATGTTAAATCTCAGCGACGGCGCGTTCAATTAAACGGCGGGCTAAGGTTTGAGTACCTGTGTGTTCGTAGTAATTGGTGCTGACATCGAGGAAGGCTCCAAGATAGTCGAACTTGTCTTCAGTAATTTGCATAAAACCTTGCAAGTTGCTAACTACTGATTGTGGCGTTAAACCGCGTGAGGTGACAAGGTCGCTCATCCAGCCTTTGACTGAATCAAAGCTTTCACCGATGAAGTTGAGTTTGCTACCGGAATCTTGACCGGGAATTGAATCGCGGATGTTTTTGAAGGTGGAGTTTTGTTCTAACTCGTTGGGGCTGGTTTGATCGATTGTGGACATGGCTTGGTTGATGAAGCCCGGTCCGAGAGGAATCAAACCATCAAAGCAGACCAAAGCGACCATCCGCATTAGTGACTCACCGCTATATTCACCTAAAGAAGCGACAAAATCACCGATGCTGTCACCGGGAATGCCGTTAATTTGGCAAAATGATACCAACTCAGTGACTAATTTCAGGCACAAGTCGATGGTTTGCGCTTTTTGAGCTTTGGGGGTGATATTGCCTAAAAAGCCTAAAAAGCCGACTTGTTCGCTGATTTTGTTAGCTAAAGCTGCTGTACCGAGGGCTTTATCGGTACTGTCTACAGTTTGGTAAAGCCACATTGCGCGTTGGTAGCCTTGGGATTTGTCGTTGTAGAGATAAATTGCACGTTCGCCGATTTGCTGAATCAGGTCTTCGTCAGTTTCGCCGGTGACTGTACGGATAGTGTTGACAAAGCCGACGACATTGTTCCATTCACCAGGAACCACAAAGTCTAGCGCTCGTAGCGCTTTAACGGTGAGGTTATCAGTTGATAGTTCATCAACTAAATCTTGAAACGGTTTGCTCACAGTAGTCTCCTTTTTTATTCAATGTATAGAGACGCCTCGCGGAAGCGTCATGTGTCAAGATCGCGCGAGAAAGCTTGAACGCCTGCAAACAACAGCCAAAAGTCTAATTTACTTCTGACTGTTATATTTATTGTGCCCAGTTACTAGACAACTTACTTAAGTCGAGCGAGACCATCGAGATTGAATTTTTGAATCCAAGCGGCGCGATCGCTGGCTTTGAAAGATGGATCGCGGGAAAGAACTTTGACTTGATAGCGATCACTAACTAATACGGCTGTTTGCGTGGTACCAACTTCTACGGCTGGATAAGCGCCAATTTTTTTGTCGCTTTTAAGGAATTTGGCTGTGGGACTAGCACCACCTATTACACTTTTGGCATCAGAGATGGACAGCATTGCCACATCTTTACCATCTTTTTTCAATTTTGCTTCTGCGAAGCCTTTTTTCTCTTGAGTATAGACGCGCGAGTAGCCAGCTTGAGTTGGAGGGAAGAATTTGTTAAATTCACTGCCTTGGGTGGCTTCCTTGGCTACAGCTTGACCGCTTTTTTGCTGAGTGCTATCTTTTTGCACTTGGTCAAAACGTGTGGGTGCCTTTGTGGGCGAACATGCTGTGACGAATAGTGCTACTGACAATAGCAGCGCCGTTAATATTCTTCTGGCATTTTGGAAATTCACAATTTTGCTCCTCCTGATCTTGAACGGTATCATCGCAATTATTAGCTTTTTATGGAGTGAATTGCGTAAAATTCACATTTATTTCCGACAACGATCAATCTACTTCCTGACGTTTGGCAATCACAGCGTAGAATGGATCTCCACCACCTGCACCGAACCATTGGAGAAAACTGGCTGCATTTGCAGAGCGAGAAATAACTTCGGGAGGTGTAAATCCGGGTACAGATTGGAAGTAACTTTTGACTAATTCAACTCGTTGGGGTTCTGATGCTTCTCGCCAAGCTTGAATGGCTTTTTGATAAAACATCCGATTAGAAAAGCTGATGATGGCAATTCCACCCGGTTTCAGGATACGGTGAATTTCCGTGAATACCGCCTCGGGATACTGGAGATATTGTACCGAAACGCAGTTAATCACGGCATCAAAATCAGCATCAGCGAGTGGTAGCTGTGGATTCGCGTTGAGATTTTGGACAAAGTAATGGTTTAACCGAGGATTGCGGGCGAGTTCCAAAGCGTTGAGTCCATGTCCTTCAACATGAGCAAATTCTATTTCTTCTGGTAGATGCGACACCCAACTGCTCATCAAATCTAAAATCCGCATTTGCGGTTTCAAGTGGAGACGATACAAATCTATGAGTTGTTGGATGAATCCAGAATCGACGTGGGTGACAAAGCGTGGATGTACATAAAATTGGTTGTCGTCGGTGTCATCCAGTTTTGTGCGTTCATTTGGTCGGAGCAACATATACCGGCTATTAAAGAATATTACTTATTGTTCTATATAAAAGCTTTACACATTTTTCGACTACTCCGCATCTCTCAAAGTAGGGAAAAGTAAAGGTTTGTAGTTGCGCTTTAGCGCTCTACACAAGTGAAATTTATTTTTACTGAATCTTTATTTTAATTCCAGTGGAGTCACTGTATTACCAGTCGGTTAGTTCAACATAGGATAATATCATCGACCAACATTCAGGGATCACTACCAATATGAATTCTATCTACAAGTAACTTGGGACTTAAGACAAATGATCTCTAATGATGCTGTGAAGTTTTCTGGCGTAGGGGATAAACTCTTTGATGAACTAGCTGAGAGAATTGCGACAAATCGTCAACATCGGTTGCTATTTGAACACAAGTTGCCAACCGAGTTATTTGCCCAAATTCAAGTTGCAGCGGCAGGGTTTATTTCAGCTTGCTTAAATAGCCCGATTATCTTGAGTGAAAATGAGTTAATTGAGCGGTTACTAGCAGCGCGAACTACTTTGCCAAATTATACTGGCACTGGGTTGTTGATGCCTAAGCGCGAACATACTTTAGAATTTAACTTGCTACAGAAAAGTGTGGCGAAAGCTTTTTATGAGTTAGGTGCAAATGATTTGATTGACGCAGTAGATTTGCCTGTGAATTTGCGAATGGTTTATGGTGAGACAAATGCCGAAAGACTGCGTTTACCTTTTGCTAGTTCCAAGCTTCATAGCGATGTTTGGGCGGGTGTCGCTGCAGATGCCACGGTTGTAGTTTTACCACTGTTTGGTGATATTGAAAATATTACTATTGAAGCCGGAGAAATGCCGCGAGAAATGGAGTTGGGGGCGATGCGGGTGATGTCAGATTTCGACCAAGGTCGCGATCTGCCGATGGTTGTGGCTTATAATGAGTCTCAACTCCAACACGGAACGATGTATTTCAACGATGCTCGGAGTTTACACCAGACGGTAAGACGAAAATCTGAGGGATTACGAATTTCGCTTGATTTTAGATTTCGCCGTAAATTTAATGAGTTTTACCGAGCAATGGTACCCCCATCGAGTGGCGGTGTTGAAGAAGATCACTGTATTCCTTACGAGGAGTGGTTAAAAGTTGGTACAGATAGTCTAGTGGTATTTGATGAAACGATGCGATCGGCACAGGATCGGAAGCTTGCTTCTGTCCCGCTTTATACCCGTGGATATCGGATTGTCAAGATGTTTGAGTAAGTGTTTGTGTTGCTATTATCAGTTATCTATAATGGCAACATAAATAAATTCCCAGTTAATTGAAATAGTTGAGATAAATGTGCTGTAGAACCGAGGATTTATCTAAGTAGATATCACATTTAGAATTAAGTTCGGTATTTCTAACAATTGTAGTCGCTAAAAAATCTTGTTAGAACAAAAGAACTTTAGTAGTTTCAGATTACTGACCCAATATGTAATAGGATCGGTTGGTTTAAGTTGTTATCAGGTAAGAAAAAATGGCAATGTCAGTGGATAAAGATTCAACCAAAGATCTCTACGATCGCACCGCATTGCAGTGGATTAGAGAGGAACCCAGTTCGCTGTCAGACTTTACTGCACGTCCATTCGTGTTGGATCTGTGCGATCCGGTTGCTGGTTTGCGAGTACTTGACTTGGGTTGTGGTGAAGGTTATTGTAGCCGAGAACTCCGCCGTCGAGGCGCTGGTTCGGTTTATGGCATTGATATCTCAAATGGCATGATTGCAGCAGCAAAGTCGCAAGAATCTCAAGATGCTTTAGGTATTCGCTACGAAGTTGGCTGCGCCACTGACCTCTCAAACTTAGGAGATTGCCAGTTTGATCTGGTGATCGCTGTTTTCTTATTTAATTATCTCACAACTGACCAAACCGAGCAGTGCCTGACTCAAATAGCCTCTAGGCTGAGTCCTGGCGGTCGAATTGTATTTAGTGTTCCCCATCCCGCTTTTCCTTACATGCGATCGCCAGCATATCCTTTTTATTTTCAAGTTGAAGGTGCGGGTTACTTCAGCAAACGCAACCATCAATTTCCCGGTCGAATTTGGCAGCGGGATGGTTCGTATCTTGATGTACAACTAACCCACAAAACTTTTGAAGATTATTTCGCGGCGCTGGAAAGTGCTGGTTTCAATACGATGCCAACACTGCGTGAGTTACGTGTAACCCCAGAACATGTTGCACTAGATGAATCCTTTTTTGGTCCACTGATTGACTATCCACTCCACTTAGCCATCAAGGTATCCCGATGAACCAATTTTCTGATGTGATCCAATCACTGCGTGAATTTATCCAAGTTCACCCATTATGGAATCATAATTTCCTGAGCAAATGCAAGGCTGGACAACTGACTCTCCTAGAAGTCAAAATCCTCGCAGTACAGATGTATAAATTTTCCAAAGAATTTAATCGCATCCTTGCCGGAATTTTATCTCGTTGTCCAGATGAAAATGCTCAACTAGTTATTCTAGAGAATTTATTTGACGAAATGGGGCAGGGAGATCCGCAAATAGCGCACCCTGAACTATTCCGTAGATTTACTAGAGCACTAGGAATAGATGATACGATGCTTGGAGTAATACCCACAGAACCAGAAACTCAAGGTTTGATTGAAACCTATTTAACTTTACCTCATCGTTATAGTTACCTAGCAGCATTAGGTGCGGTCTGTTTTGCTTCGGAAGGAATTGTCGCTGCTTTATACACTCAACTATATCAAGGTATCATTGGTGCGACACCAATACCTATGGAGTCACTCACCTTTTTTGAAGTTCACATCAACGTTGATGACGGTCACGCAGCCAAGCTATTAGCATTAATCGAACCTCGGATTACTACCAGTGAGGAAGCGATGATGCTACATCGTGCTGTCGTAGAAGCACTGGATGCGCGTGTACGTTTTTTTGATGGGATTGAAAGACAAATATCCGCATCTGAGTTAGCTGATTCACGATTAGCAGCGGTCTCAGCTTAAGGTTGTCAATGATTTAATTATGTAAAGATAGGCTAATTTTATGTACGGAATGGTGAATAAAGCGATCGCCGAAATGGTGTGTCAACAGTTTGGTGAGGCTGTTTGGAAACAAGTTAAACGAAAAGCTGAATTAGATGTGGATGTGTTTGTCAGTATGGATGGTTATCCTGATGATGTTACTCACAGATTAATTAAAGCAGCTAGTGCTGTTTTAGGCATATCGACATCAGAAGTAATGCAAGCTTTTGGCGAATACTGGGTAAAGTATACAGCACAAGAAGGTTACGGTGACATGTTGGAAATGAGCGGTGACACTTTACCGGAATTTCTCGAAAATCTGGATAATATGCATGCACGAGTCGGAGTGACTTTTCCTCAACTCAAACCTCCCTCATTTGAATGTAGTCACATGAGTGAAAATTCTCTAAACTTACATTATCAATCTACCAGGGAAGGACTCACGCCAATGGTAATTGGATTAGTTAAAGGTTTAGGGGAAAGATTTAATACAGAAGTTACTATTTCTCAAATTCAAAATCGAGAGAATGGTGCTGACCATGATGAGTTTTTAGTTAAATATAAGCAAAACTAAAAAATACATTACTTGCAAGATTTGCGCTTTTTCTGCACATATTATCTTTCTTTCACCCATTCAGCTTCTAATGGTAATACTAGCGCTAATGTGTGAGACAAAAATATTTATGTCTTTCTTCCTCACATGTCACCGCATCATACCAAACTGCGTTATTTCAGTTTTTAAGTTATGACTAATCCTCATCTTGGTCTTTCACCGCAGTTATTTGCTCAGGCTTTTCCTTTTCATTTCGCCCTGAATCGAGCGATGGAAATTGTGCAGGCTGGCGAAGTGATTCGTCGCCTCACTAGTGAAAACTTAATTGGTAGCCGTTTTGAAGAGCATTTTCGGATTAGTCGTCCAAATATTACAGTTGATTTTGAGGAAATAAATCGCAAATATAAATCTTTGTTTCTGCTGGAATTACTATCTAATGAAATGCAGTTAAAAGGACAGATATTGTGTTCTGAAGATGAGGATATAATCTTCTTTTTAGGTTCACCTTGGGTTACAGACAAAGCAAATCTTGCCCCACTAGGGATAAAATTAAAAGATTTTGCAATTCACGATCCTATTGTCGATTTTTTGTTTTTATTACAAGGAACTAATGCTGCTTTGGCTGATGCAAAAAAGTTAGCACAGGAACTAACTACACAGCAACTTCAACTTCAGGCAGCATTACGGTTAAAAGAGAATTTAGTGGATATTGCCTCATCCCAAGCTAGAAAATTAGAACAAGCTTTTAAAACGCTTCAAGAAACTCAATCCCATTTGATTCAAGCTGAAAAAATGTCCAGTTTAGGTCAGTTGGTTGCTGGGGTGGCTCATGAAATCAATAATCCAACTAATTTTATTTACGGTAATTTAAAGTATGTTCATCAATATACTCAAGAGTTATTAAGCCTCGTCAAACTTTACCAAGAGTCTTATCCAGAGACGCTACCGCACATTCACGACCATATTACTGACATTGAGTTAGACTTTTTATCTACAGATTTGCCGAAAATTCTGAGTTCGATGGAATTAGGTTGCGAACGTATCCGTGAAATTGTTCTCTCTTTACGAAATTTCTCCCGTTTGGATGAAGCGGAGATGAAATTAGTTAATATTCATGAAGGAATTGAAAGCACTTTATTAATTTTACAAAGCCGACTGCGAAATTCTGCTAATAATTTCGAGATTCAAGTGGTAAAAAAATATGGGGATCTCCCTTTAGTAGAATGCTACGCTGGACAGATCAATCAGGTATTTATGAATTTGATTAGCAATGCGATTGAAGCCCTAGATAGCCCAAATCAATGGTTGCAGCACGAGAGTAACAGGTGTCCTCGGCAAATTATCATTACAACCGAGGTGATCGCTCAGCACCGGGTCGCCATCCGGATCGCTGATAATGGTTCAGGAATCTCTCCAGCAATTAAAGCCAGACTGTTCGACCCATTTTTTACGACTAAACCTGTCGGTAAAGGTACAGGATTAGGGTTGTCCATTAGCTATCAGATTGTCGAAAAGCATAGCGGAGTTCTGTATTGTCACTCAGAACCAGGTCAGGGTGCAGAGTTTTCCATCGAGATTCCGATCGATAGTCGTCCTGCAATTTCGCCGCAGATGCGAACTCTTGCATCTACATCTGTGTGAAAATCAACAAATACCGTAATTTCACTCTGCATTCTCTTTAAGTTGTAGTAGTATTATAATAATACGCACGCTAAGGAAATTCAGATGACTACATCTGTCGATTCCCAGATTTTAGAGTCGTGGCAGCAAATTCTTGCCCCATATAGTGTCGGCTACAGAATTACCCTGCTATCACAACTACTCAAACGCAAGCTCAGTGAGCGTCTAGAGCCATTTGGATTGACACCATTTCATTGGGTGGTGCTATGCTGCTTGTGGCAAGAAGATGGTTTACCTACTTCTAGTATTGGGGACAAGCTGCAACAAGTCGGAGGTACTTTGACTGGTGTACTTGACCGAATGGAAGAACGCCGCTTAATTCGCCGCGAACGAGATCGAGATGACCGACGGATTTGCCGAATTTGGCTGACAACCGCTGGCAAAGACCTAGAGACGATTCTCCCACAGATTGTTGCCGATCTAAAGGAGGACACCTGGCAAGGCACAACATCTGTAGAACGCGCTCGTTTTTCTCAGATGGTTGACTTAGCGATCGCTAATCTATCTTAAGCGCTCCCACATTCATCCTTTCGGGCGAAGCGCCGCCCACCGATTAATTAGAAAATAGTACGTATCCTAAGCATTTACCTAATTTAATATTAAGAACGCTAAATAATAGTACACGTACAAACATTTTTTTTGCAGTAACTACCTACCACATGAAAGAAAAAGATATGCCACGTACCACTACCCAATCAACTAACGGACACAACGGTAATCAACCAACAGAGTTGGCGAAAGAGTTAATCAGCAATCTCAAAGATTTGGAAGCGAGGACAGAGACAACTCCAGCATCCTTGGATCGCGATTCCCAAATAGTTAAACCAGATGTACCTGTAGAGAAAGCCACAGTTACACCAGAAGCGCCAAAACCCAAAAAATCGAAGAAGAATTTAATTTTGGCAGGACTGGGAGTAGGGGCGATCGTCGCTGGTGGATTTGGTTACAAATATTGGCAATTTGCCTCCACTCACCAAGTAACCGATGATGCAACAGTAGTTGGACACATCCATCAAGTTAGCAGCAAAGTGGCGGGGACGGTGAGTCAGGTGCTGGTAAATGACAACCAACAGGTAAAAGAAGGAGATCTGCTAGTAAAGCTCGATCCTAAAGACTATCAAAACAAAGTTCAGCAAGCATTAGCATCATTGCAAAGCGCCCAACAGCAAGCAAATGCGGCACAGGCTAATATTGGCTTAGCATCCCTTACCACCACTGGTAAAACAACCCAAGCTCAAGGAGATGTTAGCACCGCTCAAGCTTCTGTATCGACAGCCCGAGCAGCAGTCCAAGAAGCAGAAGTCGGTATTCCTGCCGCCGAGGCTGTAGTCCAAGAAGCAGAAGCCGGTATTCCTGCCGCCCAATCACAGGTAGCCCAAGCAGATGCAACTTTAACGAGAACCCAAGCTGACTACAAGCGATATGAAAATTTGTTTAGACAAGGCGCAATTGCCCGCCAACAATTAGATACAGCCAGAGCCGCTTATGATGTAGCATTAGCCCAGAGAAATGGGGCGATTCAAGGCGTGCAACAAGCCCAAGCCCGGTTAGCATCGGCAAAAGTGGGGGTAGCGAGAGCACAATCACTGCTAGCGCAAGCCCAAGAAGGCGTCACTACAGCCCAATCGAAACTCGCTGCTGCTAGAGGTGGATTGCAACAAGCTACAGCCAGCGGTCAACAAACAGCAGTGAATCGTAGTCAGTATGCCGCCGCACAAGGAGCCATTGCTCAATCCCAAGCAGCCTTAAAAGATGCTCAGTTGCAGTTATCTTACACCAATATTTTTGCCCCAGCAGCCGGACGCATAGGACGCAAAACGGTGGAAGTTGGCAACCGGATTCAATCTGGGTCACCAATGATGGCAATTGTCAATAACGATTATTGGGTAGTTGCTAACTTCAAAGAAACCCAGCTAGAAAAGATGCACCCAGGACAGGTTGTGGATGTGAAACTTGACGCTTTCCCCAGCCATACCTTTATTGGTCGGGTGGATAGTGTTTCTCCAGCATCAGGCGCACAATTTGCTTTATTACCTCCTGATAACGCCACAGGTAACTTCACCAAAGTGGTGCAACGCATCCCAGTGAAAATAGTTATCGACCCTAAGAGTATGCAAGGATACGACTCACGGATTACGCCTGGGATGTCAGCGGAGGTTACTGTTGAAGTTAAGTAAATTTAATCTTACTTAATGACAATTGATCGATGATTAATCTACCTCCTGCATTAAGATCCCGTAACTATCAGTTGTTTTTTGCCGGACAAGGCATCTCCCTGATTGGGACGTGGATGACACAAATTGCTACCGTTTGGTTGGTATACCATCTAACTAACTCCGCTTGGATGTTGGGAGTGGTAGGGTTTACCAGCCAAATTCCCAGTTTTTTACTATCGCCTTTTGGCGGCGTGTTTGTCGATCGCTTTTCCCGCCATCGGACTTTAATTGGTACGCAAGTACTAGCAATGATTCAATCATTAACCCTTGCAGCTCTAGCGCTGAGTGGTACGATTCATATTTGGCATATCCTTGCTTTGAGTTTGTTTCAAGGGGTGATTAACGCTGTAGATGCACCAGCACGACAGGCTTTTGTAACAGAACTTGTCGAACGTCGCGAAGATTTAGCGAATGCGATCGCGATCAACTCGACAATGTTTAATGGTGCGCGATTAATAGGTCCGGCGATTGGTGGGTTGTTAATTGCCGGAGTTGGCGCAGCTTACTGTTTTTTAATTGACGGTATTAGTTATATTGCCGTCATTATCGCTTTATTAGCGATGAGATTTAAGCCAAAGCAGATGCCAAAAATCAATGGTAGTCCCATACAAAGAATTAAAGAGGGATTTGCTTATGCTTTTGACTCTCCACCGATTCGGGCGATTTTGTTACTCTCAGCTTTAATTAGCCTGATGGGAATGCAATATACAGTTCTTGTGCCAATTTATGCGGAAGAAATCCTCAAAGGTAACGCCCAAACTCTGGGCTTTTTGATGGCAGCTTCCGGAGTGGGCGCTTTATGTGGCGGAATTTATTTAGCATCGAGAAAAACAATACTTGGACTAGGTAAACTAATTGCGAGTGGTCCCTCAGTATTAGGAATCGGACTGATCATTTTTTCTTTGTCTCGCTTCCTCCCACTGTCATTAGTCGCAATGTTTTTGATTGGCTTGGGTACAATTCTGCAAATTGCGAGTGGTAACACAGTTTTGCAGACAATTATTGACGACGATAAACGCGGACGGGTAATGAGCATATATACAATGTCATTCTTAGGCATGATTCCTTTTGGAAACTTGTTAGGAGGATTTTTAGCCCATCAAATTGGCTCTACAAGTACGTTAGTTATTGCTGGTATAGCTTGTATATTAGGCTCAGTATATTTTACTAGACAGTTACCGAGTTTGAGAAAAATTGTCTGGGAAATTTATGAGAGAAAAGGCATATTAAAACCTGCTAATACTTAATAAAAAATGCATTACAACTACTACTGAGGTAAGGCTGTGGCTAATACAAATGCGATTGGCAATCAGGGTCAGCGTCCGGCAACAGATCCTGCCGAACAGGTATCATTTAAGACCTGGATTGGTGTTGCTGGCACGATGCTGGGCGCATTTATGGCAGTGCTGGATATTCAAATTACAAATGCTTCCCTAAAAGATATTCAAGCAGCCTTAGGCGCGACATTAGAAGAAGGTTCTTGGATTTCCACAGCTTATCTGGTGGCGGAAATCGTCGTGATTCCATTAACAGGGTGGCTGTCGCGGGTATTTTCGATCCGCTTATACTTACTTGTGAATGCGGCATTATTTGTCTTATTCTCAGTCACTTGTGCTTGGGCGCAAAACCTCGGCGAGATGATTGTCGCCCGTGGCTTACAAGGCTTTACAGGAGGAATTCTCATCCCGATGGCGCTGACAGTGATTTTAATCAGTTTACCTCCAAGTAAACAGTCAGTGGGGATGGCAATGTTTGCCATTACAGCCGTATTTGCACCAGCAATTGGTCCTACAGTCGGTGGATGGCTAACCGAGAATTTTAGCTGGCAGTATATCTTTTATCTTAACGTCATTCCTGGTGCGATGCTAATCGCCGCTGTCTGGTATGCGATTCCGCAACAACCCAAACAGATGCACCTACTCAAAGAAGGTGATTGGTGGGGAATTATTTCGATGGCGATTGGCTTAGCATCCCTCCAAGTAGTACTAGAAGAAGGAACGCGTAAAGACTGGTTTGGTTCAGCCTTAATCGTCCGTTTAAGTGTACTGGCGGTAATTTTCTTAGGGATATTTTTCTGGATTGAACTAACGCGGGAAAAACCTTTTATTAATTTGCGTTTATTGCGGCGACGCAACTTTGCTTTAGCGAGTGTCGTCAATGTCTCACTCGGCATTGGACTCTACGGCTCAGTGTATATTTTGCCACTATATCTAGCGCAAATTCAAGGTTATAACCCACTGCAAATCGGGGAAGTCGTGATGTGGTTAGGATTGCCACAATTATTTATTGTCCCGCTTGTCCCAAAATTAATGCAAAAGATGGACTTGCGCTTGTTGATTGCGATTGGAGTCAGCCTATTTGCCGTTAGTTGCTTCATGAACTCAAACCTCACCACCCAATCAGGAATCGACCAATTAAAATGGGCGCAATTAGTCCGGGCGATGGGACAACCACTAATTTTCGTACCTCTAACAACCATAGCCACAGCTGATATCGAAAGAGAACAAGCCGGTTCAGCATCTGGCTTATTTAACATGATGCGAAATCTCGGTGGTTCAATGGGAATCGCCGCCCTTGGTACCCTACTCACCAGACGAGAGCAACTCCACTCAAATCGCTTAGGCGAAGCAGTCTCATTATATAACCCAGCTACACAACAAGCGATCGCGCAAAAGACCCAATTTTTTATCAATAACGGTGCCGACCCAACTACAGCCCAAAATCAAGCATACCAAGCCATCAACCAAAGTGTCAGCCAGCAAGCCTATATCATGGCTTACAACGACTGCTTTTACTTCATTGGCATAGCTTTACTAGTTAGTGGGCTAGCGATTATCTTCTTTAAGAA
Source organism: Cyanophyceae cyanobacterium (assembly GCA_038214545.1). GTDB lineage: Bacteria > Cyanobacteriota > Cyanobacteriia > Cyanobacteriales > Nostocaceae > JBBQRU01. Next base: position 73,745 of record JBBQRU010000001.1, on the reverse strand, counting down.
AGTGAAGGCTACTGGTGGGGCGGCAGCGCATTAGGGAAACGCGGAGGGGCGCGGAGGTGGCGCAAAGGGTCGCAGAGTTACTCCGCGTACCTCCGCGTTCCCTCTTGTCTTTCCTCCGCGTTAAAAAACCTCTTCCTTTTGGGTGATGCACATCGCAACCCCTTTTTCGTAGTAAGCTGCTTCGTTTATAAATACTGGATATACTATGCTGTTACCTTCGTAGAGGATTTCCTCATCTTCAAAGGTGAGAAATATGGCATCGCCTGGGTTTAGGGCTTGGTAATCTTTAAATTGCAGTTGCGGATGAACCATCCCTTGGATTTCTCCCGATTCGTTTCGCGGATAGTCTATTGTGTGGGTGGCTTGATAGATGGTGAGTGTGTCTTTTGAGCTTGGTAGTGCTTCTTGGTTATGGGTTTCTATGTAGTCTAGAATTGTTTGGACAAGTTTTTCTGTTTGCTGAAATAAGGTTGCGTCTAGTATTCCTTGAGCAACTGCACCGACTTCGATAGTACAGCCGAATTCGCAAATTGAATCTAGATGCGGTCTGTCAGGACTTTCGATTCGCGAGTAAAGTATTTTGACGTGGGGATGGCGATTCTGAAGATATGTTGCTAATTGTAGGTAAAATGGTTCTTTGTGATCCAGGATGATGGTTAATCCCATGTTCGCTGTGGTGCTATGTAAGTCAATGACAAAATCGGCTGCTTGAGTGCCTCCTGTGCCAAATGTTTGGTAAATTTCTTTTGCTCTTTGGGCTTCATAGCTTGTTAAATGGGAGTTTTCTAAATCTTGATGGCGAAAAGAACGATTTAAATCAGTATCAACATACCTTTTAGCGATCGCATAGGCTTGAGGATTTGCTAACAGTGTGAAAATTTTTAAGTTTTGTCGCTGAATCAAGTCTGGGTGGCGCTCGAATTTCTTGATTAAGTAGATTCCAGTGATTTCGTTTCCGTGGGTACCACCGACAATTAGAACTCGGTTGATTTTACTCATAGCATTTTGGAGAAATAAATTGAAAAACTCACGCCAAGCCGCATTAGCTCCTTTGCGTGAAACTATTTTAAATCAAATGTCTTCCCTTCGCCGATCCAGCACACTCTGACTTTCGATCCAGCAATCGCTGCATAATTAATCACCTGTAAGGTAGATTTTTTCCCGACTAGCGATCGCTTTTGCCTTTCCCTGTGTCAAGCATAATAATCTCAGGAATTTTGTTAAACTGGAAAGCTGGTGGTAGAATTTAACTACAGTCGCTGTTAAAAATTAGGCAGCAGCAGAAAAAATTACTTTGCAAATAAGTATCAGTCGAAGAATTTTCTGCTTTATGAGTTGTTAGTTAAAGGCTAGGTGCATGAAAAAATTAATTAAGGGTTTGCGCGAGTTTAAGGCTAACTATGTTAGCACGCATCAAGACCTGTTTGAACAACTTTCTCATGGTCAAAAACCCCGAGTTTTGTTTATTGCTTGTTCGGATTCGCGTGTAGACCCAAATCTCATTACACAAGCCGAATTAGGCGAATTGTTTGTGATCCGCAATGCGGGTAATATTGTGCCACCATTTGGAGCCACCAATGGCGGTGAAGGGGCAACTATTGAATATGCTGTGCAAGCTTTGGGGATTAGACAAATTATTGTCTGCGGTCACTCTCATTGTGGTGCTATGAAAGGACTTATGCAGTTATACAATTTGGTAGAAGAGATGCCACTTGTGCATGACTGGCTGAAGTATGCAGAAGCAACCCGAAGATTGGTAAAAGACCACTATACCCAATATAAGGGTGAAGAACTAATAGAAATTGTCACTGCTGAAAATGTACTGACTCAAATTGAAAATTTGCGAACTTACCCGATTGTTCACTCTTTACTTTACCAAAAGCAACTCAAAATCTATGCCTGGATTTATAACATTGAAAAAGGAGAGATTTTAGCCTACGATCCCGAAAATCACGCTTACGTATTACCGCAAAGTCAGCTTCCACCTTCAGATATTGATGAGTCATTAGTTAATGATTATTTGTCCGATAATAATGGTGCAGTAAGTGATAACAATTCCGAGCAAAAATCTAATGGAATAGAATTTACTGTAGATATGCGTAAAAGATTTCCCATGACACAGCTTTCACCAGAACAAGCGCAAAGAATTTACGGAAACAAGCCATTGCCAGAATAATAATTTACAAGCCAAATGCTGGTCTACTGTCTTGAGATTCTATCAGTAATAGATTTATAATGGAGCCAATCTGACTCTGTGGGCGAGCCGAATGACTGCAATTACCACCCAGATAGAACCATCCATCGTCGATCTGAATTTACCAGACCACACGCAATTACCAGAATCAGATGGTAAATTTGTGATAAATTTGCAAGAACATCCTCAAAGCATACTCCTGACTGACTCAATTCAACCGATCCTCAAAAGACTTCATGCTGACGGTCAATATTGTATCGGTCAGGATTCGGGGATTTACTGGCAATTACACGCCGATCCACCGGAAAAAGGGGCTGTTGCACCTGATTGGTTTTATGTGCCAAATGTACCACCAACTCTCAACGGACAGATACGACGTTCTTACGTGCTGTGGCAAGAAATCGTTGCGCCTTTAATTGTCATAGAGTTTGTCTCTGGTAATGGCACAGAGGAACGAAACAACACCCCTAGTAACGGAAAATTCTGGGTATACGAGCAAGCGATTCGCGTTCCTTATTATGGAATTTACGAAGTAGCAAAAGCAAGTGTTGAGGTTTATCGTCTGGTAGCAGACTCTTATGAACCCGTGAGTGCAAATGAAAGAGGACATTACCCTATTACATCTTTAGATGTCGAGTTAGGCAGCTGGCAAAGAGAGTATCAAAATGCAACTTTACCCTGGCTGCGCTGGTGGGATTCTCAAGGTAATCTCTTGCTGATAGGTGAAGAACGCGCTGAACAGGAAAAACAACGCGCTGAACAGGCAGAGGAATTGCTAGCTCGTTATCGAGAACGTTTTGGGGAATTACCTTAAAATTTTCACGCATTAGCATTAAGGCGATCGCTAATGCGTGAAACAAATCTAAATTAACTGCCTTCACGTAGCTTATCTAACACACTCCGATCTTCTAAGGTAGAAGTATCCCCGGAGATTTCTTGACCTGAAGCGAGATTTCGTAGTAAGCGTCGCATAATCTTACCCGATCGCGTTTTCGGTAAAGCGTCAGTAAAGCGGATTTCTCCGGGACGGGCTATTGCGCCGATTTCCTTCACCACATGTTGTTTCAATTCTTTACTTAAAGCTTCACTCGCTTGGTAATTACCTTCGAGGATGACAAAAGCGAAAATATCTTCGCCTTTAATTTCATCTGGTTTACTCACTACTGCAGCTTCAGCGACTGCGGGATGGGAAACTAAAGCCGATTCAACTTCCATTGTGCCGAGGCGATGTCCAGATACATTAATTACATCGTCTACTCGTCCCATAACCCAGAAGTAGCCGTCTTCATCGCGTCTAGCACCATCACCAGCAAAGTAGACATATTTGCCATCTTGTGGGGGAATATGTTCCCAGTAGGTGCGGCGGAAGCGGTCGGGGTCGCCGTAGACTCCGCGCATCATTCCGGGCCAGGGATGGCGGACGATGAGATAACCACCTTCATTGTCGGGTACAGGATTGCCTTCGATATCAACGACATCAGCGAGAATTCCGGGGAAAGGACGAGTTGCGGAACCAGGTTTGGTGGGAATGGCACCGGGTAGCGGTGTAATCATAATGCCGCCGGTTTCTGTTTGCCACCAAGTATCGACTATCGGACAGCGTTCACCACCAATTACGCGGTGATACCACATCCAAGTTTCGGGGTTAATTGGTTCGCCAACTGTGCCGAGTAATCGTAGGGAAGAGAGGTCACGGGCGTTGGGTAAGTGTTCGCCCATTTTGATGAAGGAGCGAATTGCTGTTGGGGCGGTATAAAAAACGTTAACGCCGTGTTTTTCAATTACATCCCACGTACAGCCAGGATTAGAAGCACGCGGCGCACCTTCGTACATGACGCTAGTTGCTCCGTTGGAAAGTGGTCCGTAGACAATATAACTATGTCCTGTAATCCAACCGACATCAGCAGTACACCAATATACGTCGGTGTCTTTAATATCAAAGATCCATTTGGTGGTCATGTGGCTATATAAGTTGTAGCCACCTGTTGTGTGGACAACGCCTTTCGGTTTGCCTGTGCTACCGCTGGTGTAGAGGATGAATAGTAGATCTTCACTGTCCATTGGTTCGGCGGGACAATCGGCGGAGATTCCTTGGCGCAAATCGTGCCACCAATGGTCGCGACATGGTTGCATGTGGGTTTCTTGACCTGTACGCTGGACTACTAAGACATCTTTGACGATTGTCGCTCCGCCTTCGGATAAAGCTTTGTCAACTTGGGTTTTCAGCGGGACGATCGCATCTTTGCGCCAACCACCATCAGCGGTGATAACTAATTTGACTTGTCCGTCAATTAAGCGATCGCGGACAGCTTCGGCACTGAAACCACCAAAAATTACGGTATGTGGTGCGCCAATTCGAGCACAGGCTAACATCGCGATCGCGGCTTCGGGAATCATTGGCATGTAAATTGCCACGCGATCGCCTTTTTGCACACCTAACTGCTTGAGGACATTGGCAAACTGGCACACTTCCCGATGCAGTTGAGCGTAAGTTAAGGTGCGAGAGTCACCTGGTTCTCCTTCCCAAATTAATGCGGCTTTGTTCTTGCGCCAGGTGGTGAGGTGGCGATCAAGGCAATTGTAAGAAATATTAATTTTTCCGCCGACAAACCACTTAGCAAAAGGTGGTTGCCAATTTAACACAGTATCCCACTTCTGAAACCAGTGTAATTCAGTTTCCGCTAATTCTGCCCAAAATTTTTCGGGATCGGCTTTGGCGCGATCGTACAGTTGCTGGTAGTCTTCTTCGCTCTTGATGTGGGCATTCTGGGAGAATTCAGCACTGGGGTGAAAGAGGCGATTTTCAATCAGGGTAGATTCGATATTTGGTTGAGACATATGGTAGTCGCGTTCAGGGTGATTACTGAAGTATATTTTTAGTGGATGTTACTAGTAAATATGCAGATTTTGGTGAAAATATCTTTAAATTGCAAGGTTACTCAGTACAACACCTGCTGCCTAGGCAGTAATCACCCGGACAATTTCAATCCCTGTTTCAATTTGGCGATAGAGAATTAGATATTCATCAACGGGAAAACTCCACATTGACGGGTATATGTCATCACGCCTATTCCCCATAGTCGGAGAGTTAGCTAAAGCTTGACAATTTTGATTAATTTTCTGGAGGAAGAATTCTGCCGTATTAAAACCACTCTTTCTCGCAACCAGATCGATAATGGCTTCGAGGTCTCGACTAGCGGGAACGGTAAAGCGGCAAATATTACTCATTTGGCTGCTTGTTGACGAGACTCAGTTTTTGTTGCAGTTCACGGAAAACTGTCTCTCCATCAATCACCTCACCCCGAGTGGATGCTTCAACCCCGACTGCTACTTCTCGCCGCATCTCTTCAAATCTACCTTTGTAGATGCGTTCTTTTTCCTCTAGAAGCTTAATCCCAGCAACAATAACTTCATCAGTTGAGGTATATTTACCTATTTTGACCTGACTATGGATGAACTGCTCAACATCTTGATTTAAGGAGACTTTCATCAATTTTTACCGGCTTTTTTTGGGTATCTTGTCTATTTTAAAGCGATCTATATTATTTTTGTAGCGCTTCCGCCCTAACCTTTGTGAAGTTACTCTGGATGCTTGCAATTTCTCATAATTCCGCCGAAAATAGGTATGGAGGGATTTATATGATTCAAACGGTAGAAGCGATTATTGATGAGAATGGCATAGTTCAGTTGCTGGAACCTATTCAACTTCCAATGTCTAGACGTGCGCTTGTGACAATTTTAGAAGAAAAGCCAGTGGTTCCTGTATCAGAAACAGCTTTAGTCAGCGAGCCAGCTTTAGCTGAAGATTGGCTACGACCAGAAGAGGAGGATGCATGGTCATACCTTCAGCAGGTACAGTAGTTTTAGTGCCTTTCCCATTTTCGGATCTGTCGCAATCGAAGTTGCGTCCTACTGTCGTCTTAACAGAAGTTGAGCGAGGGGATTGGATTCTCTGTCAAATTACTAGTAAATCTTATGCCGATATCTACGCAGTTGAGCTTACTGGTAGAGATTTTGCAAGTGGTTCTCTGAAATTCGTTAGTTATGCTCGACCAGGTAAGCTTTTTACAGCTAACGCTAATTTGATAAAAGCTAAAGTTGGAGATTTAAAGAAAGAATCACTCAAGCGAATCATTGATGCTGTAGTCAGGTTGTTACAAGCAAGTATCTAAAACTATTTACCTTGTTTTTTCCTTCGCGTGTTTTGCAAAGCTGTACTTCGCCTGCTTTGTAGTGGGGATTTTGAGCACAATGGCAAACTACGGTAAAATTAACGTAAATGTCAGGAGCGATCGCATATACCTGAACCTGCTACCCTAGAAAACAGCTGTATCGTTAATTTATTCAGCTTTCTCTCCAGTAGATGCATCAGTTGATTTTGCTTGCACCTAGAGAGGCAATGGCAGTCACTTTCCCAAACTAAAATTAGTGAATGATGAAACTAGATTTAAAGAGGTTCTATGACAGTTGCGATCCTAGTCGAACTCTGATCTTAGAAAAGCCAGAGGATAAGCAATATTATATTGATTTTGCCTCTGTACGAGGCAGCAACGCGATCGCGGCACTGGAACGAACTATCACACGCCTTTCACCAGATAAGCCTACTTGCCAATTGTTTACAGGACATATTGGTTGTGGTAAGTCTACAGAGTTGCGATGGTTGGAAGCTGAGTTAAAACAGCAGGGTTTTCATGTGGTTTATTTTGAATCCACACAAGACCTAGATATGACTGATGTGGATGTTACAGATATTATGCTAGCGATCGCTCGTCAGGTGAGTGAAAGCTTTGAAGTTATTGGTGTAAAGGTAAAACCTGGTTATTTTACGAATCTGTTGCAGGAGATTATAGCTTTCTTGCAAACACCCATAGAGTTCAAGGAAGCTGAGATTTCCCTGCCTTTACAAATCGCTAAAATTACTGCTAAAGCTAAAGATAGCCCGAAGCTGAGAAGTCAATTAAGACAATACCTCGAACCTCGAACCAACAGTATTTTGGAGTCAATTAATCAAGAAGTTCTGGAACGTGGCAACCAGGAGTTAAGAGCTAGGGGTAAAAAAGGACTGGTGGTAATTGTCGATAATTTGGATCGGGTAGATCCTCGCGCCAAAACTACCGAGCGATCGCAGCCAGAATATTTGTTCATCGATCGCGGCGATCAGTTACGCCAGCTGAATTGTCATGTGATTTATACTCTACCACTTTCGTTGATGTTTTCTAGTGAAGTTGAAACACTGAAAAATCGTTTGGGTGGTGGTGTTGCTCCCAAGGTCTTACCAATGGTGCCAGTGCAATTGCGAAATGGTAGCGATTGTGAGGAAGGAATTGCCCTACTGCGACAGATGGTTTTAGCGAGAGCTTTTCCGGGAGTTAATCCCCAGCTAAGACTAGGTTTAATCGCCGAAGTATTTGATAGTCCCAAAACCTTAGACCGACTCTGCCGGATTAGTGGCGGTCATGTGCGTAATTTATTGGGAATACTCTATAGTTGCCTTCGGACAGAAGACCCACCCTTATCCCGAAATTGCTTGGAAAATGCTATTCGCGAATCCCGCGATAGTTTAGTTCCGGCAATTATAGATGATGAGTGGAATTTGCTGCGTCAAGTAGTGCAGCAAAAAACTGTTAGTGGTGAAGCAGATTACCGCACTCTGTTACGAAGTTTGTTTGTATTTGAATATCAAGACGGTGAAGGACGCTGGTTTGGGATCAATCCCGTGTTAGCGGAAGCGCATAAATTGCAGCCATGAGCGAGTCAAGTCGTCCTGAAGATGTCACTGCACAAAACGAGCGATCGCTCAGGACGCTGATTAGAGCAATTACTCGTTCTCAAGGACGATTTTCTTTGATTTTAGTCCGCTGCAATTACGCAAGTGTTAGAGAGCGTATATTAGCAGAATTGCGACGCTGTCAGTTACAAATTCGTGAAATTACCCTAGACAAGTCAACAACAAATCTTTATTTAACAATTCAAAAAACAGGTTTACAGCAACCGAATGCGTTGATGGTGTTGGGTTTGGAGTCGGTAACGGCGCTGGACGATTTGCTGACCTCCCTGAATCGAGTGCGAGATGATTTTCGCCAAAGTTGTCCGTTTCCTTTGGTTTTGTGGATTAACGATTTGGTGCTGCAAAAATTTGTGAAGTTTGCCCCAGATTTTTATAGTTATGCTGGTGTACCGATTCAATTGGCGATCGCTACTGATGAATTAGTCAAGTTTCTCCAACAAGAGGCAAATGAGTTATTCACCAAAATTTTAGCAGCAGGTGCAGACCAATTTCAGGATACTACTGCTCTGAAATTGGAAATGGGTGCAGGTAAACGCTTTGAAATGGAGTCAGCATTTCGCGACTTGCAAAATCGCGGTTGTCACGAAGTAGAACTAGAAGCCTGTCAGCAATTTATTTTAGGACGCGATGCTTACCTGAACAACCAGATGGAGCGATCGCGCCAACTCTACAAGCAAAGTCTTGCTTTTTGGCAACAAGGAAATGGGGAGGAAAGCGGACAAGCCAAAATTTTAAATCAAAAATTGCTGGAGTGTCAAGCTTGTTTATTATTTCATTTAGGAATGTGGTGGCGTAGATACGCAATTTTGCATCGCGCAGAATACCGCAGTGCATGTTACCAAGCATTGGGTTATTATCGGCAGTGTGTAGAGGTATTACAACAGGCAAATCAGCCTCAACTAGTAGCTAAGTTTATCAATTCCTGGGCTGAAGTTTTGCAACAGCTTGAGCAGTGGGATGAGTTAGAGACTGTGGCGAAAGCGTCTATTGATTTACAGATACAATATTCTCATGCCATAAGACTAGCAAATGCTTATGCTTTTTTGGCTGAGGTAGCGTTGGCAAAATCGCAATGGCGGGAGGCTAAAAGCTTTGCAGAAATTGCATTACAAACGCTTAGTGGCGATGAATCGTGTCTCGACAAGATTTCTGGCGGTATTTTGCCTGACGGGAATAATATTGAGCTTTGTTGGTGTCTATTGTTATTGTTAAAAGCGCAGCAACATCTCGGCGAGGTATCAAAAGCGCTGCGAAACCTGGAAAAGGCTAAACAGCAATTTAAAATAGAGTACAATCCGCAGCTTTTCATTCGGATCTTAGAGACGTTGCACAAACTCTATTTTGAGCAAAATCGGTATCTAGAAGCCTTTAATCTTAAACTAGAACAAAATTCTGTTGAGCAGCAGTATGGTTTTCGGGCTTTTATTGGTGCGGGTCGATTGCAGGCGCAGCGACAGGTGATGAACTTGATGGCACCGGGAGTATCTCACCCAGGCGCGATTGCGGGAGAAATTTCTGCTTCTGGTCGTCAGCGAGATGTAGAGCGTTTAATCGAACGGATTAGTCGCAATGACCACAAATTGATCGTCATTCATGGGCCATCTGGTGTTGGGAAAAGTTCTTTATTGACAGCAGGCTTAATCCCCGCACTCCATGAAATCACCGCTTTTGATGGTCGAAACCCAATATGTGTATTAGTCCGAGTTTATACAGATTGGGTTAAAGAACTAAACCAATACCTAGCCGACGCCCTTGTAGAGAAGCGATATATCTTATCTCCTCACCCTACGGACAATTCCATAGAAGCAATTGTCACCGGATTACGACAAAATATAAACCACAATTTATTCACAGTTTTAGTTTTTGACCAGTTTGAGGAATTTTTCTTTAATTGTCCTCAGCCCGGACAGCGACGAAAATTTTGGGAGTTTTTACACGTTTGTTTAGATAGTTTAGATTTACCTTATGTACAAGTAATCCTGTCGCTTCGGGAAAATTATTTGCATTGTTTGTTGGAGTGCGATCGCCTGACAAATCTAGAGGTAACAAGAAATGATATCCTCAATAAAGAAATTCGCTACTCTGTGGGTAATTTTTCACCTGTAGATGCTAAACACGTCATTCAAAGCTTAACACAGCGCTCTTTTTACTTAGAATCAGAGCTAATTGATGAATTAGTGCGAGACTTAGCAGGAGATTTAGGCGAGGTACGTCCGATTGAGTTGCAGGTAGTCGGAGCACAACTGCAAACAGAAAATATCACAACGCTGGTGCAGTATCAGCAAAGTGGTCCTAAAGAAAAATTAGTAGAGAGATTTTTAGCAGCGATCGTTCAAGATTGCGGTATTGAAAATCAACGGGCTGCGGAATTAGTTTTATATTTACTCACCGATGAAAACAACACTCGTCCGCTGAAAACTCGCGCTGAATTAGCCGCTGATTTAGTCGCAGAAGCTGACAAATTAGATTTGGTGTTAGAGATTTTTGTGAAATCGGGATTAGTCTTGTTGATTCCGCAATCTCCGGCTGACCGCTATCAACTAGTTCATGATTATCTTGTATCTTTTATTCGCCAACAGCGCGGCGCAGAATTACTTGCGGAACTGGAAAGAGAGAAAACCCAACGCCAGCAGGCGGAAGCGCGTCTCAATCAAATTTTAAAACGGCGATTGCGAGAAGCTTACATCGCCGGATCGGGATTGGTAACATTAGCCATTATTGCCGGGATATTAGGATTAAAATCATTCATTGGTCAGACAGATGCCCAGTTAAACGCTTTAATTGCTGATAGTGAAGCACTTTCTGCCTCCGATTATCAGCAGGATGCCCTCATAAAAAGTTTACAAGCAGGCGGGCAACTGAAAAGGTCATTTGGCATAGAATCCGATACCAAAATTAAGGTTGCTAATACATTGCAGCAGGCACTTTACAGCTTAAAAGCTAGGGAACGCCAAACCCTCAGTGGGCATAACGATGGGGTTATTGGCGTCAGCTTCAGTCCCGACGGCAAGACCCTAGCTTCGGCTAGTTGGGACAAGACAATCAAACTCTGGAGTGTAGACGGCAAACTACTGCAAACCCTCAACGGGCATAACGATGCGGTTTATGGCGTCAGATTCAGTCCCGACGGCAAGACCCTGGCTTCGGCTAGTTTAGACAAGACAATCAAACTCTGGAGTGTAGACGGCAAACTACTGCAAACCCTGGCTTCGGCAAGTTTAGACAGGACAATCAAATTGAGGAATCTTGATTTAGAAAGTCTTCTAAGTTTAGGATGCGATTGGCTGAAATATTATCTGCCTCAGCATCCAGAGACTTTGGAATCACTACAAGTATGCCAAAACAAGTCTCTGCTGACTGCGGCGGCTGTAACTTTGGTAGCGCAAGGTGAGGAATTAGCAAAAGGTGGTGATTTTGACGGCGCTGTTGCTAAGTTTAAACAAGCCAATGCATGGAACTCCCAATTACAATTGAATCCGGAGGCAAAAGCAAAAGCTTTAAGCTCAGCTTTTGAAGATAAAAAATAGGCTAATCCTAAGATTCTCCCAGGGCTATTTCATTCTTATTTAGACCGCCTGCGGTTCAAACCGCAGTCTCATAGCCCAAGTCATCTGAAGATGACTGAAGAAAGATTTTAGTCCATTTTAATGGACTTGAGCTATGAGCCTAGGATTTTAATCCTAGGCGGTCTCTATACCTTCAGCAGGTGTAGTAGTTTTAGTGCCTTTCCCATTTTTGGCTCAGTCGCAATTGCTCCTCAGAATCTGAAATAGTAGTTTGATAAAAACAAGCGATCGCCTGCATAATTCTTGATGAATAATCAAGCGATCGCTTGTTTTTATCCTAGTACAAATAATCACAATCAGCGAAGTTCATAAAAAGTTTTGATAATTTCTCAGCAAGATTAATCATTTATTTTAAAATTAGGACATAAGTACTATCCAGCATTGACTTATGACTGTAGAACAAGAAAGAGCCGACCTAGATGGTCCGTGGAAAGAAGTATTGGAAGCTTATTTTCCCCAAGCGATGCAATTCTTTTTTCCGCAAACAGCTGCCTTAATTGACTGGAATCGTCCGCACGAATTCCTGGATAAGGAATACCAAAAAATAGCCAGAGACGCCGAACAAGGTAGGCGATATGCCGACAAATTAGTCAAAGTTTGGCGAATTCAAGGAGATGAGATCTGGCTGCTAGTCCACGTAGAAGTCCAAGCACAATCAGAAGATGGCTTTGCTGAAAGAATGTTTTCGTACAACCTGCGGATTTTTGACTTCTTCGGCAAACCTGCTATTAGTTTAGCTATTTTGTGCGATTCTAAGCGTAATTGGCGACCAAGCCAGTACAGCTTTGATTATCCTGATACTAAACTGAAATTTGAATTTGGTAATGTCAAGCTTCTGGATTATAAAAACCGTTGGTCAGAATTAGAAGCCAGTGACAATCCATTTGCAACAGTTGTGATGGCTCATTTGAAGACACAGCAGACCAGCAAAAAAGCCCAAGAACGCAAAAATTGGAAATTTAGTCTGATTCGCCGACTTTACGAATTAGGCTGGCAAGAAAGAGACATTCGTAACCTGTATAGATTTATCGACTGGGTTATGATATTACCAACAGCGTTGGAAACCGATTTTTGGCAAGATTTTAAGCAATTTGAGCAGGAGCGTAAAATGACTTACATTACCACAGGTGAGCGTATTGGCTACGAGCGGGGAATAGAAACGGGAAGAGTAGAGGGAAGAGTAGAGGGCAAAGTAGAAGGAAAAGAGGAACTTATTCTACGGCAATTGCAAAGACGAGTGGGAGAGTTACCAGCAAGTGCGATCGCCTCTGTTCAAGCTCTTAACGTGACTCAGCTAGAAGAACTAGGTGAGGCTCTGCTAGATTTTAGGGGGCTTGAGAATCTGCTTCGGTGGTTGGAAGCTAACCGATAGCCTCATCTCAAAAGCAATAATTTGTCAACCGATGGTTTACAGAACCCAAAAATGTGAACCATTGGTTCACAGTAAAGGCAGTAAAATTTCAAACTCAGTGCCTACACCAGGTTGGGAGTTGAATTTAAATTTGCCGCCATGTCTACCAGTGATAATTCGATAACTGACACAGAGGCTGGTTTCTTTGTCAACTAATTTGTCTTGCGAAAAGGACTCCTGAATTTGTTTTTGTAACTCTGGCGACATTCCGGGGCCATTATCAGCAATAGAAATCGAAATCCAGCGGGAATCTGGGGCGTCTGGTTTAGTTGCTTCTCTGGAAATTACGTTGGTTGTGATTTCAATGCGGGGTTTTTCGGCATTTTGCGGCGAATCGGCGTGCATCTGCTGGCGGACAGCTTCATTGAGCAAAGTATCTACAGCTTTGATGAAGATGTTGATTAAGACTTGGTTTAGCTGTCCGAGGAAGCAGTAAACTGGCGGGAGGTGCCCGTAATTTTTGACGATTTCGATTTCGCCATTCAGTCGGCTGTTGATTAATAACAAAATGCCGTCAATGGTGGTGTGGAGATCGGCGGGTTTCGGATAAACATTGTCGATGTGGCAAAAGTTTTGTAAACTTGAGACAAGTTTTTTTAAGCGTTCGGCTCCAGTGCGGATGCTAGCGATCGCTCGCGGTAAGTCTTGTTGTAAAAATTCATATTCCACATCTTCCTTGATTTGGAGGATTTCAGCGTTAGCTTGTGGTTGTTGTGTCTCGTAAGCGGCGATTAGTTGTAATAAGCCTTCACTGTAACTAGAAACATAAGTTAAGTTACCCCAGATAAAACCCACAGGATCTAAGATTTCATGGGCTATACCGTCCACAAGACGCCCTAGACTTGCCATTTTATCATTTTGGATCATATGAGCTTGGCTGCGTTCGTAACGGACCTGAGTTTCAATCCCGCGAATTTGCCAGGAAGCAACATTTAACTCTTGTATATCTAGTAATTTCGGGAGACCATGAGGATTTTTGACAACAATTGGTTCTGCTAGAAGTTGAGGACTACGCCGCAATGCCATTTGGGTTGCAGCTAAGATTGTCATTTGTTCATCTAGGAGTAAAATTTCTGTGCGGGCATAACTATAGAGAACTGCTAACGGTTCCTGTAAAAACAAATCTTGTCCGTAAGGGCGAATTAAAAATTCTAGCAGTCCTCGGCGAGATATCATCCCCACGAATTTTCCCTGATCGACTAAAATTGCCCCAGGTAAATAGGGATACTTCTCAAAAATTTGAGCAACTTCCATCCCAGTGCAGCTCAGAGCCACGGAAAAATCGTACAACGGTAGTTCTTGGAGTGTTGACTCAACCCCAAGATCGGTGTCGTTACCGGGAGATAAAAATGATGGTGAGTCTTCACTGAAATTTAACACAGACAACCCTGATGTCTATCCACATATAGATGGAGGTTGTGACAAAAAGTTCAACCTATCTAATCTAAAAGGTTAACCTAAGATTGAGAAGATGTGCCAGTGTAGCTTCAAATTAATGGCAGAATAATCTGAAATTGAGTACCCATATTTAACAAAGACGATACCCGTAACTCACCACCGTGTTTTTGCGTAACAATTTGATGACTAATCGCTAAACCTAAGCCCGTACCTTTACCTACTGGTTTGGTCGTAAAGAAAGTTTCAAAAATCCGTTCTTCTACGGCTGGCGTCATCCCAACACCATTATCAGCAATTGTAATGACTACGTTCGCCGGATTTTCTAGAGGTGATAATTCTGTCGTTATCTCAATGCGCGGTCGCCAATTTTCAGCTTTATTTGTTTCTAATAGCGCATCAATGGCATTGCTGATAATATTCATAAACACTTGACTTAATTGTCCAGAGTAACAATTAACCAGTGGCAAATCGCCATACTTTCTAATTACTTCTATACCAGACTTAATTTGGTTATTCAAAATTAGTAAAGTGCTGTCAATGCATTCATGAATATTGGCTGGCAATCGTTGGCTTTCATCCATATGGGAAAAGCTATTCAGACTGCTAACTATTTCCATTAATCTACTGGAACTTACCTGAATACTTGCCAAAATTAAGGGTAAATCTTCCCACAAAAAATCAAAGTCAATTTTTTCTTTAATTGCTTTAATTTCCAGTGCCTCTGGAAGATCGGTTTCATAACTCAACATTAATCGGCTTAAATCCCGAAAGTAATTTAAAAGAAAGGGTAGATTGCCAACGATACAATTGACTGGGTTCCGGATTTCGTGGGCCACCCCTGCTACCATCCGCCCTAAACTGGCTAATTTTTCTGTTTGTAATAATTGTGACTGAGTTTCTGACTGTAGTAGCTGGGTTGTGATTTCCTGAATTTGTGATTGAGCAACTAATAATTGATGCACATCTAATAGACGGTATGTCTGGTGTGTAATTTCAACTATAATTGGCTCGTAACAAGATTCCGCATTGCGCTGTAAGGACTTTTTGGCAGCGGTGATAATGGAGGTATCTCCACTTAAAATTAAAACATCATTGGGGATGAAGTTGTGGAGAGTTTTGATTGCTCGCTTGTTAAATGCATCTAATCCATCAGGCAGACTCATAAATTCTAAGAACCGTCGCCGCGAGATCATGCCAGCGAATTCCATGCCGTCTACTAAAATGACACCTGGTAGTAGAGGATAAGCTCTGAGTGCCTGTGCTACCTCTAAACCCAAATTTGCACAGTCAATTTGCACATCATACAATGATAGTGCTTCGAGTGTTGAGTCTAAACCTAAAGGGCTACATTCTGTGGGCGTTGCGGCTGTGATGTCGTAGCAGGTTTTGGCAATCATGAGGTTTAAAAGTAATGTTTAATACATACACGACGCTGAAAGTATTTGCCCCTGATTAATATACTAAATCTTTACTATGAATTTAATACTTCAAATTAAAGATTTTTTCAGTAGTGTTACGTAACCTAGAACACAAAATCATTAAACAGTTCTTAATGTATTCAATTAAAGTTACCGTGCGATCCACAATATTCACGGTCATTCCGATAGAATAGCTTGGCAGACATACTTACGAACTCAACACTGGTTCTCACCGAGAAACGCATGAATCAACTGAACAATGCTTTCACCCTATTTTTGAGTCTGCTAGTCGAGGCGATACCTTTTTTATTACTAGGAGTATTACTATCCGGTATCTTGCTACTTTTTATCGACGAGCAGAAACTTGTGGCGAAAATGCCCAAAAATCCGCTCCTAGGTGCCTTTTATGGCAGTTTGGCTGGGTTTTTGTTTCCCGTATGCGAGTGCGGTAACGTACCTGTCGCGCGACGATTGCTGATGCAAGGGGTACCCGCACCAGTGGCGATTGGCTTTTTACTCGCCGCACCGACAATTAATCCGATCGTGATTTGGGCGACTTGGACGGCGTTTCGGGATCAACCAGAAATTGTCGTGTTGCGGGTGGTGTTTTCCCTCTTCATCGCTACGGTGATTGGTTGTGTTTTTAGTTCTCAAGCCGATCTCCGCCCGATTTTACAACCAACAGTGGCGCGATCGCTCAAATTTAATCCGCCTTCAACTCAAACCAAGCGCCATTCGGGACGTGGTCAAATTCAAAAGGACTCCACACCGAGCTTACTCGAACCGGGGACTTATTGGTTAGGGCAATCAACTACATCTCGGCGAGTGGATGCAGCTAGCCTACAAGCAGCACTTCTGGCTACCAGCCCCAAGAAACCGCTGCGCGATCAATTGCGGCTGTTGTTGGATAATACTGTTCAGGAGCTTTTAGAATTAGGTGGGGTGCTGGTTATCGGTAGTGCGATCGCGGCGACAATTCAAGTGGTGATTCCTCGCGAATTTATTTTAGGTTTAGGTGCGGGACCGATTACTTCGATCGCGGCGATGATGGTGTTAGCATCTGTTGTTTCTATTTGCTCGACGGTTGATTCTTTCTTTGCTTTGTCTTTTGCCTCTACTTTTACTAGTGGTTCTTTGCTTGCCTTTCTGGTTTTTGGTCCGATGATTGACCTGAAAGGGATTGGTTTATTACTATCTATTTTCAAAGGTCGGGCTGTGGTCTACTTATTTGCTTTAGCAGCACAATTGACATTTTTGTTAACTTTGTTTGTGAGCTTGCACGTAATTTAAAAAAACATGTTAAGGAACGCGATTTGCGATCACCGAATAATTACCTATGACTACAACCCAAAGACCTAAACCCAAAAACCCCAATCGCTTATTGCCTTGGCTGAATATTGCGGCAATTACATCTTGGGGTGTTTTAATTTTGAAATACCAATTTACGGGAAAGCTAAATCTACTAATTCACCGTGATTACTCTTGGCTGGCAATTACTGGCGCGATTGGTTTAATTTTTCTTGGTGGTCTGAAAGCGCGAGACGTTTTACAGCGGCGACGACGACGCCTTCCTGAGGTCGAGGTCGAGGCGCATCTGACTTTACTTCCGCCGAGGGTTGGTAGTGGTTTGCTATTGGCGACGGCTATTTTGGGTTTAATTTTCACACCGCATGTGTTTGCTAGTCAAACGGCTTTGCAACGTGGGGTGACTGACTCGATTGGCGCGACGCGATCGCAGCCTCAAGCTTTTCATTCAGTGGCGATTCCGGAGAAGCGATCGCTAATTGATTGGGTACGGACGCTGAATGTCTATCCTGAGCCAGATGCTTATGCTGGGCAAAAAGCTAAAGTTAAAGGCTTTGTCATCCATCCTCCACAAATGTCTAATCAGTACCTGTTGTTGTCGCAATTTGTAATTACCTGTTGCGCGGCGGATGCTTACCCTGTGGGATTACCTGTAAAACTCAGCGATGGCGCTGCTTACCCAGCTGATAGTTGGTTGGAAGTAGAGGGAAAAATGTATACAGAAAATTTGGCGGGAAAACGTCAGTTGACAATTGATTCTACAGCGGTAAAAAAAATTCCCCAACCAGAAAATCCTTACAGCTACTAATTTCGGGGAGCACTCAAGAGCACTCAAGAGCACTCCCCCACTCCCTGTTCTCTATTATTAGGTGTTAGATGTCAGTCTCCAAAGCTTTTATGCAACCGCTAGATCGCATAGCGATCGCCTTGATGCTTGTGCTGTTTCTGCTAATTGGATTGCTGTTGTCCCAAGGTGATGCGCTGAAGGCTAATGTTCGGAATTTTAGCTGGCAAAACCAAACAATTAGCGCGGACGATAACTCCTTTACGATGACTTTTAGCCGTCCAGTAGACCAAAAAAGTGTAGAGGATAATTTGAAAATCGAGCCACCGCTGCGTGGCAAATTTAGCTGGTCAGGACGAAGAATGGTTTATACACTGCTTGGTCCAGCAGGTTATGACACAAAATATAAAGTGCAGTTACAAGGTGCTAAAGACCGATTTACAGATCGTGGAGATCGAGGGCGAGAAATTCAGCCGTTTTTAGGTGAATTCCACACTCGCGATCGCGTCGTTGCTTACATTGGCGTTGAAGGCGAAGATCAAGGACGGTTAATTGTCTACAATTTTCCCAAAAATAAAAAAGTAGTTCTGTCTCCCAAAGACTTGTTTGTAGTTGACTTTAAGCCATATCCTAACGGGGAGAAAATTTTATTTTCGGCAGCCAAACGGACTACTGGACAGCAGGATATCCTGAAATCTCAGTTGTACTCAGTTACCACAGGAATTTCTGCAGATCCTGACAAAGAGATTAATACAGGTAGTGTTGACTTAATTTTAGATAACAAAGATTACCAAAATCTCAAATTTGAATTATCCGCCGATGGCAAGACAATTGTCGTCCAGCGCGTAAGTATGGTTAATCCGGGTAATTTTGGACTTTGGGTGTTACGCCAAAACGATCGCGGCGAAATCCAAGCACAACCTTTGAAAAGTCAAGGGGGGGATTTTACGATCGCGGCGAATAGTCAACAAGTCGCGATTGCTGAAGGTCAGGGGGTGGCGATTGTTTCTCTGAATGGCGACAAGAGTGGGACGGCGCAAGAGACTGATAAACCTCTGGATTTTCTGCCCCAGTTTGGGATGGTGCAGGCTTTTGCGAAAGATGGTATTCAAGCCGCAATGGTGAAATTTAATACTGATTACACCCGAGAACTGTTTCTGGTAACAAATCAAGGCGTCCAGAAGTCACTATTACGGACATCAGGCGAAATTCTCTCATGCCAGTTCGATCCGGCGTCACCAACTCTTTATTGCTTGTTGACTCAATTGTTACCGGGAGAGAAATATGTGGAACAGCCTTATTTAGCGGCGATTAACCTGAAAACAGGTGAACAGAAACCATTAGTGATTCTGCCAAATCAGCGGGATATCCAAATGAGTTTGTCTCCTGACGGTTTAGCGTTGTTGTTTGACCAAGTGCAAACGGATGCAAGTACTCAGTCTCCTAATGCTTTGCGGACTAATGACGGTTCGGCAATTGTCAGCAGTCATTTATGGTTGCTGACTTTGCTACCCACAAATGAAGGTGCATCTCCGGTGCAGTCAAAGCCAGAACAACTACCTTTGGCAGGGATTCGTCCGCATTGGTTGCCTTAAGTGTTAAGCTAATGCACAATTGCAATAATAATATCTTGGGTGTTGTCAGTTCTTCGTTACCTGTTACCCATGACGAATAACTGAATTACTGTTACAAATGACTATTGAATGGGAATCCTGTCTTTAAAGACTATCTACTGGCAATGTAGCTAGAACGATGGGTATTGCAACAGTCTGTAACCTTTGAGTTTGAAGCAGCACGGATGAAGAGTAATGAGTGAAGCTGACAACCCCAGTAACTGGGCTTTTCTAGAACCGCTAAATTCTACTAGATTGATTGAGTCTGAATCAGGGAATATCCCGCACGAGGATTTACCGGAGGGACGGGTGACTGTGGACGTGTCTGCTGTGGGAATGAGTCCCCCGTCGGTTGATGTCGCCGGGAGGATGACAGTAGTTGATGCTCGTGTGGCAAGTGCGAATTCTGCCGAATTTGCGAAAATGTCAACATTGACTCAAGATTTACGCATTGCCAATAATCAGTTATTGCTCCGCGTTCAGGAGTTAACTCATGCTTTGGGTGAGTGTCAAAAAGCTTTACAGTGGCACCAAGTGCGATCGCAAGCAACTGACTCGGTAATCGAACAACAGCATCAAGAATTAACTGTATCTACAGAAAAGATTAAACTTTTGTCTCAAGAATTAGATTTGGCCACCCAAAATGCTGGACGGCAACAAATCTTAATCGAAACTTATCAAGGTCAGTTAGATAGCAGTCAGGAACGAGTTGGTCAGTTAGAAAGAGAGTGTGCGTTCATTAAAACGAACTATAACGAGCAGTCTCACCAAGTTCAGCACTCAGAGAATACTTGTCGTGAGTTACAGACTCGTTTGGTGCGTCAGCAACGGCAAACTTTGCAATTTAAAGTTGCTTTGGAAAAATGTCTGGAAGCACGGGTACCGACTGAGCCTACGAGCGATCGCGTTAAAGAAGAGACAAGGCAAGCAAAACATACTCAACCTAACGATATTTTCTCACCGAAGGTGCAACCAATTCCTCCTTGGTCGGCTGACTGGAAGTTAGCTAATGATGACTTGGATGAGCAAGGTGATGACCCAGTGTCACAAATGCCACCAGTTACTGAGGAGATTGTGGACGAGTGGACAGATACATGGACACCAACACCAGCATCTGAAACTACGAAAAGTCATGACACAATACCTGAGTCAATCGAAGAAAAATTGGATCAGATGCTGCAGATGTTTTCCGACTCAGCTGTAGATGTAGCGCCTCAGCCGATCAAGGAATTACATACTCCGCCGGAAATCGAAGAACTTCAAGAGATTCTCTGGGAATCAAGCACATTTGATCACGAAGAACCCGCAGTACCGAAGTTACTAGAAGGAAGTGTACCTTTGGAGGATGAAGAACCATCGCTCCAAACAACTGATGTTGCTCACAGCAATTGGCCCTCTCCTTTAGTTTATCCAGAACGTCCACTGAAGAAAATCAAGTCGTTAGCCGCGATCGACTTACCGAATTTTCCACCCTGCTAGCCGCTATTTTGGATTGTGGTTTTGGCATTGGGAATTCTTGCCTCGTCGTTTGGTAATGTATGTGGAGGTTGTTTTGGACTACCTTTTCCTGTGGTTAGGGTGTAGTTTTGCGCCAAAAGCCACAGCCACATGCTGGGATAGCGAGACTCCAGCCAGGGTTGTAGGCGCGGGAGGAGGTGCGGGTACCAAGTCCCTACTAAAGCATTAATTGCGGCATGACGACCGAAAATTAAGTAATTTACGACCCAGCGAATTAAATCTTTGGCACCAGCGAGTTGCCAAATCCACAGTAGTAAGGTGGGATTTTTTGTGGCAGCTTTCAGGGCTAGACGATTAAAGGTTAACCATGTAAAGCGATCTTTAATAAAATCATCTGTGACTTGTAGCGGTTCGTCCACTAACAACCCGAAGAAGGTGTTGAGCATGGAGTTGATACGCTGCGGAGGGATAAATTTACCTGTCGGTACCATCATGCCTTTGGAAAACATCCAAGTCACGGAAACATTACTTTGATAGGCGCGGATTTGGTTCAAATGATGGAAACTTAACAGGTCATGTTTGAGGGCAGTGTCTAAAAGTACTGTTAGCCGACCGAGATTGCGGACAAGGGAACCAAAGCCAGTAAAAACCAGTGGTGATTGCAGTGATGCAGCATCCCCGATCGCGACTAGTCGGTCAAAAGCAACCGTGCGATCGCGACTTCCAACACTAAAATGTCCGGGAATATAACCAAATGTGGCTTTTTTCCACTTGAGCTTGTCTAAATCGCACCGCCGATACTCAGGCAAAATCGTGAAAAAGTCTTCATACATCTCTAACAAAGAACCTGGATTTTCCGGATTCGGTTCGTGATAGTGGAATAAATAAATTGTCAGTTCCTGGCCGCTAGCCGGAAACAATTCCCAAATTAACTGGCGTCCACGGGAGATATCACCATGACTGTTGAGTACGTCTCCATACTGAGAATCCCAAACTCCCGGCTCAAAGCCACTCTCGATTACCGCCCCAACTGTCGGACACACACTGTCAAAGGCTCTCCCACCATTCAATTGCCAAGCAATTGGAGAGGCGCTACCCATTGCGTCTACTAGCAAGCGTCCGCCGATTTGTTTTTCAGTCTGATCTTTTAAGTTTTTGACTGTGACTACTGCTTGAGTTTTTTCAATGTCCGCGCGGATAAACTCGGTTTCGTCCCAAATTACACCACCGGCGGCGAGAAGTTTTTCGCCACACAGTTTTAACAGTTTTTCCGATTCTAATCCCAGATTTAAGACTGTTGGCGTATGTAATATGGGTGCTTTCAGTTTTTGCGGATTGTTGGCGTCAAAGAATTTGTTAAATCCATCTTTATACTCGCGCCCAATAATTGCCTCGACTTGTGCTGGAGTCAGCAAACCTAAGTCTACTAAGTTTTGAATTTCATCGCGGGAAATGTTCCACTCCCGGTTCATCCGCCCAAAGGGTAATCGTTCCAGTAATAGTACGCGATATCCCCGTTGTGCCATGACTGCAGCGTGGATGACGCCGAGGGCACCGCCGATGTAGATGAGGTCGTAGGGAGGATAGCCTGCGGTTTCAACCCCAGGAGGGGAGTTCGGTCGTTCGGTCGTGGGGGGGGAGGGGAAGATTACTTGGTGGGGTTTTTGAGGATTGCGGACACCTTCGCGCCAGCGTTGTTCCCACCAGTAAACTCGTGTGAGATCGTATTCGCCGTTGGGGATTTTTTGAAAGAACTCTACTGTTAAAGGATAATCGGCGGCTAGTGTTTGAAAGATTGACTGCTCAGAATTTAGGGCTGGTGGTTCCGGATATTGATGAGGGAAGCGGTTTCTGATTAAATGTGTGAGAGTTTTGAGGATTTTTGATTCTGAGGGGAAGGGTTTGGTTCCCCAGCGGAAAACTTTGAGGTAGGTGGTACGTTGGACTGACCAGACAAATATGGTCAATTCTGGGGGTAGTGTTTGGGGTTCCGGAATCGGTGCTGCTTTGACTGTAGCCAAAGGTACTTTCAAGCGAATGCCAACCGAGGTAGTCTGTTTTGCCGTTGTGGGGAAATTAAATTCGGTTTGTAGCCAGTTACGGACGGATACGGTATCTGGAGTAGGTATTTCTATGTAGAGTATTTCGCGCATTTTTGTGAGGAGCTTATTTTCGATGAAATTACTTACGTGGGTAGAGTTGACAAGGACTCAAAGTGCGATACACTTCCCGATATCAGTTATCTGAGAATTATTTTACAAAAGTTTACATTCTGCTTGCATTTGTTAAAAGTTTTTTTGTGTAAACTCACATGATGAATTATCCCATCCCAGCCAGTCCCCAAGAAGTTGTTGCCTTAAGACAAGAGCCAGTTGATGAAGAACTGGTGGCTACAGCGATCGCTGGAGTGATTACAATTATCCGCTCTCAGGGTCAGTCGTTAGAGGAGTTGACTAATCAGGTGTTAGCTGATGACAGTCTGTTAGACCTAGAACAAAGACGCTGGTTGAGCAAAGTTGTCACTCTAGCGTGGGAAACTCTACGATAGCCAAGTTCTTCTATAGCTCGCTACCCTTACAGAATATTAGATTTTGGATTTGGGATCGCTTTTTGGCGGGTGAAGTTTCTGAGAATATGTCGATTGTCAGGACTTAAAAAGGGCGCTCGTTGTTGGATAAGCGTATCAGCACTTACATTTAGAGAGTAGGAAGCAATAGTTTCGCGCTTCCTTTTGGTCGGCGAAAAAATGCAGCGATCGCCACTTTTAATGAATTTATTCTAATTTTTGTTACAAAAAGTTTACAATAAATTAATTTATATGCCAAAATCATGACACGCTGGCTGACATTAATTTTGCTTTCTGCTACGGGGCTGATGCTTGTGGCGGTAACGTCTTTGGTGCCAAATAAGATCAGTAGTAAGTGTGATTACCAGCACAAAAGGTTATATGGTGCGGTGCAATTTGTGGAAAAAGCACCTAATTTGAGGGTACAAGTTGTTTCAGAATTGCCAGATTTGCAAGTTAAATTGGTGACATCTGTTCCTCAGCACTGCGGTGAGTGGCAAATTGTTGAGCACGCTAATTTGCGGGTACAAGTTGTGGAATCTTCTGCGGATATCCGGGTGAAATTTGTTGACTGAGTTGCGTCATTCTTAAGACCGCCGGAGATGCAAATTCCCAGCGGTCTCAAGGAGAATGAAATAGCCCTAAATATAAAATTAAGATTTCTGAGGATGGTCGTCGCCGAGTTTTTGCAATAACTTTCTCGCTGCCATGACACTAGCGACGGCACTATTGACAAAGTCTCCGGCTTGCGCCACGGTTTTACTGAAACCGCCATTTTTGTTCATGTAACGCTCGACTACATCTTCTTTTAACCATTCGCTAGTGACTTGGAAGTTGCGAATGGGTGTCGGTAATAATTCCAGATAAGTGGCTTGACGGATGAGGTGGGCAATTTCACCTTTAATTTCAATCGTGTCAAAGATATTCGCGGCGGCATTGTCTAAGCCTAATTTGAGTAGGGTGCCGCGTAGACTGACATGAACTGGCTTGAGTGGTTTACCACACGCTAGAGCATGTAAATTATGAGCGATCGTTGCGCCTTGTTGGTAAGCTACTTGAGCGGTAGCGGGTAAGGTAGTATCTTTAACTACAGCGCAATCACCACCGACAAATACTTCGGGAAAGTCGGCTAATTGCATGGTTTTGCTGACGAGTAACCGTCCGCGTTCATCGCGCTCTTTGGCGGGAATGGGCAAGTTTTTAATTAAAGGATGGACAGTACTGCCCGCAGTCCAAATTGTGGTGCCAAGGGGTAATGTCTCCGCTTTGCCCTGTTGCTGATATTCAATACAATCGGGATGAATACCAGTGACTTTTGCCCCCATCAACATCTCAACTGGCGCAGTCCGTTTTTGCAATTCTTTCTCGGCGGTTTTCTGTAGACCGCTGTTCACATCACCTTTCAAAATCACATCGCCATGATTGAGTAGTACCACTCGTACTTCTTTGGGATTGCCATTGAGGGCGCAATACCAAGTAGGTACGAAATCAGCTAAGGTTGCTGTCATCTCAACACCACTAGGACCACCACCAATCACAGCTATTGTCAGTAGTCGTTGGCGTGTTGCTAAATCTTCGGTTTCCACCGCTTGGCGTAAACACTCCCGCAAATGGTTATCAATGGCAATAGCGTCTTTTTGCGTCCAAAAAGGCAAGGCATTTTCTTCCGCACCTGGGACTTTAGCGTAGCTGGTGACACTGCCTAAACCTAAGACCAAGTGGTTGTAGTCGTAGTTTTTACCGGAAATCAGCTTAACTTGCTTTTGTATCAGGTCGATTGACTCGACTGTATCTTGGACAAAGGTGACGCCACTACCTTCTAGTAAATCAATGAACCGTGGTACGACTTGCATCGCATCGAGATCGCTGCTGAAATATTCGTAGAGTAGAGGTTTGAAGCAAAAACGTTCCTCGCGGTCAATCAAAATAATTGGGTGGGGATAATTTTGATGACTGAGGTGCAGTGCTGTAAATAGCCCTGTGAAGCCACCACCGACGATTACTGTTTGCTGGGTTGATGTCATAAATTACTAATTACCTATACGGTGAAAAAGAAAACAATTAAAACGATGCTTAAGGTTGTCGCAAATAAGATTGCATACTCAGCTCGGCGGCTAAAAAAGCCCACAATGGCAATCAGTGCAATCATCAGGGCAAAAATACCTGTATATTGTCCCTTCTGTAAATTTCTGTCAATTAGGCGGTCTGGTGGCAAAACCACGGACGAAGTTGTTTGAATTGCCCTAGGAGTAGGCTTTGACGCCGGAATTTCTTCAATTGGTGCCATAAAAATGCCTATGGAACATTGCGGCAAGTATTAGTTGCGAGTGGCTACTAGCTATAGTTATCTTCTGGGCAATGGGATACCAAGATCCCAGTAGGAGCAAAAGCCCTACTTATATAAGATACATAAGTTAATAATTAGGCAAAACGAATCTCCCTCAAGGGTGATATCGGCTTGCAATTCGCAATTCGCAGTTCGCAATTTCCTGACCCCAGGTATAAATACGTTCTGTTGAATACTGTTATTACGTGTCCGCAATTGCGAATTGGAAATGACTAAGGTTCAACGGTGACAAGGGTGCCGATTTTTACCAACTCATATAAAGCAACGACATCTTTGTTGTACATCCGCATACAGCCATGAGAAACCGCTTTACCGATAAGTTCTTCTTGGTCGGTACCGTGGAATCCGAGTTGAGTTTTACCATCCGTCCAGATGCCAATCCACCTAAGTCCTAGAGGATTGTCTGCGCCGGGAGGAATTATCTTACCTGTCTTAAAACTCTTAAAAGTGGGATTTGTTTCCATATTGAACACATGGAAGGTTCCCAGAGGAGTTTCCCAGCCTTTTTTCCCAACAGCGATGCGGTAACTATTTAAAAGTTGCTTCCCTTGATAAACATAAACCCGATGCTGATTCCGCTTGACTATGAGACGGATTTCTGTGACAGCAGTGTTTGGGGGTGGGGTAACTGACGCTGAATTTTGAGGAGTGACAGCAGTGGTTGTTGATTTTTGAGCGGAGGAAGCATCTTGAGCAAATGCTGTACTTGTAGTTAACTCCGTGATTCCCACCGCACAAGATAAGAGAACAAAGCCGAAAGATATAAATTTACTTAAATGTGGTTTTGTAACCGAATTGAGCTTCATAATTGAAATATGTATTACTAACTACGTATTTAGATAAAATAATACATCTACGTGAGTTTTTTATATTAAATCATGTTTTTCTGCTAAAAGTCAGTGTAACTAATTACGTATTTATGCGCCCATATAATTAGTATATATGAAAAAAATCTCACAGTATAAATACTGAAAGATTTTAGGTGAAAATTAATTTAGCAAAGCCGAGTGAGAGTGAAAAATTCTCAATCGCTCTCTATTACCAGGTTTGAGGAATAATTGGTTTTGGTTTGCGCGGCTGTGCTGGTTGTGAGGGTTGTAATGGTTGTGATGGTTGTGACGGTTGGACTGGTGTTACAGGAACTAGAGGCGGCTGCTGTTCTTGTTGGGGGGTAGTTAGTGGGGCGGAGGGAGAAGCATTGTTCTCGATGGGGACTTCCTGTCCTGTTAATGAAGCTTTCACTAAATAAGACAAGATTGAGTCAATTGCCAGGATTTCTTGAGGAGGATTAGTGATGTACTGGTCGCTACCGGACTTAGTCAGGTCATTGTAGGCGATAATAGCTGACTGCAATTTAGAGGGATTGACGCGATTATCAGCAGTGAGTCCGCGTAGATTGGAAACAAGATTCCGAACAGCAACCGGATTGTTTGCACCACCATTAATTAAATTGGTTTCAATTTGACTAGCGATCGCCTTCAGATTCGCTGGGCTGAGATTTGGTACAGTATCAGGACGGCTAGCACCACCGACATTATTTGAGTTGGTTCCATTGCCATTCGATTGATTAATCAGTTGTGCTAAGGAATTTTGTACAGTTGGAGAAATATTGGTAGCTGATGCCCCTGGAGTAATTACAGGTAAACTGTCCGATCCTAGTCGAGAATTGAGATCTTGCGCTGTTTGATTGACTGCCGCTTGAATCTTAGAAGAGTTAAAGCTTGTTTTGCCACTGCCGCTTGGAGCAAAAGCTCCGCCTACTAGATCGCTAGTTGTGAGAATTGACCCACCGACATCCGACAAATTGCCGGCGATCGCTTGGGGTGCAGCTACTAACATAAATGCCGTCCCAAAACCCAAACCCAAACTCAGACAGAGCAAAAATTGTTTGTTGTTCATAATTCCTAATGGTGGTTAATAGCTCTAGATTAACTATTTAAAACTTGAATCCGTAACCTACACCCAAGACAAAGCGAGCGCCATCGCCAGCGTTGTCGGTAATATCAGCCACTGCTGGGGTGATAATTAGAGGAATGTTGTGGAAAGGTTGAATAGAAGCACCAAGATTTAAGTTCTGACCAGTCCATTCGCCAATTAAGCTTAAAGGTTCAGCCACTCGCACGCCGACACTGCCAAATACATTGACTGAGTCATCACCACGACGATTTATGTCTGAAAGTGAACGAAAGCGACCACCACCAACACCGATAGACGCTGTGACTGAACGCCTGTAATCTCCTTTTTTGAAAGGAAAAACTTTGGAAACGACGCCATAAACATCGCTACCACCATCTGGACTACCAAATGTGACGAGATTATCTACCCCGACAGCGATTGCTAAATCGTTAGTAATCAGCCGGTGTGCTTTGAAGCTTAGACCGCTGTTGGTAAAGAAGCCTTCACGGAAGGTAGAATACGACGCGAAAGTCACTTCTAAACCAATGAGTTTGCGAGCATCACCTAAACCGATACCAAAGGCAATTCCGCCATCGTCTTTATTGCTAAAGCGGGTTCTATTTTGATAACTGCCACCGATATACGCTTGGAAACGGTCAGCACCAAAGGCGGTTGGGGTGCCGATACTGGAACTACCACCGAGGGTGCGAGGTTCAATTTTCGCTACTGCTGCTAGAGGTAACAAGCGCTGTTTTCTTAAAGCGGCGATTTGTTCAGGAGTTTGGGTTGTGGGAGTTGAAGCAGTTGCTGCACCGGCAATGTACCGGGACGCCACATCTGCGGCTGGTAATGCTGGCACTTTACCCGCTTTGACTAGCGCTTGGTAAATAAAGGCGGCAATTTCTCCACGCGTAGCGACTTGGTTAGGATTTAATAAAGCCACATTTGGATAGTTGACAACAAAACGATTTTCTGTGGCTGCGGCAATTTGATTGACCGCATAGCTAGGAATATCAGCAGCATCAGTATAACTAGCACTGAGAACATTTGTGTTACTGGGATTTAATTGTAATCCTGTAGCTAAAGAGACTAAGGCTTGTACGCGTGGTATATTTTGGCCAGGCAAAAAGTCACCGTTGGGAAACCCTTGCAGAAATCCTGACTGATATGCTGCCTGAATGGCGTTGTAACCCCAAAAACTATTTGGTACATCATTAAAATTTATACCAGGACGAACAGCAGGGTTTGGGAAAGCTTTGCTGATCATCGCGGCAAATTCTGCCCGTGTCACTGGTGCATCTGGTCGAAATGTGCCATCAGGAAAGCCTTGGATAATTTGCTGTGCGAAGAGTGCTTCAATAAAACTCCGCGCCCAACTGTTTTGCACATCTGTTAGCGTTCCCACTTGAGCCAGCTTCACATCTGTAGTGGATGTGAGATGAGTCTGATTTATTACTGGCTTACTTTTAGCGAAAACTTGCACTGTGGCTTTACTTGCTGATGCGTTAACAATCGAGCACCCAAATATAAAGGTGCCTAAGAAATAGCTATACTTTCTCAGTCTTAATTTCATGCAATTTTTCCCCACTACCACAGACCAACTTGGATTTTGATGTATCTATTTTGACTTGAGATTATGTATTAGCAAGCAACCTGATGTTAATTAAAAAACAGAACTTAATGCATGAGAACGCGCATTAATAAGCGTTATAGCATGTTTCTATACTAGTAATTGCACGCTACATGCTAGTACTAAACTTTAGACAAGTTTAGCTAGTGCTCGTATAATTATGATAGAAATCCAGTATATTATACGGTCATATTTGCATTTCAGCTAGTTTTGACCTCATAATATGTGATGTGATTTTTACAATTTACATTAATAAAATTAGTTGACAGAATGATAATCATGATTTTGCATTTTGCGTAATATTACTGACATTTTTATTACACTAAGTAGATGCGCTCATTGGAATCTTAATTCTGGAAAAACAAGTGCTAATAGACACTTGTTTTTTTGAGAGACAAGTTGTTCTTTACGATTGCTAGAGCAGACTATGGGTTCATGGGTTCTGTGTAATCATGACTAAAGTCATGGTTTAAGTTGTGAAAATAGACACATGTGATTCCTCGGCAATATTCATAAAATGGGTTT
This sequence comes from Cyanophyceae cyanobacterium, assembly GCA_038214545.1. Classification (GTDB taxonomy): domain Bacteria; phylum Cyanobacteriota; class Cyanobacteriia; order Cyanobacteriales; family Nostocaceae; genus JBBQRU01. Next base: position 43,846 of record JBBQRU010000001.1, on the reverse strand, counting down.
GTTGAGCAGGAAGTAATCCTGATACCTAAATTTACAAACGTAGATATGAATAAGAAAGCTTTGTTTTTATTGCCGGTCACGGTAGCGCTAATGTTTGCGGCGACACCACTGATTCCCGGATTCACCAACGCTGCTGTTGCGGTTCCAGCCCATGCTGGTCAATGGGGAGGAGGGATGAAGAGTTTGAACCTGACTGAAGACCAGAAGGCAAAAATCAAAGAGATTCGTGCATCTGCCAAGCAGGAAATGGATAACATCTTCACCCCCGAACAAAAAACCCTCAGACAACAAGCAAGACAACAACACCAAAGACCCAAGCTGAACTTGACTGATGACCAAAAAGCACAGATCAAAGCATTACGACAAAAAACAAAAAGTCAGATCAATGATGTGCTGACGTCTGAACAACGGACACAACTCCAGCAAATGCGTACACAGCATAAAAATCACGGTAGGCAACACAAGCCTGAAGCCGGAACTGCCAACTAAGTAGATATATATATAGATCTTCTGGGGGATGAGAATCAATCACACCCCCGAGATTTCCAGAGCACTATCGGAGTTACACAAGGTTACAAAGCGTGTACCGTGAAGCAGTAGATACATTATGTCGATGTTATTCTCTAGATAAAACTGTCTCGTAAGGATATGTGAAGAATGATCCATTTAAAATTGAAGCACAATAATCTCAAATATATTCTGATTTGCCTGCTTTCGATGATGTTAACAGCTTCAATAGCTCAAGCACAACAACCCACTGTAGTAAAAACTACAACAGTTTATGGTAGTGATTCGGCAGTGCTGAGTAATCAAGGATATTCAAGAAAATTTTATATTTATACACCCAAATCTTATAATCCTGCCCGACCGATGCCACTAGTCATGGTATTTCATGGAGATGGTGGTAGTGGTCGTTCCATAAGTACTGTGACTCACTTTAATGATTTGGCAGAGCAAAAAGGATTTATTGCTGTTTATCCAGACGCGATCAACAATAAATGGAGCCTTAGTGTTAAATCTACGCGCAAAGTTGATGATGGCTTATTCATCGCCAGTTTAATTGAGCACATACAGCAAACAAAAAATATTGATAGTACTCGAATTTATGCAACTGGTTTTTCCAAAGGTGCGATTCTTGCCCAAGCCTTAGCATGTCAGATGCCAAATAAAATTGCGGCTTTTGCTTCGGTTGCTGGTTCGCTTCCGGTTCGACTCAAACCGAGTTGTCTGTCTCATCCAGTATCAATGATGATGATCAATGGGACAAAAGATCAGTCTGTAAATTATGAAGGTGATACTACGAGTCAACATTTGCCGCTAATTTCTATCCCAGAAACTGTAAACTTTTGGCGGACACAAGATCAATGTTCTTCCCCGGCTCAAAATAAACAGTTGTCTAAACCTAATCCTAGCCACTTACTTGTGAAAACATCACGCTACGCAAATTGTCGTAGTGGTTCTGAGGTGATGTTGGCATCGGTTGTTAATGGCGGACATTTTTGGCCTGGTGGTACTTCTAGCGATCCGACTCTTAATAAAGTTAATGCTAGTTTAGGTTTTAATGCAAGTTCGACTATTTGGGACTTTTTTGATCGCCATAGTTTAACTCAGTCTTTGGCAATGAAAAAATAGGCTTAATGGGATGGGGGGGGTTTGACTCCTGCGCCGCCTTTGCCTAGGAACATTAATAAGGGTAAGGAACAAAGAAAGACGACTCCGACTACTCGGAAGATGTCGGCGAATGATAAAATGGCTGCTTGGATATTTACTGTTTGATTAATTATAGTTAATGCTTGTTGTTGTGCTGTTGTTGGATCGATGCCTCGGCTTTGGAGGGCGCTAGAGAGTGAGGCGAGGCGCTCGTTTGTGACAGGGTCATAAGCGCTTACTTTGGATACGAGTGTAAAGCGATGAAAGGCTTCGCGGCGGTCAAGGATTGTGGTCAGGATGGCAACTCCTACGCTACCACCTAGTTGACGAGTTAAATTGTAGAAGCCTGAGCCTGCGGAAATATCGCGTTTGGGAAGTGGTCCTAATGATGCTAAACTCAATGGCAAAAACATCATGACAATGGTGCCGCCGCGCCAGACTAATGGCCAAAACAGTTCTTCTATGCCGGTTTGAGGAGTAATGTTAGATAATTGAAACATTACTAAGGCTGTACCGATCGCTCCTCCTCCAATTAGCAATCTAGCATCTATTTTCCCTGAGAGTTTACCTAAAACAATCATCACAATCGCTGACATTAAGGCCCCAGGAGCGAGTAACAATCCGGTTTGGGTGGCGGTAAAATGCAGTACACTTTGAGCAAAAATTGGCACCGCAAACAGTGCGCCATACAATCCCATACCCAAAATTGCCGAATAAACGCTACCTGCAGCTAGTGAACGGTGACGTAATACGCGTAAATCAACTGCTGGATGTTCTGTTTTTAGTTCTTGCCAAATAAACAACGCTAATCCCACTACACTGGTGACAGCTAAAATACAGATGAATGGGGAAGAAAACCAATCATCTTTCTCTCCTTCTTCTAAAAAAGTTTGCAAGCTGCCAATCGCTACAACTAAGAGGGCAATTCCCCACCAATCAACGGCTTGACGCTGCTGATTCCGGCGATCGAGTTCTTTGGGTAAGAAGACAATTGCCATAATTACAGCTAATATCCCAAAAGGAAGATTGACAAAGAAAATCCACCGCCACCCTAAACCGTCAGTTAGAAAACCCCCTAAAGTCGGACCAATCGCCGGTCCTGCAATTACGCCTACACCAAAAACCGCCTGCGCTAATCCTTGTTCGGCGGGCGGAAAAGTTTCAAATAAAATCGCTTGCGCCTTTGCTAACAACCCTCCGCCAAATAATCCTTGGGCAATACGCGCAACAATCAGCATCAGTAAATTTACTGATAATCCGCAAACAACTGAGGCAACTGTAAAACCAATCAGCGAGAAGATAAAATAAGTTTTTTTACCAAAATAATCTCCTAGCCAAGCTGACAAAGGTATTAAGATTACGTTGGCTATACCATAGCCTGTGACTACCCAGCCAATTTCACTGACTGTCGCACCGAGACTGGCTTGCATATCAGTCAGCGCTACGTTCACAATACTAGTATCAATAACTTCGAGAATGGCTCCCAGAGAAGCTGTGAAAGCAATCGCCCATTTGAGAGGTCCTTGCACGTAACCAGACTGAGAAATATTGGTCGAATCCGTAGACATTACTATTTAGGATTAAAGGGAATAGGGAATGTTCGTTAAATAGTGATTCCACGTACAAATAAGTCGACACACATTTCGATATAACTTTCGCGACTATACGCGCGGGGGGTGGAAATAGTGCTGCGGCGCAACATCCCACTCAGTAACATTCCTGTAAATATATCTATAGATGCTGGTACATCGACTTCTGCACGCACTATCCCATTTTCTTGACTTTGACGCAGGTAGGCGATTAAAGTTTCGTATAAATCTCGTGCGGCTTCATGCAATATCTGCCTTGCAGCTTCGGGATGTCGTTTAGCTTCGCCAATAAATGTGCGGATCATGTCTTCATTTTCCTCTAACATATTATTGAAGAGCCAAGCATAACGCTGAAGATCTACTCGCAGATCCCCAAGCCATTCTTCTGGGTGGGCTAGTGATGCAGTTTGTTTAGCGATCGCTTGTTGAATTACCGCCGCCAGTAATTGTTCCTTATTTTGGAAATGCCGAAACAAGGTGACTTCATTCACTTTTGCTACCCGCGCAATTTCTCGCGTTGTCGCGCCAATGATCCCTGCTGTTGCAAACACCTCAGTCGCTGCTTCAAGTAAACGACTGCGGGTTTGTCCACTTTTTTGCTCTGTATTCATGTTTTGCACGTAAGTGGTCACTTGCAATTATACAGCGCTTTCCCCTCGGCGATAGATTTCCCGCGCATAGTCAGTCCAAGCACCTTGTCCCCAATAACGAAAACAACTGGTTTGTAGCAATAGATTGTGTAACAAGGCGTTACGGTATGAGGTTTCTTGGGTATTGGGTTTGATTTGGTGAAATAAGGTGCTGAGTTGATTCATCGGCGTGAGGACATTTTCGTATCCTTGCACCCAACTCAGATGGTTGGTCCAAGAGGCTCCATCCATATGAAAATTAGGGTTGACTTGTTTGATTTGGGCGATCGCTTGAGTCACAGCGTTACTATCAGTATTTTCGCCAACTATTTCCCAAATTTGGGATTGTCCGACTGCCTGACAGGTGGGATAATCGGCTTCTTGACACCCGGCTGCGGTGATTAATTCTAGGTATTCTGTTCCGGTGACACCGACGGTACCTTGATGGCTAATTTGCTGCCATGCTTGTTTGAAGGCGCTGGGAAATTCGTTCATCATGACGCCACCATTTTCGCCATCGCCGATTTGACTGACGATAGGCGGAATTGATACATTTCCTAACTGTTGCGGTGAGAGGGTTTTGGCTTCGTAGTAGGGTTGCATCTGACCGACTAATTTGGTGTCTGAGCCTTGTGTTTTAATTAAAACTGTGATGCTAATTGTTTCATTTTGCGAGTTACGAGCGATCAAGCGATGTGGTAAGTGTTTGTGATTTAAAGACTTGCCGTCCAGGGTTTCTACGGAATGTTCTTGGACTAACAGCCAGCGATAGCCGCATTCTTTTAAGGCTTTGATGAATTCAAATAAAGTGTCGGGATGGTTTGGGAGGTGCATTTCTGGTGGTGAAAAACCTTTGACTCGCGCGAGTGCTTCCCAACCAAAAACTGCAGCGAAGTAATGTTGCCATGCCAAAATATGGAGTTTGAGATCTCTGATGGGTGTGGAGGGTACGACTGCATGACTCCACATTGTCCCTAACCATTCAACATAAGGCTGATAGGTGCTCAAGCATGTAATCCGCTTGAGGTTGTCGATAATATCTGTGCGACCCATTTGTTTGAGTCCCCACAACAGATTACCCGAATAATCCAGCATGATGCGCGGATTAGCACCTTGGGCGACGAGTTCGGGAATAAAATCTCCCATGCGGCTGTAGCAATTGGCAAAAGGTGCGGCGTTGTGATTATCCCCTTCTTGCGGATGCTCAAACATATGTTGCAGATTGCTAATCAGTTCGCCGTTGCTACCCGCCGGAATTGTTGGTTGGTGCATGTGCAAGGCGATCGCAAAGGTAGCGGTGATTTCTGATAGTTTGAGATTTGTGGTCGGTAAAAATACGGGTTGATCGTGGTTGACGACTTCTAAAACTTCTGATTCCCAACCACAGATATTTGGCAAACCATCAATGATTTCAGGTAAAGCGGCTCGGCTTGAGGGTAATACCATATGATTTTTAAGAAATTTAGCTAGGGGATGAAGCATCCTGCTTTCATAATCTCACGCTAGAAACAGCAGTTAAGGTTTTAGGGAAATAAATTAGGGTTTTTAGTAAATTCCCTGGAAAATGGGAATAGTGAAACTGAGGTTTGGCATTATTACCGCTACATAAGGCTTTGTGGCAGATTTCGTGAAGGTGTGCGAGATTATCGATGTAATGCGTGCCCTCATGCTTTTGGAAGAAAGTTAAAATCAAATTTCAGGTTTTAGCTAATTTTTATACATTTATTTCAGTATTAATGATATAGTATTCCTGTACTTAGTATAAAAAAGTTAATTTATTTTGATGTTTTGAGGAAAAGAACATTTTTAGCCTTCTTATAATACGTATTGTTCTATTGGCTATTCACATTAATTTATAACCATTCAAAATAAGCCAGTTGAAAAAGCAACGTTGTATCGTTGGTTGAGAAAATATTGTGAAAAATCTGATTTTGTTATCAAGACGAATTACTCACTTTTTTTCATTTGAATGTTCAAATCGTCATTATATTGAACTTCTTTACATCAACTGCAATCTAAAACTCTAGCTACTAATAGTCAAAAACTTGTGAGATATCCCAAATTTTTAGCTTTTTTACTATTTTTATTTCTAGTAATGGCTCCTATGCTGGCTAATGCCCAAAGTATTAATGAGTTATTTCAGCAAGGAAATGTGGCGCAAGCTACGAAAAATTACACTCAAGCAGAAAGTATTTGGCATAGAGTTATTCAACAAGATCCTAATAATTTCTCAGCCTACCTTAGTTTAGGCGGTGTATTGCATTCGCAGAAAAAGCTTGATGAAGCAATCTTAGTATATCGTAAGGCGATTGAACTTAACCCTAAATATCCTTATACTTACCAGTTTCTGGGTAACGTCCTGGTAGAAGCAAAGAAGCTTGATGAAGCAATCCCAGTATATCGTAAGGCGATTGAACTTAACCCTAAATATCCTTATACCTACCAGTCTCTGGGCAAAATTTTAGTAGAAGAAAAGAAATTCGATGAGGCCATCGCCCTATATCGTCAACTCATAAAACAGGACCCTAACAATAGTAATGTTGCGATGGCTTACCTTTATTTAGGTAACACACTATCTCAAGTAAAGAAGTTTGACGAAGCAATCGCTGCGTACCAAAAGGTGAGTCAACTACTTCCTAGTGATTCAATTGGTTACCGATCGTTGGCGATTGTGTTAAAGGATGCTCATAAGTTTGATGAGGCGATCGCTGCTTGTAGAAAAGCCATTAAAATTGCTCCAAATGAACTTTCCAATTCCTACGTACTGATTCAAGTATTACAAGCCTCGAACAAATTCAATGACGGAGTTACTCTTTATCGTAAAGCCATTGAACTCAATCCAAATAATGCAAATTTTTATACTATATTAGGTTCTGTACTATTTAGTACGAATATAGAAGCGGATATATCTGAAGCCATTGCTGTATATCAGAAAGCAATTCAGCTTAACCCAAGTGATGCAGATGCCTACCGTGGGTTGAGTAAAGCACTGAGGGTGGGAAAGAATATATATGATTCACGCTCACTAGATGTTTACCGTAAGGCAATTCAACTCAACCCCAATACTGCTTGGGCATATAAAGAACTAGGTGTTGAACTAGAGTTTCACTATTTTTGGTCTCAGAATAATAACACTTATCACCGTAAAAAAATTAATCCCTCCGTGGGTAATATTTTATTATTTCAGCAAAACATACTGAATGAAATGAGCGTTGTTTTTCTTAAGCTAATTGAATTTGATCCCAAAGATAAAAATGCTTACGAAAGTTTATACAGTTCGCTATATAAACAAGGAAAAATAGACGAAGCACTCGATGTATACCGTACAGCAACTCAACGTAACCCCAACGATGCCTGGGCTTATGTAAATTTGGGTAATGCACTAAGTTCTCAGAGGAAACTAGACATAGCTATATCTGCCTACCGCAAAGCAATTGAACTTAATCCCCAAACTATAGATACATATGAGAGTTTATATTATGTGCTAAAGCAGCAAGGTAAGGCAGAGGAGGGTATTGCTATGTATCGCAAAGCAATTCAACTTAATCCGCCATATGCTAGCATCTACTATTTGAGCTTAGGTAATTTACTGGAGCGAGAGAATAAGCTTGATGATGCGATCGCTGCTTATAGAATGGTAGTTCAGATCGACTCCAATAACGCAAATGCTTACGCAAATTTAAGTAATTTACTAAATATTCAGGGGAGATTTGATAGAGGAACTGCTTATCATTGTAAGGCAATCAGTCTCAATACCAATAATGTAAAGCCACAAAGACAGACAGTGGCTCCAAATCAACAAGTCTATGACAAAGACGCAGATAACCAAAAATTAGATGAGGAAATTGAGCAATACCGTAAATTACTTGAGGAAAATCCTATAGATATTAATACTCTCAGCAGATTATCTATGGCATTAAATAAACGAGAAAAATTTGATGAGGAAATTACCGTTGTTCAAAAGGCAATTCTACTCCAATCACATAATGCTGATCTTTATAAGCTTCTGGGTGATGTAATAGCTAGACAATATATGGCAGATCAAGCAATTAATGCTGATAAACGAGATAAAGCAATTAATGCTTATAACAGAGCGATAGAGCTTGGCGATGATAGAATAATTGATCAAATAGGCAACGTATTGTTTGAATTGGAAGCATGGAAGGAAGTAGTTAAAGTTTACCGTAAAAATGTTCTATACTTCCCTCCAGGTAGTGTGGGATGGGGAAGATTTTACGAAGGTCTAGTAAAAACAAATATGTTAAATGATGCGCTCGACATTTGGCAAAAAGAAATTGAACGCTTTCCTGATGAGACTAGGCGACTGTATGAAAATTTATATATTATAGGCACTGCACTTATGGAAAGCGAAAACCTTGATAAGGCACTAGATGTCTTCCATAAGATACTTCAACGTTACCCAAATAATGCCGCTGTTCGCAACAGTATCGGCGATACACTAAATAAACAGAAGAAATTTGACGAGGCAATTACCTTTTACAATACAGTCCTAAGCTTACAAACTAACAAATTTACTTATCCTACAGTTCTAAGCTTAAAAGATCAACCCAACATACCGAATAAGTCTCATCCATACGCTTATGCTCATAATGGATTGGGGAAAGTATTCCTGCAGCAAGGAAAGCTAGAAGAAGCATTTGCAAAATTTCAGCATTCAATCAATATAGATCCTGATTTTCTAGAAGCTCAAAAGAATCTTGAAGAAGTGCAGCGATTACGAAATCCTCAAGATATCATTGTTGACGATCGCCCATATATATCAACTGAGGTAAGAGATCCTCTGGTAAGAGTGAAACGCTCAACAGTACGAGTTATTGTTGAACAAGGGCAAGGCTTTGGTGCAGGTTGGGTTGTAAAACGAGAAGGCAATACGATTTGGATTATTACCAATCGTCATGTAGTTATCAACGATAAAAATCAACACCCCTTAGAAAAAATTGAAGTAGAGTTTTTCAGTAATCTACCAAGAGCGAAACGTCATCATTATCCTACTAAACTTGAGCAAACGACACAATTTGGAGAAAAGCTAGACCTTGCAGTTCTAAAAGTAGAAGGTGTCCCAGAGGATATAAAACCTCTTGAATTTTTCCTTGAAAATGTTAGTGTTAATACTCGCGTCACAGTTATTGGACATCCGTATAATGTAGATAAACCTGATTGGAAATCCGTTGATGGAGTTATTAGTGAGGAAAAAAATGATTCGAAAAATCAGATATTAAAAATAAATGCTGACATTGCTCAGGGCAATTCTGGTGGTCCTGTAATTAATCGGCAAAAACAAATAATTGGCATGATCTTTGAGCAAGAAAGTCTTTGTGAAAATTACTCACAGTCTAATGAAAAAGTTGGGCATGCATATTCAATTGGTACCATATTTAATAAAATAAATGATTGGCGAATCTTACTCCCTTTCTACTCAAAGATTAACTATTTTCTTTACATCTTGTTTGTTATCATTTTTTTGGCTATAGTAGTTATCGGTATAATAATGTACATCCGAAACAACTGAAAAGCCCAACAGGGAAAGTATTTAGCGTACCTAGCGGGTGTAAAAGCCGCTATAAATAATTTTTTGGTTAAATTAACTACAATCTCAAACTTATGAATCTCAAACCTCTATATATTTTATTATCTGTATATCTCCCTTGTACATGGTTGCTCATTTCATGTCACTCTAAGTCTCCAGTCCCTCCCCAAGCAAAATGCGATCCCGGCGATCCCAAAAAAGTTGACTATATAGAACGTGATAATAATCGCTGTGAAGGATTGAAACCGATACAAGTCAGTGCAGCATTCAACCTTGTGTCTCTCTCAACAGGCAATTTAACTAACGACCCCAAAACAATAAGTATAAAAGTGCCCGCACTAGTAGATAAGGATAATCATCCTAAATTGGAAATACAGTCTCCTTTCACTTCCAGTAATAGGTTATATTTATTAGATGAGGTTAAATAGCCTCACCCCACTTCGGACTTCTCTTTTACACTTAATACATCAGTTCTGAAACAAGCAGGCGTTGTTACTGACAGTCTGCAAACAATTGCCTTTATCGACGACGAAAAAGGGAGCATAATCTACTTTCCTGTCATTTTAGATAAAGCTTCCGTCAAGTATAAGTTCGTGATATTTAGTCCTGATCTCACGACTTTTCCCAAAATTGAAATTCATTATAAAAAGAAGACCATCCATACAGAATCACGTACTGCACCACATCAAGGATACATAGTCTTCAACTGGGAGTATGGTAAAGCAGAAGCAGGAAATTATGTATTATACATAGTTGATGGTCAAGGTCAACACAAAAGCTTTGTGTTCCAACATAACCCTAAATTGTTTTAACCTCATTTATCTTTCTTAATTTATTGATGTCTCCACCTCCAAATCGCTCAAATTCAATGAAAAAAAACTGTATAAATTCTTTACGATTTTGGGTTAAATCAATTTTTATGTTTATAATGAGAATTATTAGTATTTTTTGGCATCCTGTAAAAACAATATTCAGGTTTATAAAAAATAGCCGGACATGGGTGACATGGGATAGAGGGATTGTAATCATTTTGCTCCTAGGATGGCTATCTATTATCTTGGGTGGTTTTATTGTCATAGGTAGTCAAAACTTTGAAGGAAATCTTACTGTTAAAAAAGTTAGCTTTACCTATGATGGAGAACCAAATCGTCTCTTTACACAGCCAATAGATAACATTCAAAGTTTAAGTATTCAGGGAAAACAATCCTTAGTCATATCTGGCAAGTTTTCCTCTAGTGATTCTCAGCTATTTAAGCAGGATTTGACCAAATTAAAACAAATCACTCTTGAGCTTCCATATCCAAATAGTTATTTTAGTCTAACTCCTGCAACTCTTAATAAGAGTGAACTTTCACTCGAAGAGATTAGATTGCAGTCAAAACCTAGAGTTAGTATTGACTACCATCCAAAAAATTCTCAAATTACTTTTTGTTTTCCTCAACCTAATAGTTCATCATCAGACACTTCTTCTTGTTTAGACAATTATGCAAAACAAACATCTCAACCAACGACAGGAATAGCTAGCCTAAAAGTAGATTTGGGACAAAAACCTCTGGAATTATTATTATCAGGAGTCAATATCTCTAAATTAGGTATTAAAAGTAATATGGATGATTTTAAAGAAGTTAAACTATTACTTCAGCCTGATAATTTAAGTAATGAGTTGTCATTATCAGTTTCATCTCCTACCAATTTAATTATCTAATTGCCCGAAATGGATAAGGTAAGTAAAACTCATAAAGACGATTTTCCTGACTTATTTTGGGAAGGTTTAAGTGTCAGAAAAGTAAGTTTTTCTGAAGAAAAAATTACTGGATATGGTCAAGATACAATAACGAATTCAACCATTTTAAAGGGAGAAGTCCGAATCGGAAATCAAGTTGTAAAATTACAAGCAGATCAATTTCTCCTATTTTCAGAGGAGCCAGGAATTCGTAAGCTACGTTTCATTCGCATCCACCCAAATTCTCCCAAAGGATTGCAGGTTATCTTTTCAGGCAGAAGTAAGGCTATTGAAGTCGGACTACATCCACAATTTCCAGTTCAAAGCATTAAACCAAGTTGGTTGTCACAATTTTTTTCTCCGGAGGCAGTCAATGCGATTGTCACGTTTATCAGTGCAGTGACTGCTATTTTTCTACCGCGCCTTATTCCTGAATCTCCCAAAATAAATAAGAATCCGTAACTTTATTAGTGAATTATTATTGAATTCTGACGGATGTGTTCAACTGAATAACTTGGTGAGATCGCAACTAAACTCTGGTAATAGAGGAGTTGTGAGTTCATCGTGATTAAATAGGGTGGCGACTAATCCTAGTACTGCTTTTTTCCGACGATAAACTTCAATTTGTTGGGTTTGCCAATTAATTAGCCAATATTCTCGGACACCGCGTGCTGAATAAAGCCGGAGTTTTAAGTCGCGATCGCGATATTCATTTTGAGATCCAGGAGATAATACCTCACCTACTAATTCGGGGGCGACGGTTAAATGTCCGGCTGCGTCTAAAGTAGATAAGCGTTCGTGACTCGCCCAAACAACATCTGGGATTACATTATCTGCGTCGGTGAAGATAATTCCAGGAGCGATCGCGGCTTGACCCAAGCCTGTAGACTGTGACCAGGTGTCTAAAAGAGCGAACATCCGACCACAAACTTTTTGATGATTCCAATGGGGTGCTTTGGTCACGAATAGATCTCCGTCAATAATCTCATAGCGATCGCCATTGTCTGGCAATACTTCTAAATCGGCGCTTGTCCAGTGGAGTTTTTCAGTGACTGGCTGGTTCATTGAATTTCTCTTGGTAATATCAACATTTTAAATCAACTTGAGGTGTCGCAGTTTATGGCTACGACACCCTAGGAAGATTACATTCCTTAGCACTTCCGCACTGAGAGAACAGTTGTCAGGTTTCTAGATAAGAACAAATCGCCGAAAGATCTATTTTTGGCAAATGACTTGGGTGTAAATTCTACGCGTTGCGGATAATGCTGTCTTGTTGGTGGGGTGGCTAATTGCAAAATCAATTCTAGTAGCCACGGTGCAAGGCGTTGACACCAAACTGCTAAATGACTTTGCCAGCCAACTAAAATTTCGGGTGTGTTTTTTTGCAGTCCGCTAATCAGGGCTTGGGCGACTCGTTGGGCAGTTATTGGTACTACCCAGCGGAATGTCTGTATATCGCGCACCATATCTGTATCAGTTAGACTTGGCAGCAGGGCGACTACCCGAATGTTGTGTTCGGCTAATTCGCGGCGCAAGGCTTGGGTAAATCCCAATAAAGCGAATTTGGTGGCGCAATAAGTCGCCATTGTCGGGGCGGCAATTTTTCCCATGAGGCTGGAGACGTTAACGATTGTCCCTTCTTTTTGGATTGCCATGCGTCGAGCCATAAAGTGAGTCAGGCTATAGGTTCCTAACAAGTTGAGGGACAATTCAGCTTGCATTTGCGGGAGTTTTGATTGCAAAAATGAAGATTGATAAGCGATCCCTGCACAGTTAACCAGCAGATGAATCGGACCATGATTGCGCCATGCTTGGGCGATGGCAATATGTACTTCTACTGTTTGAGTTAAGTCGATTGCTAGGGTGACAACCTCTACACCCATTGCGGTGATTTCTTGGGCGACTTCGTCTAATTTTTGGCTGTCGCGGGCTAGTAGTAAGAGCCGTTTGATTCCTTGTTGCGCTAATTGCAGAGCGATCGCTCGTCCGATACCACGGGAAGCACCTGTAATTAGGGCTACCTTACCTTGAATATTCATGGATTTTACCTCCAGATTCGTGCGTCTTACCGTTCTTTTCGTGTTTGCCGAATCACACGATTGCAGTGTCTGTGCATCTCGGCACTAAGTAAGACTAATAATGTTTATGAGTTGTCATCAACTAAACGTAAGCGAGGGTGAGAAGCAGGATCTTTGTGGGTTAGTTTTTTGAGGGAACACATAGTAACTGATCTCGCTGTATAATCCGACCCACAAACTAAAAATCAAAACTTCTGTCTTTGGGATGAGAATCTATGCCGTTCATAGGTTACACGTTTTTTAGTTTGATCTTTAACTTTGGTCTCGAACATACCTTAGCAACTAAATCAAGTGGTGGCAATATATTTTAATAAGAATTGCTTAACATTCCGTTACATTATGTACAGGATTTTTTAATAAGTTTTGTTTAACTAAGTCGCTGCCTAGATATTTTGTATTTTATGTAACAGTATTTCTGATACAAACAAAAAAATGTAGAGACACAATCTGCACCTCTACGATATGTAAATTTAGATATTAGTTAGTAATTGCTGCCCATGAAAATGGACTGAAATCCTTCTTGAGTCTTGAAGCGTGAAACTTTGGCTATGAGTTGGCGTATTAAACCGCAGGTGGTTTTTGACCTTTAGAACAACGATCAAACCACTCTTGGTATGTTTTCTGGCGCGACTCATCTTCGACGACAATTTCTATGCGGATTTTTTTAGTTCCTGAAGAACGTTCCATTGCGATCGCGTTTAACAACAGACTCGCAATTTTAGGTGAATCGAATTCGCCACTAACTGTGATTCCGCTGAGTGGACGGGTATTCTGACTAACACTCTGCACTTCGGCTAAAGTAATATCCGTCAGTTCCTCTTGTCCTAAATCAATTTCTGCAAGTTGTTTGTGTTCGGGGCTAACTTGCTCAATAATCAATTTTTCCCGACGCACGGGAACTTGAATCATGTAAGTTTCAATTTCTTTACGAACAATTACATCACCAATTTTGCGCTTGCTTCTGTCAATGATTAAACGTTCTCCAAGCAAACGAATTATATCCTCTGTCACCTCTGTGGTTGTAGCCTGGGTGTGAGGCTCAATAGCATCAGCTATTACTGCTACACCGTCTGGCATCATTTCTGGGTTGGGATGGACAATATCTTTATTATTGATTTCGGTATCTAAATATTCCGGCATATTTTTTAGTTCTGATTCACTAATTTCGAGGATAACGGATTGAGTTGGGGGATCAATTTTTTGAATTAACTTGCTACCTAATAGGAAAAATCGCTGATTATGAGCGACTTGTACTACCAAATATAGATTGCGGTCAGAATCGAGTATTAAATCTTTGATTTCACCGATTATTTGACTTGAGCGGGTTAGAGCCGTATATTTTTTTAACCTAGTGCGTAGTTTTTCCAGTAATTCGCCGACGCGATCTTGATTTTCGACAGAGGCAATCATGGTGGGCACCATATTTAACAAGGTTGTAACTTGAACTCGGAGTTTGTAGTAGCGCCAAAGCGCTAAAGCGCTACTACGAACCTTTAAATTAAGCGTTGCGTCTTTCTACAGGTAGACCATGAGCGTCAACGTCTAATTCTTCCCGACGGATAGTTTCTTGAGCTTCTACAGTGTCATGTTCGACAACTTTTTTCACTCGGACTTCTTCGCGTAAAACTGTTTCTTTGTGAATGTCTGGAGCCTCTTCATAGATATCCATATGTGCGATTTCGCCTTCACGGAAATTAGCTTCATTAGCGTTGGCAACTCGGTTAGCATCTGCAGGAGTTACTCGCTCAACAACTACACGTTCTTTATCTAAAGGAACGGTAACATTAGTTGTTTCGGTTGTGACATGCTTGCCAATTGAAACTTCGCCAGCTTTGGTGCGCTTTTTATTAGCGACTAAGCGCTCTTCATACAGTTTGAGGGTTTGATGACTTTCGTCATTCAAGTTATATAAAGAAGGATTTTGTTGATAATTGTAAGTGTTGCGATCGCGAGTGGTGTCGATGGGAGTTTCTGCTACAGGTGCGGGTGCAGCAAGTGACCGATCTGCTACAGGTGCTGGTGCAGCAACTGGTCGATCGAGCATGGGTGGTACTGATGGAGTTGTGAAATCTAATGGAGCGGTATAATCTGGTGTTGCAGGTGCAGCAGCATAATCTAAAACGGGGGCTGCGCCGACTACACCCATTGCGGCTGTATCTGCTGGGGTAGCGCCGTAAACACCGCCAACTTGGTGTTC
Organism: Cyanophyceae cyanobacterium; assembly: GCA_038214545.1. Taxonomy (GTDB): domain Bacteria; phylum Cyanobacteriota; class Cyanobacteriia; order Cyanobacteriales; family Nostocaceae; genus JBBQRU01. The sequence goes on along the minus strand of JBBQRU010000001.1, from coordinate 28,432 downwards.
GTAATCGTGATCGATGCGTTCTAAGCTGTGAAAATCAGGTAAATTTTCTGCTTGCTCTTTGGTGAGATTCACATATACCCGATTTTGACCGTGATCGAGTTGGCTAACACCGACTGGAACTAATACTTTCTTGCCAAATACCCAAAAGCCAGTGTCAACGATGAAATAGCGGAAACGACCTTGATCTTCATCAACTAAAACATCGTTAACTGAGCCAATTTTCTCGTCACTTGTCTTGGAATACACATCCATTCCTTTGACATCACTTTTGTCTGCCATGTCATTGTGGTCTGGATAATAATCTTCAAGTTTCATTAAAGCCATAATATTCTCCGTTCGTGTTTGTTACTTTTTGTAGGTTAGAAACTTGTTAATAGCTCTTCATCTTTCGCAAGAGATAGCTTATGCAATGCGAATTATATAATTCATTTTTTACTATTAGGCTACAGTTTAAACCCAGGGCTATTTCATTCTCCATGAGACCGTAAGCGGATTAAAATCCTAGGCTCATAGCCAACAGTCATCTAAAGATGACTCAATAAATATCTCAGTCCATTTTAATGGACTTGCACTATGAGCCTGGGATTTTAATCCCAGGCTGTCTCTGTTTTCGCAACGGCTCACATGCTTGATACTAGGCGATTAGGTGGTGCGATAATCAGGCTTACCCGAAGTGTCGATATCTAATTCTTCGCGGCGGATAGTTTCTTGAGCTTCAACTGTTTCATGATCGACGACTTTCTTGATTTTCACTTCTTCGCGGACAAAGGCTTCTTTGTGAATATCAGGAGTTTCTTCGTACACTTCGATGCGTGCGACTTCGCCTTCAGTGAACTGAAGTTGGGTTTGGTCAACTATTGTTTTTAAATCAGTAGGTGTAATGCGTTCGATTACCACACGTTCTTTGTCGATGGGGACGGAAACTCTGGCGGTTTCAGTTTCAATATGTTTACCAATAGAGACTTCGCCTGTCTTGATCCGGGTTTTGCTAGCAACTAAGCGTTCTTCATACAACTTGAAAGTTTGATGATTGGCGTCATTCAAACCGTATAATTCAGGTTCGTGCTGATAATTATATGTGTCGCGATTGTAATTTGTTTTAGCAGTTTGCGGGCGATACGCTCCTCGCACTTGCTCTTCATATTCATAGTCGACTGTCATGCTGTCTTTGTATTCAGGCAGACCTTCGACTTGGTGTTTGCTCAAACCATCAACATAAGCGCGTTTAGCATTGTAATCAATCCGAGATAGACCGATAGGTAGCAAGATTTTCTTACCTAAAGCTCCCATGCCGGTATCAATCACAAGATAGCGAAAGCGACCATCATGATCGACTAGGGCATCAGCGATCGCACCAACTTTATCGCCACTTTCTGTATAAAGATCTAAAGATTTTACGTCTTCACCGCCAAATGTTTCTTTGTAGTTATGATCGTAGTCTGCAAGTTTGTAAAGAGGCATGTGCTATCACCTTTTTATTTAGTAACTATCAACTAGATTAGGTATTGATTTATTTTTTTACATCCTGCTGACGACGGAATTTTAGATCTCAGTTTCAATCCTGGGGTTTAGATGTATAACTAAAGGCACATAGAATACTCCAGCTACTGTACCTGACGCTATTTATGTCCGATTGGTTACAAACACTCAAACAACAGCGAGCGATCGCTGTGATCCGCGCTCCGCAAATGTCTGTTGCTTACCAAATGGCAATGGCTGTAGCCGCTGGAGGGATGCAATTGATTGAAATCACCTGGAATAGTGATCGCGCTCCGGAGTTAATTACACAACTACGTTCAGAATTATCTGAGTGTTTGATAGGAACTGGGACGTTGTTGGATATCTACCATACGGAAGAGGCGATCGCCGCAGGAGCACAGTTCCTGTTTACACCTCATGTTGACCTGGCGATGATGGAGTTGGCGATAAATAGTGGGGTACCTATTATTCCGGGAGCACTGACACCAACGGAAATAGTTACGGCTTACGCGCGCGGAGCTAACTGTGTGAAGGTGTTTCCGGTGCAAGCGGTAGGCGGAGCAAGTTATATCCGGAGTTTACAAGGACCACTGGGGAACATTCCGCTAATTCCGACTGGGGGAGTGACTTTGGATAATGCTCAGGAATTTTTACAAGCCGGTGCGATCGCTGTCGGTTTAAGCGGTCAACTATTTCCCCGACAGTTTATAGAGACAGAAAACTGGTCAGCGGTGACGCAGCAAGCCAAAAAGCTCGTTCAGCTAGTAAAAAAATTCTAAAATCCTGTTTTTTTCAGATTTAAATGGGGAACTCTATGTATAAGCCTGTAGGAGTCACCTTTTGGAGCAAGATATAATTCCCGCTATGTTAGCGAACTTGCGAATTCCGGGTTACGAATTAACCGAAATTATCCATGATGGATTTAACACCATTGTTTATCGAGGGAAGACCGTAGAGCAACAGCCAGTTATCTTAAAAATTCTCAAAGCTGAGTATCCGAGTATGGACGCGATCGCTCGTTTGAAACACGAGTACCAAATTACAGCGCGTCTCGATAAGAAGTGCATAGTCAAATACCAACTCCAAGAATATCAAAACCGTCTGGCGTTGGTATGTCATGACTTTGGCGGACAGTCTCTCAAACAACTCCTCTCAAAGCAAAAATTAGATCACTGTACTTGTTTAAATATCGGCATTCAACTTGCTGAAGCTCTCGTTGAGCTACATAAACAGCAAATAACTCATAAAGATATCAAACCTGCCAACATTATTATCAACCCACAAACCAAACAAGTTAAGCTAACTGACTTTAGCATTGCCTCCTGCTGGAATGAAACACTACAACCGATTAATCCCAATCAACTGGAAGGGACGTTGGCTTACATGTCTCCGGAACAAACAGGGAGAATGAATCGTTATGTTGATTACCGAAGTGATTTTTACTCCTTCGGCGTCACCTTCTATGAAATATTCACAGGTCAATTACCCTTCAATAGTAACGATCCCCTAGAACTAGTATATTGTCATCTGGCTCAACAACCTGTATCTCCCTCGCAAATCAATCCTGCCATCCCGCCAGAAATTACTCAGATTATTTCTAAATTAATGGCTAAAAATGCGGAAGCCCGCTATCAAAGCGCCACCGGACTGTTAGCAGATTTAGAAATCTGTCTGCAACAATTGCAAACTAGCAATAAAATTGCTGACTTTATCCCCGGTCGCTGGGACATTTTAAGCCAGTTGCTGATCCCGCAAAAACTGTATGGTAGAGAACAACAAGTACATCTGCTACAGTTGGCAATGCAACGCGTCGGGGAAGGAAGTAGTGAACTGATGCTAGTTTCTGGTTACTCCGGAATTGGCAAAACCTCCGTCATCAATGAAGTAAACAAACCAATTACCAGACAACGCGGTTATTTCGTTTCTGGCAAGTTTGACCAATTTCAGCGGAATATTCCTTATCTGGCGCTAATCCAAGCCTTAAGTGGCTTAATTAGGCAACTATTAACTGAAAATGCGGCACAACTTCAAGTTTGGAAAAATAGAATTCTCAAGGCTTTAGGCTTAAATGGGCAAGTAATAATTGATTTAATTCCAGATTTGGAGTTGATTATTGGTTTACAGCCAGAAATCTCGCCATTAGGACCAATCGAATCTCAAAACCGTTTTAACCGTGTCTTTAGTGATTTTATTCGCGTCTTTGCCCAAGCAGAACATCCTTTAGCAATATTTTTGGATGATTTGCAATGGGCGGATTTAGCTACTCTCAAGTTAATGCAATCATTAATTACTGCTCCAGAGAGTAAATATCTATTATTAATTGGTGCTTACAGAGACAATGAAGTTAATTATACACATCCTTTAATTCAGACTTTAGAATCAATTCAAAAAGCTGGTATTACAATCAATAATCTTGTCCTACAGGCGTTAAACCTAGAAAATGTGACGCAGTTAATTGCCGAGACTTTACCTAATACACAGAATATTTCAGTTTTTGCTGAATTAATTTATCACAAAACTGCTGGTAATCCTTTTTTTATTACCCAATTACTCCAAGCACTTTATCAAGAAAAATTATTAAAATTTACATATCCTCAGCCACCAGAAAATATGGGTAATTGGCAATGGGATCTGCAAGAGATACAAAGTATTGGTATCACCGATCAAAATGTAGTGGAACTAGTAGCTAGTCGAATTTCTAAACTACCTGAGGCGACGCAAAAATTAATTAAACTTGCAGCTTGTTTAGGAAATACCTTTAGTCTTGATGTGTTATCAATTGTGAATGAGAATTCACTCATTAATACAGCAAAGACAATTTATTCAGCATTGCAAATGGGGTTAATTCTCCCATTAAGTGAATCTTATAAAATTCCTTTATTTTTTGCCGAACAAAACTCAAGCTCACAAATTCCCGCTATAAGTTATAAGTTCTTACACGACCGAGTTCAACAAGCAGCTTACTCACTAATTCCCGCTGACGAGAAGAAAACTACACACCTTAAAATCGGACAATTAATTTGGCAAAATACCCCACAAGCAGAAATAGAAACTTATATTTTTGATATTGTCAATCAGTTAAATTTCGGGATTGATACTTTAACTATCCCATCTCAAAAAAATGAAATAGTCCATCTTAATTTAATTGCCGGACGTAAAGCAAAAACAGCTACCGCCTACGAACAAGGACTAAATTATTTAACTATAGGCTTAAAACTTCTCAGTATTGATGCTTGGCAAAATGAATATGATTTAGCTTTGGCTTTACATACAGAAGCATCAGTTGCAGCATATCTCACTGGTGATTTTGAACGCCTGCAACATATTACGGAAATTGGACTCAAACAAGCTAAAAGTCTTTTTGACAAGTTAAAAATACATGAAGTGCAAATTCTCACTTGTATTGCCCAGAAGAAATATCAAACAGCAATTGAAATCGGGTTATCAGTTTTAAAACTATTAGGTTTTAGATTTCCCAAAAAGCCAAACAAAATAAATATTATTCTGAGTCTGCTACAAACCAAAATCACACTAATTGGTAAACCTGTTGAAAACTTAATGAATTTACCGGCGATGACAGAACCAAAAATATTAGCAGTAATGGAGATGCTAAATGTCATCAGTGCTGCGTGTTATCTGTCTTGTCCAGAATTAAATTTATTAATTACTTTATCACGGGTAAATTTATCTGTTAAGTACGGAAACGCACCGATTTCTGCCCTGACATATGCAGGTTATGGCTTTATCCTCTGCGCTGTAGTGAATAACATTGAATTAGGCTATAAGTTTGGTAATTTAGCTTTAGATTTGCTAGCTAAGTCCAAAAATAAGGCAATAAATGTCAAAGTACTACTCAATGTTGGGTTGCTGGTTTATCCCTGGAAGCGCCATCTCAAAGAAAGCATAGCCCTGTTTCAGTTAGGAGTTAAAACTGGATTAGAATCGGGAAATTTAGATTATACAGGTTGGTGCTATTTTGAAGAATGCTTATTCTCTTATATGACTGGTCAGGAATTAGCCAGTTTAGAACGAAAAATCGCTACTAATGGATATGCGATCCGCCAAATTAGCCAAGCATTACCATTAAATCATAATCAAATGGTTTGGCAAGTAGTATTAAACTTGACAACCACATCTATTGAACCTGATCGTTTAATGGGAGAAGCTTATAACGAGGAAGAAAATTTACCTCAATACATAGCAGCTAAAGACATTACATCACTTTGTGCTTTGTATTGGTGCAAACTCCAACTTTGCTATGTCTTTGGTAAATATTCTCAAGCATTAGAATACTCTCAACAAGCAGCTAAATATTTAGTTGGGATCACAGGATCACCAATTATCCCGCTATTTTATTTTTATGATTCCTTAGCGCGGCTAGCGATATATCCGCAAACAACCGCACAAAAGCCGCTTTTAAAAATAGTCCAAGCTAGCCAGAAAAAAATGCAGCACTGGGCTACTCACTCGCCGATGAATTATTTACATAAGTTTAATTTAGTTCAAGCCGAACTCTACCGAGTTTTAGGTAAAATACATCAGGCAATGGATTTTTACGACCTGGCGATTCAAGGTGCCGCAGAAAATGGTTATATTCAAGAAGAAGCTTTAGCAAATGAACGGGCTGCAGAATTTTACCTGCATTTAGGTAAGGAGAAGATTGCTAAAACATACATGATTGAGGCTTATTATACTTATATTCGTTGGGGGGCTATAGCTAAAGCTAAAGAATTAGAGTCTCAGTATTCTTATTTAGTAGTCTCGACTTTTGATAATATATCTAGCGATGTGACTATTTCCATGAGTTCAACCTTAACTCAAAAAAGCTTGTCTCTAGATATGTCAACAGTCTTGAAGGCATCTCAGGCTTTATCGGGAGAAATTGTCTTCAGCCGCTTGTTAGAAAAACTAATTCACATTGTCAAAGAAAATGCTGGAGCCGAAAAAGTTTTATATATTGCTAAAGTCGGCGAGCAATTACTTGTAGAAAATTCTTGCATTAACAGTATCACAGATTATGCAAATGTGTTTGAGCCTTTAGTAGATAATGACCTAGATCTTCCAGCTTCTTTAATTAATTATGTTGAAAGAACTCGTAAATATCTCATCATAGATCATGCAATTGAAGACGAGAGATATAAGTCAGAACCTTATATTGTCGCCAACAAAACTCTCTCTATTTTAATTTTACCGATTGTTCATCAAGGTGAACTCACCGGAATTTTGTATTTAGAAAATAATCTTATCAAAGGTGCATTTACTAAAGATAGATTAGAAGTTTTAAGCATGATTGCGGCTCAAGCAGCGATTTCGCTTTTGAATTCGCGTTTCTATACTACTTTGGAAACACGAGTCGAGGAAAGAACAGCAGAACTGCAAGCTACTCTACAAGAATTGCGCCAAACCCAGTTAAAGTTGATTCAAAGTGAAAAAATGTCAAGTTTAGGGCAATTAGTAGCAGGTATAGCCCATGAAATTAACAACCCAATTAGTTTTATTTACGGCAACTTGGGATATACAGATAAATATACAAAAGGTCTACTAGATTTAGTAAAACTATATCAAAAACATTATCCAAACCCTAACTCAGAAATAGTTGAGCAAGCGAAAGAGATAGAATTAGACTTTCTGAAAACAGATTTACCAGAGATTCTGTCATCAATGAATGTTGGTGCCGCGCGAATTCGAGATATTATCCTAGCGTTGCGAAATTTTGCTCGGTTGGATGAATCTACTCGTAAAGCGGTTGATATCCATCAAGGACTTGACAGCACTTTAACGATTTTACAACCAAAGTTAGCAGGAATTGAAGTTATTAAAGAATATGACAAATTACCTTTAGTTAACTGTTATGCCGGAGAAATTAATCAGGTTTTTGCGAATTTGATTTATAACGCTGTTGATGCCATTCAGGAGAAACGAATGCAGCAGACGGGTGGTAAAATCTGGATTCGCACAGCAGCCAAGGACAATCAAGTGCTGATCCGCATCGCCGATAATGGAATTGGCATGAGCGCATTCGTATTAGCTAAAATATTTGACCCATTCTTTACCACCAAACCAGTCGGTAAAGGCACTGGCTTAGGATTGGCAATTAGCTATCAAATCGTCGTCGAACAGCATAGCGGACAATTGGCTTGCACCTCTAACCCAGATCAGGGTGCGGAGTTAACAATCACACTTCCTTGCGTATAAAAAAACACAAAAGTAGTGACTCATCATTGAGACTGGATTAAGATGAAGACAGAGAATCAAGCCTAGACTTGAAATCAAAGGGGCAAGCTGAGAAATGCCCTAGAATTTGCCATTGGGAGGCATCTACGATGAAAAGAATCACTTCCTCTACGCTATATGCACGCGCTAGAAACTTGCTGGCAGTGACAGTACTTATAATGAGTGCGACTGTAATGCCAATCCAGGCAATACCGCCATCTCAAATAGAAACTGAAACAAGTCCACCCACAGTTGACACCCTCAAACAATCACGCGATCGCTGGATCGAAATCAACCTCAGCACACAGCGTCTAGTAGCTTGGGAAGGCGACACACCAGTTTATGCGATTGTCATCTCTACCGGCAAAGATGCAACACCGACGTACCCAGGTATCTTCAAAATTCAATCCAAGCACCAATCATCACGGATGCGGGGCAGAAATTACGACGTCCCCAACGTCCCCTACACCATGTTTTACAACGGTAACTATGCCATTCACGGCGCTTACTGGCATCGCCGCTTCGGCACACCAGTCAGTCACGGCTGTGTCAATGTCGCAGTAAATCACGCAAAATGGCTGTTTGATTGGGCAGCGATTGGCACACCCGTAATCGTCCAAAAGTAAGATAATATTCAGGTGGAAAAGAGGAGTATAAAAAAGTGAAAAACCTAATTAATCTAAACTGGTTGTGGCGCACAAGTAACTTCTGGGTAGGTGCCACACTATACCTAATGACAGTATTCTATTTATCAACAGCAGCCACAGCCGGCTCTAAAACACTAAAAACCACAGTAGAAGTTGCTCAACCAACACCTGTTACCAAATCACTAACAACAGATGTACAACAAGAACAAATACCCACTATTACACCAGAAAACACCCCCAAACCAGAGATAGTAGTCACAGCAGCCACACAAAACCAAACCATCTCCCTCGAAAAAGCCACCCCAAAACCCCAGCGCTGGATTGAAGTCAACCTAGCAAAACAACGCTTAATTGCCAGAGAAGGTGAAACAATAATTTACACAATCCCCATCAGTAGCGGTAAACAAAAAACCCCAACCAGAGAAGGAACCTTCACCGTCCAAAGAAAACTCCGTACCAGCCGGATGAAAGGTAAAGACTATGACATCTCAGATGTCCCCTACACCATGTATTACTCAGGTAGTTATGCAATACATGGCGCTTATTGGCGCAACAAATTTGGTCGCCGCGCTAGCCACGGATGTGTAAACTTGCCAGTCACACAAGCGAAAAAACTATATAGTTGGGCGGGAGTGGGGACGAAGATTGTCATTCATTAAATGAGGAATTTTTGAAACGCGGAGGGGCGCAGAGGTAGCGCAGAGGTACGCAGAGTTGCTCCGCGAGGAAGCTCCGCGTTTCCCTAACTCAATTCGGCAACGCGTTGATCTCGGAGGACAATTTGATTCGTTAACAAATCTTCAACTGTAATCCGCAGGCAACGTTGGGTATCTACTTGAAAGAGGACTTTTATCCGATCGCTTCCAGGAGATCCTAGAGGGCTGAGTTGGGCGATTGTTCTTGCCCCTTGGCGATCGTTCAGGGGTTGGACGTTTTGGGTGTTTTCTTGACGGTTGACAATTAAGCGATCGCCATCAAAATAAATTTCTGTGTTGTTGGTGGCTGTGCCGATTTCTCCCATAATTAGTTCGATGCTGGGTTGATTTTCGACGGAGGCTCCGAGGGTTAGTTCTATTGGTTCGGTCATTGGGTATGGTTGTCCTGTGGGAATTAAGGGATGCCAGTTGTGGCGTTTGTGGCGGCGATCCCAATACCTGATTCCGTAACTATGGTATAAAAAGTCTTTGATTTCTATGCCTTGCTCTAGTTGGAGTGCGCCTTGAGCGATCGCCGCGAAAGGATTGCGGGAGTGGATTTTTGCCGGTTCAAAGTATTGTTTGATCCAGGTCTGGACTGCTGGTAGTTGTACTGTGCCGCCGACTAGTAATACTGCATCAATATTGGCGGTTTCGATGCCTTGGCGTCTGGCTTGCTGGAGAAGTGAGGTGATGGATTCGTCTAGCAGTTCAAAGAAGGAGTGTTCTTTGAGAATTGTTTCCAGGGTGTCGCGGTCTAAGGATAGTTCGTAGCTTTCTAAGGTTTCGTCGTTAAAGTATACTTCTTGGGCTTGGGTTTGGGATGAAAGTTGAATTTTTAGTCTTTCTGCTAGGCGGGTGATGAGGGGACTAATGGGTTGTCCGAGTTTGGCGAAGTGATCTACTAGCCAGTTATCAATATCGGAACCGCCGAGATTTTGCCCAGTTTTGGCGATGACACGGGCGGTTTTGGTTTTTTGGGCTGAGTTGAGTGGCTTGTTACCCCATTTGAGGATGAAGCCTAAGGGTTTTTTGCCAGCTTGGATGCTGTCTAGTTGGACTAAGGATAGGTCTAGGGTGCCGCCACCAAAGTCGATGACTAGGAGGGTTTCTTGGTCGGCGATGCCATATCCTAGGGCGGCGGCTGTCGGTTCGTCGAGTATCCGCACTTGTTGGCTGGGGAGAAATTGACAGACTTGTCCTAGCCAGTGGCGGTAGGTTTCAAAGCTGTCTACTGGGACGGTGAGAATTAGGGATTCGTTGGGATCGGTGGTTGCTAGTTGGGCGACGATTTGGGTGAGAAACCATTGTCCTACTTGCTCGAATTTGACTGTTTCTCCGTCTATTTCGGGTAAGAAACCTTGGATTTGGGAGCCAATGCCACGTTTGAAGTTGCGGAAAAATCGCGGGTCTTGACTGAGATCTAGTCCGCGATCGCGCACTTGTTGTCCGAGCAATACTTTTTGTTGGGCTGCATCCTCGACGTAAACTAGGCTGGGGATCAGTGGCGGGTTTTGCCCGATTTGAGTTGATAGCCCTGGGAGGGCAAGGGTTTCGGGTTGCTGGGTGATTGGGTTCCAGCGGGCGATGACTGTGTTGCTTGTGCCGAAATCTATTGCGATCGTCATGATCTATTATTTCTTGCCCAGGTCATAGATGCAAGAGGATTCTTTTTGTATTTAAAAGAATTTGCACTGTTGTTACAAGTGTCTATTGGGGTACGATGAGGATTTTTTGAAACGCGGAGGAGCGCAGAGGTGGCGCAGAGGGGCGCGGAGGAGTCTGTGTGTATTTTGGCGTTACCTCGGCGTTTTTTGACTTTATGTATCATTAAAGGCAGTTATTGTCAATCTAGTTGATATAAATTTACATAACTCTAGTCTATACGGATTGCGATCCACCTTGATTAATCACTTTAGGAGCCAATTCATGGATGACCAGAAAAAGTTTACTGGTAAGGTATTTTTACGCAACTTGAAGTATGGTGTTTGGCTGTTCGGTATCTTCTCTTGGCTGTTTGGTATTACCGATAGAAGTGTTGCTTCTTTCGCCGATGGTTATTTGTCTGGGGTAGATTTGACGCAATTGCTGACAGCGGTGATATTCTTGGCGGCTTGGCTATTTTTGAAACCGACATCATCGCTAATCACTGTTAAGGAACATTTACCGAGGGAGTAACTACATAACTGTCAGTGATCTGATTGAATGACGGTATTAGCGCAGCATACTGATCTTCAGGGATAGTGTGGACTAAAACGCTGATTTTATCTCCATTTTGGCGAATAAAGCTATTGCCCGTAATCGATGCTTTTGCCCCATTATCTAAGGTAGTGATATAATTCCAGGTGACGCGGACAGTGCCGCCGGGAAAAATTACTGGGTTATCCATCACAAAGCCCTGTTTAGAGCTAAATCCATTTTTGATAAATTTTTGTAACAGAGTAGACCGACTCTCTGGAGTTTGTTTGATGTTAGTCTTGAATACATCTACCACCAGACCGACATTTTGGGCGGGATCAGTCCAGTAATTGATCACTTCACCTGGCTTACTTGTATCTTTGAGAGTCCATTGTTGAGGAATATCAATTTGAAACAGACCGCTGGAGTGGCGAAAACTCTTGAATAAACCGACTGTAACTTTGGCAGTACGCGCAGAATTGACACTACTAGTGGTAGTTGGCGATGGTGTTGGAATTGAAGTCACAATAGGTGAAGCTGTAGTCGGAGTGACAACCTCAGGTGCTGGTGTCGGAGTTGAAGTCTCAACCGCTTCAGGTGACGATGTCGCTGTAGATTGCGTAGTCGTTGTTTGTGGGTCTTTATAAGCAGCGAGGATGAGAATAATTAAAGCCAAAAAACTCGCATATGTAATAATCCCCGCTTTTGCCCAAGCTCGTTGATGAGCTTTGAAAGCGGCGACACTCGCCCATTGGCGGCTTCTCCAAGCCCAGACGTTACCTTTGCCTCCTAAAACAAAAGGCATGACAAATCCGACATAAGGTATCCAAGTTATTAAGCCGATCCAAGTTTGGTTAGTTAAGCACCATAAACCAGGTAACATAAAAGCCCCCCAGTTCCAAGCATAAATTTCCGGAGGTACAGGTACTGAAGTATTAAAAGTACCTTGACCACTTTGATAGAGCATCCCCTGATCATTGCCATATGCAGGAGTAAACGGATGATTATTTACCTGATTAACAGGGATCTGATTGTTTGGAGTTTGACGAAGGTTAATGATTGTTACAGGGGTCGTACTATCTAAAGCCGCCAACATTTCTTTAGCAGTGATATAGCGACCATTAATATGTGGTTGAATTGCCTTATTTAAAACTGTCACTAAAGTGGGATTGACATTTGGCGCATATTGTTGCCACAAAATATCTCCAGTTCTAGGGTCTGTAGGCAACTCTTGTGGTATTTTCCCTGTGAGGAGATAAATCATTGTTAGTCCGAGACTGTATAAATCGCTCGAATATACAGCTCTACCAACAGCCTGTTCTGAAGGCATAAAACCCGGTGTACCAATCACAATTGAAGTACCGCTCTCACCTTGAGAGTTAACGATTGTACCCATTGTTTCCCGAACCGCCCCGAAATCAATTAACACAGGTTTCTGATCTACGGTTCGGAGAATAATATTATCTGGCTTAATATCGCGATGTAAAAGCGGTTTACTATGAATAAAATCAATCAATATCAAAAGCTGCTTCAGGATCGTCGTCACGACACCATCACTCATAACACCCAACTGCTGCACCCGTTGAGTCAGAGTTAAACCCTCAATCCATTCTTGAACAAGATAAAACTCGCCATTTTCCTGAAAGTAAGCAAACAACTTGGGAATTTGCTCATTCTTCTCTCCCAACTCTTCGAGAGTTGCAGCCTCGCGTTGAAACCGATCCTGTACCATCTGGTAAATTTGCGGATTCGAGTTAATCGGTTTGAGACGCTTGATCACAAAACGCTTACCACTGGGAGAGTAAGCATCTTCCGCCAAAAAAGTCTGTCCAAAACCACCCTCTCCCAAAACCTGAGTTACACGGTAACGATTATTGATCACGGTTGGGACTGTCATAAATCCTACTCAAGATACTGGAGATACTATATATCTGATTCAATCAGACTTATGCATTTTCCGTAATATCTTAAAAAACGCAGAGGGACGCCGAGGTAACGCCGAGGAACACAAAGCAACTCCTTTGCGAACCTCCGCGCCCCTCTGCGTTTCAAAACTCCCCCTCTTAAGCGAAAGCCGCAGTTCTCACATCATTATTTGCCAGCAATTCCTGCAATTCTTCCGCATCAACTGTCTCTTTATCAACTAGCATTTCTGCTAATTTGTCTAAGATATGACGGTTGTTTACCAAAACTTCTTTGGCGCGGCGGTAAGCTATTTCAACTAATTGGTGAACTTCTTCATCAATTGCCGCTGCAGTCTCTTCCGAGAAATCGCGTTCTGCCATGATGTCGCGACCCAAGAACATGTTACCTTGTTGGCGACCTAAGGCGACAGGACCTAAGCGATCGCTCATCCCAAAACGAGTGATCATTTGGCGGGCAACTCGGGCTACTTGTTGGAGGTCATTAGAAGCACCAGTGGTAACTTCTTCTTCACCAAAGATGATTTCTTCAGCTAACCGACCGCCTAATGCTACAGCCATCTGATTTTCGAGATAAGAACGGCTGTACAAGCCAGTATCCATCCGGTCTTCACTAGGAGTAAACCAGGTTAAGCCACCAGCGCGTCCGCGAGGGATGATGCTGACTTTTTGGACTGGGTCGTAGTCTGGCATTAGCGCTCCAACTAAGGCGTGACCAGCTTCGTGGTATGCTACTAAGGTTTTGCGTTTTTCGCTCATTACCCGGTCTTTCTTTTCTGGTCCCGCTAACACGCGATCGATCGCGTCGTTGATTTCGTCCATAGCGATTTCAGTCAAGTTGCGACGGGCGGCGAGAATCGCGGCTTCGTTGAGCAAGTTGGAAAGATCTGCGCCGGTGAATCCGGGTGTCCGACGGGCAATCCGGTCGAGGTCTACGTCTTTGGCTAGGGTTTTGCCACGGGCGTGAACTTTGAGGATTTCGGAACGACCTGCATAGTCTGGGCGGTCAACTACGACTTGGCGGTCAAAGCGACCGGGACGTAGTAAGGCTGCATCGAGTACGTCAGGGCGGTTGGTAGCGGCGATAATAATAATGCCGGTGTTACCTTCAAAGCCGTCCATTTCGGTCAGCAGTTGGTTGAGGGTTTGTTCGCGTTCATCGTTTCCACCGCCTAAACCTGCACCGCGTTGGCGACCGACTGCGTCGATTTCATCGATGAAGACGATACAAGGGGCGTTGGTTTTGGCTTGTTCAAATAGGTCGCGGACGCGTGATGCACCGACACCGACGAACATTTCCACAAATTCTGAACCGGAGATGGAGAAGAAGGGGACGCCTGCTTCACCGGCTACAGCTCGTGCTAATAAGGTTTTACCTGTACCTGGAGGTCCTACTAGCAATACGCCTTTGGGAATTTTAGCTCCGACGGCGGTAAAGCGATCAGCATTTTTGAGGAAGTCAACTACTTCGTTTAGTTCCAGTTTGGCTTGGTCGATTCCGGCTACATCCCCAAAGGTGATTTGGGTTTGTGGTTCCATTTGGACTCGGGCTTTGGATTTGCCAAAGTTCATGGCTTGACTACCTGGGCCGCTTTGGGCGCGACGTAGTAGGAAGAATAAACCGACCAGGAGTAAGGCTGGGAAGAATAAACTAGTTAATGCTTTAAACCAGAAACCTTCATCGGTTTGTGGCAAAACGTTAATATCTACGTTGTATTTTCTGAGGGTATTGATTAAGTCGGGATCGTTAACTAGGTTGACAATCCGCTTTTCTGGTTCGTCTTTTGGCGAAACTATCGCAGTTGAGCGGTCGGCGCTGAGTTGTACTTTCTCAACTTTGCCTTTCTCAACTTCTTGGATAAATTGACTATACGCCCAACTCTCTCTACTTTGAGGTTGTTTGTCGAAGAATGCTGTACCTAAGGCAAGGACAACAATTGCTAGCAGTGCATACAGCCCTGCATTTCTCCACCGTTTATTCACGCTCGGTTTATCCTCCTAAGGTTTTTTATCTTCGCGCGGCTAATTTCTTGTCTTAACAATTATGTTAACTTATCTTAATTTACATGAGAGAGGTGTTGTTTGTCATGGTAGGAAAAGTTTTCGCAATTGTTGAAGACTAAAATGGGCAGGATCGTATTCTAATCGCCTCGCGCTTGTAATCACTGTGTGGATCGGGATCACTTCGACAATGCTGTTGGTATAAGCTATTGCCTCCATCCCTGTGACCAATTCATCTGTCCAAGGTTCCTCGCGCACTGTCAACAATTTTAGCAATTGCGATCGCACGATCCCCGGTAAGATCCCGACATTCACTGGTGGTGTCCACCAACTCCCATCTCGCCATCCCCAAAGATTACCTGTACTGGTTTCTAGCCAATTTCCGGCTGTATCTACTAGTATGGCTTCTTGAATATGCGCTTTTGCTAACCAAGCTGACAAATAATTGCCAGTTTTATGAGAAGGCAGACAGCGCGTTAATTCCGATAATGCTACGCTAGCGCAAATACCTAGCTTTTGGCGGCATGCTAAGTCTTCTGGTAGCAATCTTCCGGTAATCCATTCCCGACCATCGGGAAATAAGGTAATTCTTAGTACGGGAAACCCTACCATTGATTCTGCACCTTGCCGCACTCGCTGCCAATCTGGTTGTTCCCAGCTAAATGCTTGCATTGTTTTGGACAGGCGATCGCAATGTGCCGCCCACTGCGTTAATCTACTATCGAGTGACTCGTAAATCCGTAGGGTAGTAAAGACTGTCGCTCCATAGAGTAAGCCGGGATCGTCAATTGCTAGTTCAATCGTCGTCGCCTCAATTAAATTACCGTTGTACCAATACATAGGGTTGACTAATCTTGTTTGGGCGATCGCACAGCTATGCCTCTAGGTGTATTGACTAATTTACCGCCCAGTGATTCAATCCGGTTAATTGCTATTTTCTTAGTCCGCTCATCGACGCCATTAGATAAAACCATCGTCCAAGCTGCAATTTGCGCCGATTTACTATTGGGATTCCGAGCCAAAAATGTCGCAGTTTGCCGTGAAACAGTTGCTACCTGCTGGCTTTCCGGGTCAGAGTATTGGCTAGCCCACTCAGCGGCTTTGGTAAATGACTCTTTGGCTGCGGGTGCATTTCCGAGAAATAATAGTTGGTCGATGCCTTTGTAGCGCCAAACGTAATACGATCTTTGGGGTGGTAAATTTGGTCGCAGTGATTGTAGACCTTTGTCCATGAGAGCGATCGACCTTTCTGGCATGGCGGCATACATTGAGGTGCTGGTGGAAAGACCGATATAAGATTCTAAAAACCGGGGATCATGTTTGATAATTATTTCATAGTATTCTGGGCTTAGCCTGTAACCTGTTTTCGCCCGAATATCGTCATCGCCAAAGTATTGGATGAAGTTCAGGTACGTCCAATCTGCGAAGAAGTTGTCAAATCCGAATGCGGGTATTTTCTGCAGCAGTTTGAGTCGAAGTTCTTCGGCTTGGGTAGCTTTTTCCAAGGTTTGCACTGTGGCGGCTTTTTGGCTGGCTATCAGGCTTTGAAGTTGCGGAACTTGGAGATAGCCCACTCCTAAGACACAGATTAGCGCTACGGCTGATGTACCAATAAATTGTCGAGATTCTGCCAACATTAGATGACCCCCTATAAACGTAGGGTATTTTACCCATCAACATCTAAACAATGGTACGTTACGCTATCTTACTCCGCCATGAGATGCAGGAGATTGATTTGGGTTAGTGAAAAGATCAACATCCGTATATTCACCCTACTTTGCCGGAAAAATTTGTGTTATCACTTGCAGTTATAGTCTTTTAGTAAATTTCGTGTCTTTGTCAGATTAAACTTCAGGAATATTTTCATATATTTAGAATCATTATTCTTATCATATTTTTCATAAATTCCTAATATTCGAGTTCATTAACATGAGTACAATAGCAAGAATAAGATTTCCACCAACGCTCGATGTTGCTGGTTTATATATTAAAACAGATGGCATCAATCAACTTAACTATTGTTTCGATGAGCAAAATCTTATCTTCAAACAAAATGATATTTTATCTTTAGACTCTTATTTTAATTCATTCTATGAAACCTTTTATGTCAAATATACTAATATTGAATCTATATATTATCTTTTAAAACTTGAAGGCGATTTTATAATTTCTGCTTACCGAGAGTTCTACGGTCAGAATAGAGAAATGATTCAAACGAGAGAGATTAGGAATTGTGACAATTTAGATTATGTGAAGTTCATCATTCCCGATTTTGGGCAATATAAAGCTTTAGGAAGGCTCTATCTAGAAATAGTCTGTCTTAGTCAAATAGGTATCTTTAGGGGAGGACTTGTTGCTACTGATAAACCTAAATCCAAAGAAGTTTATTTAGGAATAATTACTTGTACATTCAAGAAAGAAGCTTATGTGCTCAAGACTATCAAAACTATTTTGCAAGATTCTATATTAAACACTAAAGACTTTAGCTTATTTATTATCGACAATGGTAACACTTTAAACAAATCAGAATTTATTCATCAGAATAACGAAAAAATCAAAATAATCTTTAATAAAAATAGTGGAGGTAGTGGAGGATTTAACAGAGGCTTATTAGAAGTTTTAAATGAGGATAAATATTCTCATATTTTACTAATGGATGATGATATAGAGTTAGATAGTGAATCAATTTATCGGCTTTTTGCTTTATATGAGTATGCAAGAGAAGATTTTGCAGTTGCTGGTAGTATGCTAGATTTATACGAAAAGCATATCTTGCATGAAGCTGGAGCATTATATTGTACTCGCTCAGATCGTAGTACTTCTGATATACTTTCACTGGCTTCATTAAAAAATAACTTGTATTTGCAGTATACTAAAAAATTAAATTTTTTATTGCTTGAAGAACCCCCTGATTACGGGGCATTCTGGTTTTTCTGTACACCAAAAACATTTATTTCCCAGATTGGGCTGCTGATGCCTTTCTTTGTAAAAATGGATGATGTAGAATTTGGTTTAAGAATCAAAGAAAATTTTGGCGAAAGAATAGTTCCTTTCCCATCTATTGCTGTATGGCATGAACCTTTCTATGCAAAGTTGATAACTTGGGATATTTACTATTTTACAAGAAATGCTTTAATTGTTAATTCAATCTATCAACATTCAAATCATTTTATTACAGTTAAAAGACTTACTAGAAGATTTATTTTCTACATCTTTATATTTGATTACAATTCAGCAGGAATGATTCTTAAAGCTTTTGAAGATTATTTAAAAGGTGATAAATTTTTTCAATATTTAAATTTTGAACAACTACATTTTGATGTCATGAATCTTAGCAAATTGCACAAAAGCCGAATCAAAATTAAGGACAAAAATTATCCTATTAGTAAATTTTATGAGCAGTCAAAAATTAGCCCACTAAAAATGATTTTAATTTTTATGACATTGAACAATCACCTATTACCCAGCTTTTTAATCCGTAAAGAAGAGGCATTTATCGTAGATAAAGTTGGCTATTGGCATAAGACATTTAGGAAGAATGAAGTAGTTCTCTTTAACAAAGAAAACGGATTTTATAAAAACATACTAAATCAGACTGTTGGAATTAAAATGTTGATTAGATGGCTGATACTTGTTATAAAAAGTCGCTTAATATGGTCATCTGTTAATTTAGAATGGAAAAAATCATTTAAAGAATTTACTTCAGTGCCATTTTGGCATAACTATTTTGGCTTAAACAAAGCGAGTCAGATTCAGCAATGAATATATTACCTGTAGTAATAATTGTAACTTTTAACCGAAAGTTACTGTTAATTGATTGTCTGAATGCAATTGCTAATCAAACAAGATTACCTGACAAAATTATATTAATTGATAATGCATCTACGGATGGAACTCAAAACTTACTACATGAAAAAGGTTACTTAAATAACAATAAAATTGATTATGTTCGATTAGATAAAAATTTAGGTGGTGCTGGTGGCTTCCATACTGGGATGAAATTAGCTTATGACCAAGGTTATGAGTGGATTTGGGTGATGGATGATGACACAATTCCAACTTCATCAGCTTTAGAGGCTTTACTGACCGTTGCTGAATCTCCCAGAGGACTTACTCAACCCCTTATTCTCGCAAGTAAAGTTCTCTGGACAGATGATAGTCTTCATCCGATGAACCGACCTAGATTTTTTGTTGACCGCATTGAACAGTTTTTAGAAGCTGCGACAAAAGGACTTTTATTGTTGCGTTCAAGTTCATTTGTCTCTTTAATGATTCATCGCGATGCTATTGAGAAATATGGCTTACCTTTAAAACATTACTTTATCTGGAATGATGATGCTGAGTTTACTGCCCGAATTTTAAGATTTGAAACTGGATACTTAGTACCTGAAAGTGTTGTATATCATAAAACTGCTGATAATTATACAATTTTGGCTGATAATACAGGTAGATACTATTACCATATACGCAATACTATATTTATGATTAAAAGTCAATCATGGGATTTCCAGGAAAAAGTTAAATTATTGCTTGTTCTGTGTTGGTGTACGACAAAATATATAAAAAACAACAATTTCGACTTAAACAGTATTAGCATAGTCGCAAAAGGAATATTTGATGGAACTTTTAGAGAAAAAAGTATTATCAAAGCCAACGGATAAATTTAAATTGGTATTTGAATCATTGAATTTTAATTTTTCATGCTAAATAGTAAAATACCTCACACAATTCTTTACGTTCATTCTAGTGATGAGATGTACGGTTCAGATCGCATCTTACTCGAATTAGTCAAAGGACTAGACAAACATCGATTCCGAGCAATAGTTGTTTTACCCAACGATATTCCCTACCAAGGATTGCTGAGTAAAGCTCTGCATGAACAGAATATTAAAACAATTCATCTGGATTTGGCAATCTTACGCCGTAAATACTTCAATCCTTTTGGCTTCCTGCAATATCTTTTTCGCTTAAGTACATCTACGGTTGCACTGATTCGCCTAATTCAGCAAGAATCTATACAGATAGTTCATAGTTTTACAGTCGCAGTCATTCCGGGAGCGATCGCTGCTTACATAACTCGTCAACCTCATATTTGGCATGTCCATGAAATTATCATCCACCCTCGCCTTCTCTGGCGATTTACCTCTTGGCTGATACCTAGACTGTCAAAGCAAGTGGTAGCTGTCTCTGAACCTACGCGTAAACATTTATGTATAGGAAACCAACTGAATGAGAAAAAGGCAATTGTGATTCATAATGGCATAGACATTATTGATTGTGCTAGTGAGAGTCAGCAAGTGCGCGAGGAATGGCAAGTCCATTCAGAACAACCTTTAGTAGGTATGATTGGACGAGTAAGCAATTGGAAAGGGCAAAAATATTTCTTACAAGTTGCAAATATTCTCAAGCCTAAAAATCCCCAAGTCCGTTTTGCATTAGTTGGTGGTACTTTTCCTGGGCAAGAAAATTTACTAGAAGAATTAAAAGCATTTGCAACTCAATTAAGTCTCTCCTCTACCGCTATTATTAGCAATTTCCGCTCTGATATACCTCTTGTTTTAGAAGCTTATGATATTTTTGTCTTACCTTCAACTTTGCCAGACCCATTCCCAACTGTAATTTTAGAAGCAATGGCAGCGGGTAAACCAGTGATCGCTAATGCTCATGGTGGTAGCGTGGAGATGGTTGAACATCAAGTAACTGGTCTTTTAGTTGAACCTGGTGCGCCGGAAGCTATGGCTAATGCGATCCAACAATTATTAGATAATCCCGATGAGCGAGTTATTATGGGAAAACGTGGGCGAGAACGTTTAATATCTCATTTTTCTATCCAGTCATGTGTCGAAAAGTGGACTCATCTCTATGAAAGTCTAATATCTACTATTTAAACTTATAATTAATTCCCGTGATACCACTCTCTGTTATTGTCGTTACTCACAACCACGGTGCTTACATCGATCGCTGCCTCAATACATTAGTACCCGAAATAACACGGATTAACGGTGAACTAATTGTAATTGATAATCGGTCTGATGATGAAAGTGCCGCGATCGCCCGCAGTTACCCCCAAGTAAAACTTCACATAAATAAACAAAGACGCGGTTTTGCTGCCAACAACAATTTTGGCATGGCAATTGCCAAAGGTCATTACATCCTCATCCTCAACCCCGACACCGAAGTTCTCCCCCATGCATTAGAAAAATTAATCAACTTCATGGACACCCATCCCAAAGTTGGTTTATGTGGCGCACAGTTGCTATTTCCCGATGGTGCAATTCAACCATCAGCGCGGCGTTTTCCTAGCATTACATCTGTAATTGCCAGACGTACACCACTGCGCGGCTTATTGCGAAACTCCCGCTTCAACCAGCACCACCTGATGTTAGATGTCGATCACTCCCAACCAAGAGAAGTAGACTGGCTTCTAGGTGCATGTCTATTTATCCGTCGTGAAATACTAGCAGAAGTAGGACCACTTGACGAAGGCTTCTTTCTCTACGTTGAAGATATAGACTGGGCAAGACGTATCCATCAAGCCGGATGGCAAGTTTATTATGTACCAGATGCCCAAATCATACATCATCACTTAGCCGTTAGCGACAAGAAATTTTTTAGCCGCTATATGTGGATTCACTTTTGGAGTATGATGCGCTACACCCGCAAACATCTACTTCCCGCTATTCCCTGGCTAGCAATTGATCGCTCTCAATTAGATGTATGGAATTTAACATCCAAGCAAAACTATCAACCTTTAGTAGTTGCCAAAAGTATTCAGCAGCAGTCTTTTTGGAAGGGATATCAGCGCGATCGCTCGAATATCAAACCTAACCAGTAAAGTCATAAAACTGATTCCAGTCTCAGTATTTTTTCGGTTAAACAAATGTGGATAATTGCTAACACTCAAGAACTATTTAGAAAAAAAGACAGCAAATATTTTTGGCTTTTCAGTAAGTATTATGCTAAAAAAATTTAACAAAATCCTAAGATAATTGCCAAACAAGAAAAATCCGCTTTATTTTCTAACATCATTAGAATTCTAAGTTCTTGAGCAATTTAGCTCTATTTAAAAGCGGACTTAGGTATTTTACTAAAAGTTAGGCATAATGTTTACTGAAAAAATCAGTTTTTTGGGCTTATAAAATAATAGTCTTTTTCATTATTATGAACATAGTTCTTGTAACCGGATCTGCAGGACTGATTGGATCTGAATCAGTCCGATTCTTTTGTAATCTTGGCTTTACAGTTGTTGGTATTGACAACAATATGCGCGAAGTTTTTTTTGGTAAAAATGCTTCAACACAATGGAGTCGAGATCAACTCTTACAGGATTATGGCGATAGATATATCCACCACAATATTGACATTCGTAATCACGAAGCAGTCTCCCAAATATTTCAGAGCTATAATAAGGATATCAGACTGATCATTCATACAGCGGCTCAACCCTCCCACGATTGGTCAGCTAGTGACCCTTACACCGACTTTACAGTTAATGCTAATGGGACTTTAGTGCTACTAGAGAATACCCGCCAACATTCTCCAGAAGCAGTATTTATATTTTGCTCTACCAACAAAGTTTATGGAGACACTCCCAATTTCTTGCCACTGGTTGAGCAAGAAATGCGTTGGGAAATAGAAGAGACTCATCCGTACAACCAGGGAATTGATGAGAAGATGAGCATTGATAATTGTAAACACTCGCTGTTTGGAGCCTCTAAGGTGGCAGCGGATATTTTGGTACAGGAGTATGGGCGTTATTTCAGTATGAAAACGGTCTCTTTCCGCAGTGGATGTCTAACGGGTCCCGGTCATTCTGGGACTAAACTGCATGGCTTTTTATCTTACTTAATGAAATGTACCATTACGGGACAGCCTTACCAAGTCAACGGCTACAAGGGTAAGCAGGTTCGTGACAATATCCATAGCTACGATTTAGTAAGTGCTTTCTACCACTTTTATCAAGCTCCTGGTGTAGCTGAAGTTTATAACATTGGCGGTAGCCGTTTTAGTAATTGCTCTATATTAGAAGCTATTCAGCATTGTGAAGTCATTGCTGACAGAAAGCTGATCTGGAACTATATAGAATCAAATCGAATTGGAGACCATATATGGTGGATTAGTGATGTCCATAAATTCAAAAATTACTATCCTAACTGGGAGATAAACTACACAGTAGAAGATATATTGAAAGAGATTTTTACGAATAATATCAGTCGGTGGAGCTAAAAAAAACAGATGAATCTTCTCAGGCTCTTTATCAGTTGTTTTTGGATTTGCCTATCATGTTGAAAAATTTATTCCGGCAACAGGCAAAGTTGTCCTCAGAAATTTATTATCCAGAAGGATTGGCTCCTGCACTGGAAGATAGTTTTCCTAATCCAAGATCCTCACAAATCGAAAAAAAGATTAATCTTCTCTCGATTGTGATTCCTGCCCACAACGAAGAAGGTTGTATTGTACCAACTGTCGAATCTATCACTCAGTTATTAGAAGAAAAGGAGATTAACTACGAAATTCTGGTTGTTAATGATAACAGTCGCGATCAAACAGAACTATTATTGCAGCAGCTAAGTTCTCAAAATAAAAAAGTACATTACATAAATAACTATTTTCCTAATGGATTTGGCTTTGCTGTGCGCTGCGGTTTAGAAAACTTTCAAGGAGATGCTGTTGCGATTGTAATGGCAGATAGTTCTGATGCACCAGAAAACATTGTAGACTACTATTATAAACTGCAAGAAGGCTATGAGTGTGTTTTCGGTTCCCGCTTCATCAGGAACGGTAAAGTCATTGACTACCCAACGCATAAATTGTTTGTGAACCGTTTAGCAAATCTATTTATCCAACTTATATTTGGCTTGGAATTTAATGACACCACTAACGCCTTTAAAGCCTACCGTCGAGAAGTAATTGAAGGGATTTCTCCACTGCTATCTCACCACTTTAATTTGACAGTTGAAGTGCCTCTTAAAGCAATTATTAGAGGATATACTTACACAATCATTCCTATTACTTGGCAAAACCGTGCCACGGGTATTTCTAAACTAAAGCTGAAAGAGATGGGAAGTAGATATTTATTTATTGTTCTCTACATTTGGCTAGAAAAATATCTTGCTAGAGGTGATTATCTTCGCAAAAAAGCCAAGTTATAGCCCTAAATAAAACCAAAAAAATCCGAGCGTAAATTGTAAATTTTCCCACCTGCCTATTTACATGAATGAAAAACCTACATGAGTTTTACTTATGCGAAATAATAGCTTGAATTCATCGAAACCGAAATATATCAGAATTGCTATATGGTGTAGTATTTTATACATTTTTATAGCTTTTATACCTCATGTAGCCCAGCCGATCAATACAGGCTTAGATCCATCTTGGTCTTACGCAATTGGTGAAGCAACACAAAAGCAACTAATTTTTGGCAAGGATATTATATTTACTTATGGCCCACTAGGCTATTTAATTTCTGGCTCATCTTTAGAACACAATTTTTGGCAGATTACACTTTTTCGTTGGCTAATTTACTTGTTATTATTCGCAGTTTCAATTATCAGAATATTAACTATAAAAAGCCATATTCATCAACTACTTTTAGGGCTGAGTATTTTATATGCTTTGCTGATGGGAATATCAGTCGATTATCAAATTTTATCTATATATTTAATAATCTTAACTTTTGACAGTATTTTTCAGAGATATCCTCGTCTAACACCTCTTCTGCTAGGTGTCGTTTCTGGTTTCTGCTTAATGACTAAATTTAGTCTAGGAATTTATGTATTTGGGTCGCTTACATTATTTTTACTAATGAATTTTTACAAAGCCATTATAGCAAAAACAAGACTGGAGATAGCGACTAATACTTGTGCAATAATAAATTCACTGTTAGCAGCTACTTCTATATCTTGGATTTTGTTAATACCATCTAATTCTCTGCTTTCTTTGAGTACGATACTAGTCAATATTTTTATTTCAGCCGCCAGTGGATTCTCCGTTTGGTTGATTAAGAGACAAATTAATTATAAATCTGATACTAGTAATACAAATGAAACTAATGTCTTAAATATATCTAGCAATAAATACTTGCTACCTTGGTTGATATTTTATTTAAGTTACTTCTCATTACTAGCTTACACAATCTGTTATAGTCCATCTCCTTCTTTAGTAAATTACTTGCAAAACTCTTTAGAAATTTCCTCAGGTTACTCTAGCGCAATGAGTCTTGTAGTTGCAGGTACGCGTAGAGTTCAGCCAGCCTTATTGCCGATTTTATTGATATTTTCTAAGATTCAGTTAGCTTTTGCTTTATCTATATGTTTCCTGATAATTTGGACTTTATTCTTTTTAGCTAAAGATGGATATTTTAACTTCTCTTTAGCACTATTTTTTATTCTATTGATAGCTTTAAAGCATGGTTTTGTTCGTCAAGACAATCATGTTGTATTATTCACCACAATAGCACCATTATTTTTTGTATTATGCCTCCTGAAAATAAAGCGATTTCGTTACCTCACCATTTCCTACCATTTTTACAAATACATATTGATCGTTGGTATTGTAATATCTTTGCCATCTATAGTTATGTTTGGGGTTTTTACAGACATGGCTGCAAAATTAATCCCAAATGAGATAATTAGTAATGTTTCATCTCTACTTAATTTTAAGAGTTTACAGATTAAAATAGAACAAGAAAGTAAACTAAATTTAGCTAATTCTAAGTTACCCGAAAATGTAATAAAAATAGTAGGTAGTAAGCTGATAGATATTATTCCTTGGGAAATTTCATTAGTACCAGCTAACAACCTTAACTGGAAACCAAGACCGATATTTCAATCCTATTCAGCTTATACAACTGCTCTCGATAATATCAACTTTAAAAGCTTGTCAACAGAGCCGAGAGACTATATACTTTACAGTTTTTCCTCAATTGATGAGAGGCATCCTTTTTTTGATGAGCCGAAAACGTTTTTTTATGTTTTTTGTAACTACCAACCATCAAACGAAGTTTCTGATTTAATTAATCTTCCTCATCTCTCAATAAATTCAACTCACCCCTCAACAAATTTAATACTTCTGAAAAAGCAGCAATCAAGTCGATGTTTACCTAGTAATATAGACAAAAGTATATCCATTCCGTGGAATACTCCTCAGTTAATGGAAATGAGTGGCTCGATAATCCGAGCAAAAGTTAAATTCACATATTCTTTGTTCGGCAAAATTTACAAAGCTGTCTTTAGGTCTCCACCTGTGATGATGCAAGTTAACTATGTAAACGGTTTTAGTCAGAGTTACAGGATAATTCCTGAGAATTCGGATAATGGTATTCTCCTCAGTCATTTGCCTAGAAATGATAATGAAGCTATGTCTTTATTTCGAGGACAATTAACTGCTCCCATCAAATCATTTAGCTTTCATACAAGTAATTTATTTTTATATAAACCAACCATTAAAGTAAGCTTATTGACAACTGTGTTAAATTAGAGCAATACTCATTTATTACCTCCTTTCACTGCCTGATTCATTTTTATTCAAATTTGCTTTTCATTAGCACAGGTGATATGTGGTGAATTATCTGATGCCCAATAGGGAAACAAATTAGGTTAAAAAGCAACCTTTTATTTGAGAAAATAAATAATTCAACAGAACTAAGTCAAACTCATGAGTAGACGTGTTTTAATTACTGGGGGAGCAGGTTTTGTAGGTACTTCTCTTTGTTTAGGATTAGTTAAGCGCTATCCTGAGTGGCAAATTACCGCTTTAGATAACTTGAAGCGAAGGGGTTCTGAATTAAGTTTACCTCGGCTCAAGAAAGCAGGTATTCACTTCATTCATGGTGATGTCCGAAATACAGAAGATTTAGATCCAGAGGCACTGGAACCAGATTTAATCTTAGAATGTTCTGCAGAACCATCCGTTTTGGAGGGATATACTTCTCCTGGCTATGTACTACAAACTAACTTGGTAGGAACCATTAACTGCCTGGAATTGGCTCGCAAAACTCAAGCAGATTTTATTTTTCTATCTACTAGCCGAGTGTATCCTATTGCTTACCTCAATGCTTTGGAATTTACGGAAACAGAAACGCGCTTTCAACTGACAGATCAACAGCCCTTACCAGGTGCATCCAGTCACGGTATTTCTGAGGAGTTTCCTTTAGATAAGGCTCGTTCTCTCTACGGCTCAACCAAACTAGCCTCAGAATTACTAATCGCTGAGTATGCTGATGCCTACGGATTGAGGACTCTAATTAATCGCTGTGGGGTCCTGACTGGTCCCTGGCAAATGGGAAAGGTAGATCAAGGTGTTTTTGCTTTATGGATGGCATTTCATTACTTCCAGAAACCCCTAAAATACATTGGTTATAGAGGGACAGGCAAACAGGTCAGGGACTTTTTGCACGTAGCAGATTTACTAGACCTCATCGATTTAGAAATTCAGAATTTAGAAGAATTGAAGGGACAGACTTTTAATGTTGGTGGTGGTACAACCAACACGCTTTCACTCTATGAAACGACTCAACTTTGTCAGGAAATCACTGGTCATCAGATTCCAATCACCCCTATTCCAGAAAACCGAATTGGTGATGTCCCTATCTTTATTACGGACTCCCGTAAAGTGATGACTGTCACTGGATGGCAACCACAAAGAGATGCCAAGATGACTCTTACTGAAATTTATGAGTGGATATATCAATTCGAGGAACAAGTCAGTGATATTTTTAATTAAAAAAATTCCAGTAGATGCTGTATTCATCCGTCGTGAAATACTTGCAGAAGTAAGACCACTTGACGAAGGCTTCTTTCTCTACGTTGAAGATATAGACTGGGCGAGACGTATCCATCAAGCAGGATGGCAAGTTTATTATGTACCTTCTTCCCAAATAAGACACCATCACTTAGCCGTCAGCGACAAGAAATTTTTTAGCCGCTACATGTGGATTCACTTTTGGAGTATGGTGCGCTACACCCGCAAACATCTACTTCCCGCTATTCCCTGGCTAGCAATTGATCGTCCTAAATTAGATGTATGGAATTTAACATCTAGACAGAACTGCCAACAAGTAGCTACCAAAAGTATTCAGCAGCAGTCTTTTTGGAAAATATCCGGTTGCGATCGCCCGAATATCAAACCTAACCAATAAATTTAATTCTTAATATTTTCGGTTCTACCGTTCCCTTTATGTTAGTTAGACCAAACATTCGCCTGAAAGTCTTACAGGGTAGGGTTTTTGCTCTTAAATCAATCATCTTTCTGTTATTTCCGATAAAAGGCTTGCAGGGCAAGCCTTCCGGGGCTTTTA